>DATHNM010000395.1:0-2356 GCA_035486095.1 Bryobacteraceae bacterium
CAGGCGGGCTTCAGTGGCCTCATCGGCGCCGCCCATCAGGGCGCCCAACCGCGCGCAGGCCGAGAAGAGGCTGGCGGTCTTGCGGTCCACCAGCTCCATATAATCAGCTTCCGAGATCGCGATCTTGCCGATGCATTCCAGCTGGAGCAGCTCACCTTCCACCATCATTTGCGTGAGGGCGATGAGCAGATCGAGCACATGAAAATTCCGCTCGCGCAGGGCGATTTGAAAGGCCTGCATATACAGCCAGTCGCCCGCCAACACACAGGTGTGATTTCCCCAGATAGTGTTGGAGGATGGACGTCCGCGGCGAGTTTTGGCGGTGTCGATGACATCATCGTGCACCAGCGTAGCCGCGTGGATCATTTCCACCACCGCCGCCATGCGTATGGATCCATCGGAGACGGCACCCACTAATCTGGAGGCCAATAGTACCAGCATGGGGCGCAGGCGTTTTCCACCGCCGTCTTGCAGGTAGCGATTGATGGTGGTAACAGCGTCGACACTAGCCACGGATTCCAGACTGATCTCGCGTTCCACGCGATCGAGATCGTCCTTGACCAGATCCAGCATCTCGCGCGCGGTGAGGGCCTGCCCGATCTTACTGGTGAGTCCCATGGGATTTTTCTAGTTTAGCAGTTGGTTCTGGCGTGCGGCTCGAAAGGCACCGGCTCCTTACGGTCGCGGTTCGGCTACAAACGATCGTTACCGCACCGCGAGCGTAAGCGACCTGTGGCTTTAAATTTAGGCACCGAGCAGCAGGCGGCGGGAATTTTCCGTTGTGGTGCGCGATACTTCATCGAGGGAGCAGCCGCGCAGATCGGCTAGTTTTCGGGCGGTGTGCACCATCAGTGCCGGTTCATTGCGCTTACCGCGTTTCGGGACTGGGGCTAGATACGGGGCGTCTGTTTCAAGCAGAATTCGATCGGCAGGCGCGAATTTTGCGGATTCTTGCACTTGAGTTGCTTTGGGAAACGTGAGAATGCCGCCGAAGCTTAGGTAGAAGCCTAGATCCAAGGCGCGCTGAGCCTCCGCAGGCCCGCCGGAGAAGCAGTGCATGATGCCGCCTATTGCATGATGCTTCCAATGTTTCTCAAGCAGAGCTACCGTGTCGTCCCAGGCTTCGCGCGTATGAATGACAATCGGTTTGCGCGCGGATACAGCGATAGACATTTGTTCGATAAATGCGGATTTCTGGGCTTCGCGGGGCGCGAAATCGTAATGATAGTCCAGGCCGATTTCGCCAACTGCCACTACTTTGGGATGCGAAAGCAGATCGGCGATGCGGCGGAAATCTCCGGCGCCGGCTTTGGCTGCGTCGTGCGGGTGAATGCCGGCGGTTGCGAAAAATGCCGGGTACTTGTCCGCCAGTCGAATGCCGGCTTCAAGATCCGGTGGGCCGTTGCCGGTACCGATGGCAACCATGTGTTCCACGCCTGCAGCCAGCGCGCGCTCGATTACTTGCTCGCGGTCCTCGTCAAACTCCGTGCTGTCGAGGTGACAGTGGGAGTCAATCAGACTCACTTCAATCGCGCTCCGATCGGAATATCTTCGAGGAATCCCGCCAGGACGGGTTTGCCGCCTTCCACTGAAGCAGCCACGATCATGCCGTTCGATTCGATACCACGCAGCTTGCGGGGCTGAAGATTGGCGACAATCACAACTTTGCGTCCCATCAACTGCTCTGGAGTGTAGGCCTCGGCGATGCCGGCCACTAGCGTGCGCGGTTCGCTCTCGCCGATGTCCACTTTCAAATGCAGCAGCTTGTCGGCGCCTTTGACGCGTTCGGCTGAGAGCACTTGCCCGACGCGCAACTCCACTTTGGCGAATTCGTCGATGGAGATTTTGGCATCGGCTGGCGCCGCGGGCCCGGGCGCGGAAGCGAAAAGCGCGGCTTGCCGTGATTTTTCGGCTGTTTCCAGTTCCTGCATTTTTGCGATGGATGGCGCGGCGTCCAGGCGCGGAAAAACACCCAAAACTTTACCAACCTTTTGGGCGCCCGCGAGCTTGCCCCAATGCAGATCCGCGAAACGTATCTTTTCGATGGGCTGAGACATCCCGAGTTGTTCCCAAATATTCTGCGCCGACGCCGGCATCACTGGATAAATCCAGCCACAGATTATGCGTAGAGCCTCGGCAGCGGTGTACAGCGTTTCGTCCAGCAGGCGCTGGGAATGATGATCCTGGTCCTTCGCCAGCTTCCAAGGCGCGCGCTCCACGATGAACTTGTCGATTACAGAAATGAACGCCCAGATAATTTCCAGGCCTTTTGAGAAGTTGAACTGATTGAAGGCGTCCAGGACGATTTCGGTGGTTCCGCGCGCAGCTTCGGCAATTTCGCCCAAGCCATCGGATT
>DATHNM010000396.1:0-3956 GCA_035486095.1 Bryobacteraceae bacterium
CATGTACAAAGCCAAACACGCCGGCAAGGATCGGGTCCACTTCTATACCCCCGCGCTGGGCGCCGCGGTCCAAGCGCGCCTGGAAATGGAGACAGATCTGCGCCGCGCGCTGGATCGGGAAGAACTTGCGCTGCAATACCAGCCCATCTTCAGCGTGGCGAACAACCGGCATACCGCTTATGAAGCACTGGCGCGCTGGCAGCGGCCCGGCTTGGGATTTGTGCCGCCTAATGAGTTCATCGCGCTGGCCGAAGAAACCGGACTGATTGTTCGTCTGGGCGAGTGGGTGCTGCGCGAAGCCTGTGCCCAATGCCGCTGGTGGCAGGATCACGACAAACCCCTGGTCCGCGTGGCTGTCAATGTTTCTCCCATGCAGTTCGCCCGCGCCGATTTTGTGGATACCGTGCTCGGCGTGCTGCTGGAAAGTGGACTGACCGGCAATTTGCTGGACCTGGAGCTTACCGAGTCCATCGTCATGCGCGATATGGAAGGCGCGATCCGAAAAATGTCCCAGCTGCGCCAGCAAGGAATTCGAATCTCGGTGGACGACTTCGGCACCGGCTACTCTTCGCTGGGTTATCTTCCCAAGCTGCCCATCGACATACTCAAAATCGATCGCTGTTTCGTGGCCCAGATCGGCGAGAACAACGCTGCGGTGCCGCTAATTCAGGGAATGATTTCGCTGGCGCACAGCATCGGGAAACGAGTGATTGTGGAGGGTGTGGAAACGCCCGGACAATTGGAGGTTTTGCGCAATCTGAATTGCGATGAGGTGCAAGGCTTCCTGCTGGGCCGCCCGGCGCGCCTGACCCGTTACAACGAACGAACGCAGGAAATAGAAACCGAAGATCGGCTGCTCACTCGCATGGCTAACTGAACCACGACTGGCCGAAGAGGGCAGACGCGGTTAATGGCGTCTGCCCCGCGAAAACAAAACTACCCGGCAATACCCAAATAGCGGAATCCAAACCGCTCCAACCGCGCACGGTCCAGCGCATGCCGGCCATCCAGAACCAGCGGCGTCCGCATCCGGCCGGCCATCGCTTCCCAGTCCAGCTCCCGATATTCCTGCCACTCGGTAACCAGCACCAGCGCGTCCACATCGTCGGCGACTTCCTCGGCGGATTCGCAACAAATCACTCCCAGGTCGGGATAATCCAGTTCGAATTTGTGCAGCGCCACCGGGTCATGCACCTTCACCTTGCAACCGCGCTCCACCAGCTTGCGTGCGATATCGATAGCCGGGGCTTCGCGTAAATCGTCGGTATTGGGCTTAAAGGCCAAACCCAGCAAACCGATGGTGCGGCCCTTCAGAATTTTCAATTCGCCCAGTAACTTCTCAACCACGCGTTCGCGCTGCCGCTTGTTGATCTCGCGCGCCGCTTCCACGATCGGCATGCCGATGTTGTACTCCCGGGCCGTGGCCACCAAGGCCGAGGTATCCTTGCCGAAACAAGATCCGCCCCATCCGATTCCGGATTGCAGGAAACGCGTGCCGATGCGAGCGTCCAGGCCGATCCCCTTAGCCACTTGTGAAATATCCGCGCCCACTTTTTCGGCCAATTGCCCGATTTCGTTGATATAGGAAATCTTGGTCGCCAGAAATGCGTTGGCGGCATACTTGATCAGTTCGGCCGAAGCCAGGTCGGTGGAAATCAGCGGCACCGCACCGATGTTCTCGGGCCGCGGCAAATAAGGCGGCGCGGCGAACGTCTGATCGAGAATCGGGCGATACAAGGAATACAGAACTTCTAAAGCGCGGCTATTGTCCGAACCAATGACCACGCGGTCCGCGTACAGGCTGTCGTGCAGCGCCGTACCCTCACGCAGAAATTCGGGATTGGACGCCACCGAGAAATGTCCGTTGGCTTTGCGCCCATGGTGTTGTTCGTAGGATTCGCGCACCAGGGAACCCACCCAGTTTCCGCTGCCGATGGGCACCGTGGATTTGTTCACCACCACCAGAAAATCGCCGTCGTAGTGCTCTCCGATGCCACGCGCCGCGGCGCTTAAATAGCGAAGGTCCGGGCTGCCGTCCGGGGAGGGGGGCGTGCCCACCGCGATAAAGATCACGTCGGCGTTCTTCACTGCACCCGCATAATCGGTGCAGAACTGAAGATTCGGCGCAGCCGCCGCCATCAGTTCCGTCAGAAAAGGTTCGTAGATCGGCGTCTTGCCGGCCTGCAGCATGCCGATTTTCTTTTGATCGGAATCAATGCAGGTCACTTGGTGTCCCAGATACCCGAGACATACGCCCGTGGTCAAACCTACGTAACCAGTTCCAATAATAGATACTTTCATTCCGTTTTGATCTCCTTCACTACCGTAACAAACAGCGTTGGGGCCTACCACTGACTCATAGTACTGTTTTGCTTACGCAGAGTACCGGACCCCCTAGCCTAAGGTCGCCAGCAATCCAGTGTTTTCAATCAAAAGACCGTTTCCACGCCGCTTTGTTTCGCCTCTAAGGCAAAGGCTGGTACTCGAATGTCCACTGCAGAGGCAATGTCTGCGGAATGTAACACAGCCGATCGTCGCAGGCTTGGTATCGCAGCGACCCATCCACCGTAAAGCGCCCCGAGCCATCCGCCGGCTGGATTGTAATGTCACGCGTCAGCCGAAAATGATTGCGGTAAGCGGGAACAGTCTCATCGATGGCTTTCAGATAAAGCTTCTCGGCACGGGGAAATACGGGATCGTAAAGCTGGACCGCCTTGGAATCCTGCATCTTCCAATCGATCGGAATGTAGCCCTCCACTCCAGGCGCATAGACATGCATGTTCGGTTCCAGGTTGAGATCCAACGTCAATACCACGCGTTGTCCCGGGGCAACCGCGACGTTGCTGGCGCCCAGGGCCGCCGTCAACTGCTTGCCTTGCACCTGCCGCTCAGGTTCCGGCGGTGTCCATCCGAAACGGTGTACTAAAACAGCGGCCGATGTCAGGCATTGGCTGGGATCGTCTTCAAAATACTTGGCGACAACCACGCTCTTCGCATCGAGTACGATCCAGCCGGTTTCCCTCGCGACGCCCATCGTCGCCACTTGAACTCCCAATTTCTGAAACGCTTCTCGATGCTGATCCAGTTCCGCAAGCTGCGCTTTGGATCTGTAATAAAGAATTGCAGCGCCGTTCGGTCCCAGGCGCAGATCCGAAACGCGAAATGGCTTTCCGACGGGCGGGCCAACATTGGCCGCGAACGACAGCGCAGCCGCGCAGAGTAGACTGATAACCGTGAGCCGCTTCGGCATCTGTGCTTCCGCTTTATTATTGCTCGCCTTTTGCTCCGCCGCATCCGCCATCGATTATCAGATCCAGGCCAACATCCGTTACGACCAGTATCCGGAGACGGTGCTCGACATCCTGCAGCCCAGTGCGCCGTCGCTAGCCGACCGGCCCGGCGTAATCGTCTTTCACGGCGGCGGCTGGGTGGAAGGCAATAAGGAACAGATGCTGGAAGAGTTTTGCCTGCCGTTTGTGCGCCACGGCATGGTGGTGGCGAATGTCGAATACCGGCTTGCCGGTTCGGCGCCGGCGCCGGCCGCGGTGAACGACGTTCTCAAGGCGGCACAATGGTTCAACGATCACGCCGCCAAGTATCGGGTGGACCGCAAACGCATTATCACGGCTGGTGGATCGGCGGGCGGACATCTGGCACTCATGATCGCCATGACACCCAATTCCGCCGAGCTGGGCCCGTCGATCAAGATCGCCGCCGTCATCGATTTCTTTGGCATTGCCGACGTCGCCGATCAGCTTGCCGGCGCCCATCAGCGGCCCTACGCCGTGGCCTGGATTCCGGACCAGCCCGACGATTCTGCGAAAATCGCCCGTATGGATTTGGCCCGGCGCCTATCGCCCATCACCTACGTCCGCAAAGGACTGCCTCCGGTTCTCGCAATTCATGGTGACGCCGATGCGGTAGTGCCCTACGAACAGAGTGTGGAGCTGGTGAAA
>DATHNM010000397.1:0-15762 GCA_035486095.1 Bryobacteraceae bacterium
AGGCGCATCCTGCTGCTGGACGAAATTCCGAAAGGACCCACCGGTAAGCCGCAGCGCATCGGCTTGGCGGCCGTACTGGGGCTGGATGGACATTGCGAGCCGGCGCCGGACGTTGCCGCGGCCGAGCACATTGAACCGCGAACTCCGTCCGAAAAGCTGATCGCCGTTTTGTGGCAGGAAGTGCTCAACCGTAAAGATGTCGGCGCGCGTGACAACTTCTTCAATTTGGGCGGCGATTCAATGCTGGCCACTCAGTTTCTCTCGCGCCTGGCGCAGGCCAGCGGATGTGCTCCGCCGCTGCTCCGCTTGTTCGAACAGCCCACCGTGGAAGCCCAGGCTGCATGGCTGGATCTGAACAGCGATGCCCCAACCGTTGCCCTGCCCCTGCTGCGCGATCCATCCGCCGCAACGCCGCTGTCATTCGCTCAGCAGAGGTTTTGGTTTCTGGATCAGTACGAGCAAGACAGCGCGGCATATATTCAGAGCTCCGCGATACGTTTGCGTGGGCCGCTCGATGTGGACCAACTGCAGCGCGCGCTGAACGGCATTGTCGAGCGGCACGAAATCCTGCGCACCACTTACGCTGTGCGTGACGGCGTCCCGATTGCTGTATTGAATCCAGCGAGCGAACTCCATCTCAAGACGGTAGCCGTGGACTCTTTGGACGCCGTGAACCATCTGGCTGCTCGCGAAGCGCGCGTGCGCTTTCACCTGGCACAGGGTCCGATGATTCGCCCGCTGCTGGCCCGCCTGGGGCCGGATGATCACGTACTGCTTCTCACCAGGCACCACATCGCTTCGGACGGCTGGTCAGTGGAGGTCTTGCTGCGCGAACTGGCGGCGCTGTACGAAGGCGAGGCTCTGCCGGATCTTCCGTTGCAATACAGCGATTACGCACGCTGGCAAACCGAACGTTACGCATCGGGCGTATTTGGAAAGGAACTGGCGTACTGGAAGGAGCGGCTGGCGGGGAGCGCCGCGTTATTGCCGCTGCCGCTGGACCGGCCGCGGCCGCCACGGCAAACATTCCGCGGCGCGCGCGAGTCATTTGTGCTTCCCCCGGAACTCACTGGCGCGCTGAGCCACCTGGTGCGGGGCGAGAGTGCCACGTTGTTCATGGCGCTGCTGGCAGCCTTTCACACTTTGCTGCACCGTTACTCGAGCACGGACGATGTAGCCGTGGGCTGTCCGGTGGCGGGGCGCGGACGCGTGGAACTGGAGCCGCTGATCGGCCTGTTCATGAATACGCTGGTGCTGCGTTCAGACGCTTCCGGCGATCCGACGTTCCGCAACATGCTGGCGCGTGTCCGCCAGAGCGCGCTGGGTGCATTCGCCCATCAGGAACTGCCGTTTGACAAGCTGGTGGAAGCACTGCAGCCCGCGCGCAGCCTGAGCCACGCGCCGGTTTTTCAGGTGCTGTTTCAGCTGCGCAATTTGCCTTTTGATGCCCCGCGCTTCGCACGTCTGGAGTGTCAGACCCTGGATGTCGACCCAGGCATTGCGCCCTTCGATTTGTCGCTCGAAATTGTGCCCGCGGATGGCTCGCTGCATTGCTCGCTCACTTACAACGCCGACTTGTTTCATCGGGAAACCGCGCTGCAAATTACGCGTCACTATGGGAATCTGCTCACAGCCGCGGTGCAAGATCCAGATCAGCCCGTTTCATCGATCGCATTGCTGGATCACGACGAGCGCCAGCAGTTGCTGGTGGGCTGGAACCAGACAGGGAAGCCGATTCCCACCATATGCGTGCATGAATTGTTCGAGGCCCAGGCTGCTCGTAGACCCGGCGCCGTGGCGTTGGTCGATCAAAACGGCGAAGTGACTTATTCGGAGCTAAACCGCGCCGCCGGCACCCTGGCAGACCGGTTGCGCCAACTGGGTATTGGCCCGGGCGCGCTGGCTGCGGTGTGTGTGGAGCGTTCACGAGCGATGGTGACGGCGCTTCTAGGGATTTTGAAGACCGGCGCCGCATACCTGCCCCTGGATCCGCGCTACCCCTCAGATCGTATCGAATTCATGCTGCAGGATTCGGGCGCGGCCGTTGTGATTACCGATAGCGGCGTGGTGCCACGCTCGCCGGTTGTGGAAAGAGCCGCGGACTTTGAATCAACCGCCTACGCCATCTACACCTCCGGCTCAACGGGTACGCCCAAAGCGGTGCTGGTACCGCATCCGGCTTTGTCCAACATACTGGAAGCGTTGCGCAGCGAATTCGCTGTCGGCGAGCAGGACGTGGCCGTGGCCGTAACCACTTTATCGTTCGACATCGCGGCCGTTGAAATATTCCTGCCGCTGATTTCGGGCGGCCGGGTGGCAATCGCACAGCGGGAGCAGCAAGAGGATGGGCGCGCGCTGTGTGAACTCATCGAACGCGTGAAACCAACCTGGTTCCAGGCCACACCGGCAACCTGGAGGATGCTGCTGGATGCCGGATGGAGCGGCAGCCCCACACTCACCAGTGTATGCGGGGGCGAGGCGATGCCGCGAGCGCTGGCCGACGCGCTGCTGCCGCGATGCGCGCGCCTGTTCAATGTTTACGGCCCCACCGAGACCACTATTTGGTCCACCAGCGAGCGGGTCCGGCCCGGCAGCGGTTCTGTCCCCATCGGACGGCCCCTCGCGAATACGCGGCTTTACATCCTGGACAAAAATCGGGAGCCGGTGCCGCGCGGGGTCGCGGGCGACCTATACATTGGCGGCGCGGGAGTGGCGCGGGGATATTTGGGCAGGCCGGAGCTGACTGCGGAACGCTTTCTGCCGGATCGGTTCGTGAGCGATCCCGCAGCCAGGATGTACAAGACCGGCGACATCGCGCGCTGGCTGCCGGACGGAACTGTCGATTACCTGGGACGATCTGACGGCCAGGTGAAGCTGCGCGGCTTCCGTATCGAGCTCGGCGAAGTGGAGGCGGCATTGGCCGCACATCCCGCTGTGCAAGCCGCGGCGGTATCCCTGCGCGAGGAAGCGCTGATCGCGTGGTGCGTGTGGCGCGAAGCGCCGGTTGAGGCCACCACCCTACGGAAGTTTCTGGCCGCGCGGCTGCCGGGTTATATGCTGCCAGCACGCATCGCAAGCCTGAAGGAATTGCCGGTATTGCCCAACGGTAAAGTGGACCGGCGCGCTTTATTTGGTTTGGCCGAACCGCCGCAGACGGCGCGCTCGGGTGTTGCGCCCAGGGATGAAACCGAGCGGCGGATCGCCACTATCTGGGAAGAGCTGTTGGGTCGAGGAGCGATGGGCCTGAATGACGATTTCTTTGAGTCGGGCGGCCACTCGCTGCTGGCCGCCCGTGCCGCCGCCCGCATCACGGAAGAATTTGGACTGCCATCCGGGGCGCGGTTGCCGGTTGCGGCGCTGTTTGAAGCGCCCACCATCGCGCTGCTGGCCGGTTACCTTCGGCGCGGTGCTCCGGCGGCTTGGCCCCCACGCATAATTCCCATCCAGCCGGAGGGCCCGCGGACTCCCTTCTGGGCCATTGGCGCGGGCGCCACCTTCCGCGCGGTGGCACAGCATCTGGGTTCGGATCAGCCGGTTTTGGGCGTGCTTCTGGAGGATGCTGACGTCGCGAGGCTTGGGCCGCCTTACCGTGTGGAAACCATTGCGGCGGAAATCGTGCGCCTGATCCGGCAGCAGCAGCCGACGGGGCCTTATCAACTGGGCGGACATTCGCTGCAGGGATTGTTTGCGTTTGAAGCAGCCCGGCAATTGTTGGAGCTGGGCCAGGAAGTGCGGCTGCTCGCGCTCTTTGATACTTATCTGCCGAATCTCGTGCGGCTGAGATTCCCGCTGGGCATTCGCTTTCGCGTGCACGTCTCCTCGGCGCTATGGCTGTTGTCGCGCGGCCGCTTGCACGACACGGGAACCTTCGTCTGGAACACGGCGAAGGGCCTGGCGGCCCGCTTGCGGAAGGCGCAGGAACAGACGCCGCATTTGCCTTCGTCTATTGATTCGCCTGCTTCTATTGAAGACGTGCTGCGCGCGGCAGCGGCGGTTTATGAACCTCAACCCTACGCGCAGCGCATGGTGTTCCTGCAGGCGGCCGATCAGCCGGTGGCTCTGCACTTTGGTTCGCGGTTGGGTTGGCCCGATTTGGCAGCCGGCGGCCTGGACGTTCGCGTGGTTCCTGGGAACCATACCAACCTGCTGGTACGGCCATACGCTATCGAGGTGGCCGCAACGCTCACCAGCCTGCTGTTTGGAGGCAGCGAACCGCAACTGGATCGCGGCCCTGCATTCTCCATCGCTCATGCGGCAGCAGAAAGCTCTCCCCCCTAAACCTTTCATTTTCAATGGGACGGCGGCTTTTCCACAGCCCCATTCGATGAGAGATATCCCCATCGGGACGGGAAATCGGGCTGTTCAACGCAATGGTGTAGCCTCCTTAATGCAGGCCGCCTTATACTCGGAGTCACCAATCGAGCTATGCACAAGCCAATCAAGTACGTCGAAAAAGCGGTCACGGTGGCGGCCGGGGCCGCCTGGTTTGTTTTTGACAAACTCAACCAGATCAACCAGAACCCGTCCTTTACCCCGGCTTGGTCCGACAAGCCGCTGCTGAAGAGCTACGAGAAGCAGAAGCCGCCTCTCGGCTGGCCCCGCGAGACCGATTCGCTGTGCCCGCGCTGCGTTCCGGAGATCCGGCAGCAGATTGTGGACGGCAAATTGCCCCACGAGATCCTGCTCAATGAGAAAGTGGGCGAAATCAAAGCCACCATCATCGAGCGCGACGGCAAAATTCTGATGGTGAAGGAGTGCCCCAAGCACGGGCGCTTTGAGGATCTGATGTCGATGGATCCGGCCTTCTTCAAGCATCTGGAAGACGTGTTTCCCGGCCGCGACATTCGCGCGCACGCCGATGAAAAGCTGCACAACCACGGAACCAGCACCATCAAGCACGGCCGCGGGTCTGTGCTGACCATCGATCTCACCAATCGCTGCAACATGATGTGCGATCCGTGTTTCATGGACGCGAACCAGGTAGGCTTCGTGCATGAGCTGACCTGGGAAGACATCCAGACGCTGCTGGACAACGCCATTTCCATTAAGCCGCGCCGCCAGATGTCGGTACAGTTCTCCGGCGGCGAGCCGACGCTGTCGCCCTATTTCCTGGACGCCGTTCGTTACGCGCGCAAAGTGGGCTACAACAGCGTGCAGGCCGCGACCAACGGCATCGAGTTCGCGAAAGATCCGGAATTTTGCAAACAGGCCGCCGAAGCGGGCCTGCGCTATGCCTATCTGCAGTTCGACGGTATCGGCAATGAGGCCAATTCGCATCGCGCGGTAGGCAATTTGTTCGACGTGAAATTGCGCGCCATCGAGAACCTGTGGAAAAACGGCGTCGACATCGTACCCGTAATCACCATCATCAACGGCATCAATAACGAGCAGGTGGGCGCGGTGGTGCGCTTCGCTCTGGACAATCCCAAGAAGATCCCGTTCTTGAGTTTTCAGCCCGTATCGTTCACTGGCCGCGATGAAGCCGTCACCGATGATCGCCGCCAAGCCCAGCGCTACACGCTATCGCACCTGGCGCACGACGTGAAGAATCAAACCGGCCTGGGCGAGCCCGTTCGCGACTGGTTCCCGATCTCGTTCATGAGCACGTTTTCCGATTTCGCCGACCTGGTCCACGGGCCTTCGGCGGATTGGGGACAACTGAGCTGCGGCTGCCATCCCAACTGCGGCATCGGCATGGCCGTGATGTGCGACAAGGAAACCAAGGAGGCGGTGCCCGTGACCGCGTTCCTGAACGCCGACCAGCTGGCCAAGGATATTGCGCGTATCAACGACGCCGCGCGCAGCAGCCGTTGGATGAACGTGATGGGCGTCAGCCTGGCGCTGCTGCACAATTACAACCCGTTCAAATCGCCGACGCATTTTAAGCTGACTGACCTGATCGCCAAGTTCGATAAGTGCTTCGGCATGACCCCCAAGGCGCAGAACGGCGGCTATGGCAAAGTGACGGCCGACCGTTCCATCGAAGACATCACCAAGCGCCGCAACGACCGCTGGAATTTCCTGTTCGTGGCCGGCATGTGGTTCCAGGATCTCTTCAATTACGATTTCCGCCGTACCGAGCAGTGCATCATCCCCTACGCCACGCAGGAAGGCGAGATTTCCTTCTGCGCTTACAACACCGGCGTGGGCTGGCGGAACATCATCGAGAAGATGCACATGACCGCGACGCTCACCAAGTGGTACGAAGAGCACGGGCGGCATGAAATCGTGGCGGGCGGCAAGGCTGTGAATCTCAAGAGCAAGGATCACTCGCTGGTGCTGCGGGTGGAAGACGTGCAGCACGCCAAACAACACGACCTGGACGATCTCGGCATCGCCAAAACAGCGCGTGAAGAGAAGAAGCGCGCGCGCGACGAGAAACTGAAGCAGCAAGAGAACGAGCGCATGGCGAAGCTTTACCGCGAACAAATACTGAAGGAAAAGCCGGCTCCGGCCGACCTGGTGCAGATGATCATGCCCGCGCCCAAACCCGAAGTGGCCGCGGACAAAGAAGAAGCAGTAGGATCGTTCGGAGATTAACTAAGACCACAACAGATCAGAGGAGAAAAGCCGCCCGGGCAGTTGGGGCGGCTTTTTTATTGGATAAACAACCCACTGGCGAAGCGCTCGCGCACGCCGGGATCTCCCTGCTGGATTCCCACAAAAAACCGATTGCCACGGTGCAGACCGATAAAGCGGGCGAAGTTGTGTGGACGCACCTTCCATGGCGAACTTTCCAGTTCCAGGTAAGCTTCATGGGCTTCTTTTACAGCCGGCCGAAGATTACTTTTCGGAATAGCGACGAGCAACTCGTCGAAGTGACGCTTCAGCCTCGTATGCTGCGCGGCGCATCAACATGTACCCTCCCAGCGCTGGACAATCCGTGGGACGGTAATTTTTCTTGATCCAGCCTTCGAGTTGCGGATGGTGGGAATCGAAGCCTTTGCCGGATGGAAACACGCGTTCGAACTCGGCCTGGCTCAGGTCCATGTACAGAACCCATTCGGGCGGACGTGCCTTCAGTTCTGAAAGAGCGGTCCGAACGTCTTCGTCGGTCATCAGACCGGCCTGCAAATAGGGAAAGCGAGTGGGATTCTCGGCTTGCGTCAGGAAGTAAAGCAGGGGCTTATACGGATAGACGAACAGGGATTGCCCCGGCTGAACCCGCGAAAGCAACTCCTGGACTGCGGGCGCTTCCGCGGCACTGGCGCGAACCTTGCCCACTGGCGTTTCGAGTGGCACCAGGCGCCCGGGCATCGCCTGCCAGGCAAATATGGCGGCCCACACGCCGGCGAAAATGACAAGCCAGGCGCGCGGCAGCGCGGGCACCAGGCGGTATATCAGAATCCCTGCCACTGCATAAGGCAAGGCCGATATATACGCCAGATGCGCGACATCCGAGCGAGGGTAGGTAGACGCCACCAGCGCAACAATCGACAGCAGCAGATAAGTGCTCACGCGCCCCCATCCGCTGAGCAGCGCCGCAATTGGCAGGATGGCCGGAAGCGCCAGGCAAAAGACCACGCAAAAGCGCACCGGCAACTCCCAGCCGCCCGCGCCTTCAAACAGCGCCCCATATCCGCCGATGATGGCTCCGTAATGCATCACGTTCACCGACGAATAGTTTTTGGAGAGCCACTGCAACTGTTGGAGGAACGCCGGCAGTATCCCGCCTATCCATAGCGCCGCGGCTGCGGCCAGACCGGCTGTGGATGCGCCCAGGAGGTACCAGCCGGCCTGCCTGCGCAGCCAGACCAGCGTTACGATAGCGACCAGGCCTACCGAAGGTGTTGCCAATGCCGCGCATGCGATCAGGAATCCGGAGGCCGCCAGCCGCCAGCGCCGCGGTTCCGTTTGGGCCGCCATGCACATCGCGATGGAGGCCAGGGCGAACGCGCCGCTATCCCAACGATGCTGTGCCGTGACCATGCTGGCGTCGGCCGTCTGAAATGCCAGGAAAAACAGCCAGGTGACGATGGCAGCGGCACGCGATGCATAACGTTGCACCAGCCAGTAAACCAGTGCGCATTCGAGCGCTATATAAAAGATGACCGGCGCGCGACCGGCAGCCTGCGTGACCCCCAACAACCGAAACGCCAGGGCTTGCATCCAGAAACTGCCCGGGCTCATGTAGCCGAAGAAGTCCAAATAAAGCTTTTGGCCGTGCAAAATGCGCTCGGCGGCGTCCAGATAAATCCCCTCGTCGTTCGTGCCGGGGATTAGGCGATGGCCAAACATCCACGCCAGCAGGGATGCTGTTGCAAGGAAGACGATCAGCGGAAGGGCACGCCACAACCATCGCTCGACGGCTGGGCTGCGGGCCTGGCTAGACGGCTTCAGCGCGGAGCCGAGGTATGGATAGGTTGTCACGGGGAAACACTCGTTCCAGGCGGTCTACGTAATGCGGAGTATCGCGCAAGGGGAGAAACGTCAGGTTGGATCGCGCGCTGAGAATGGAAAAGGCCAGCAGGAACGAACCCGTCACCGCTTGCGCCAACACCACCAGCAACACTCCTCCAACATAAGCAGCCCAAAGCGGAACGCTGAAATGGGCGCCCCAACTTAAGGCCACTACCACGCCGGTCAATCCGGCCAGCAGTGCGGTGAGCGCCGATGCCACCACCAGCAGGCGCGTGCTGACGATGTCGCTGAACACAGCGATAGAACTGAAGCCATGCACCAGCAGCGCGGCGAAATTCATCTGCGATTCTCCGGTCATGCGCGGGCCGCGATCCATGGGGATGGTGAGGTACGGCAGGCGCGCGCGAAAAATGGCCGCGGCATAGTGATTCCAGATTTCAGAAACGATCACCAGCCGTTCCACCGCCTGCCAGGGCACGATGCTGAAATTGCCCACGCGCACGCGCACACCCGTCAACAGCCAGTGAGTGGTGCGGTAGAGCCAATAGCTGAAACGGAATCCGATTTTCTCCAGCCGCTTGGCGCGCTCGGCGAAGATAATAGTCCTTTGCCCGTGACGGCGGAATTCTTCCAGCAAACGGACCACGTCGCGCGGACGATCTTCACCATCCCCGTCCATCACCACCACGCCGGCGCACGGCCAGTTCGTGTAAATGTGAACCAGCCCCACGGCGATGGCGCGCTGATGGCCTAGGTTCCGGCGCAAATGAAGGATCTGCACGGAATCAAGGTGTTCGAAGCTCTGCGCCAACAGCCCCGGCTCCGGCGCCTGCGTGGACCCATCGTTGACCAGCAGAACATCAACCGGCGCGCGGCAGTTTTCCAGGGCATGGTCCAAGGCCGGAAGCAGCAACGCCAGGGCATGCCAGTCATTGAATACCGGGATGAGGATGATCAGCCGATTTTTGTGATCCTGGTCCATTTCCGCCATCCGGCAGATCGACAGAATTCAATGATTTCTTTATGTTGCGCTATAGTCAGGGCATGCGAGCGTTGGCCCTTTTCCTGATCGTTGTGTGTGTCTGTTTGGCGCAGACCCGTTCGATGACGGATGCCGAAGTGCAACGGATCCACCGGGGAATGTTGCTGATCGACACCCACAACGACATCACCAGCCGCACCGTGGACGGTTATGACATCGGCCAGAACAAAAACGACGGCCACACCAATGTCGCCTCGCTCCAGGAAGGCGGGGTGGGCGCGCAGTTTTTCGCCGTATACGTTTCTTCCAGCTATGTGAAAGAAAACCAATCGGCGCATCGCACGCTGGAAATGATCGACACGGTGCGCCACGGCATTGTGGAGCGATATCCCAACGATTTTATCCTCGCCACCACGGCCGACGACATCGAACGCATTCACAAACAAGGCAAGATCGCGGCGCTAATGGGCATAGAAGGCGGACACGCCATTGAAGACAACCTGGGGCTGCTGCGCGATTACTTCGATCTCGGCATCCGCTATATGACCCTGACCCATACCAACACCAACAGTTGGGCGGATTCCTCGGGCGATGTGGACAAACCCGGGGTGCAACATCACAACGGGCTCACACCGTTCGGCAAGCAGGTGGTGCGCGAAATGAACCGGCTGGGAATGATGATCGATATTTCGCACACCGCGGACAAAACGTTTTGGGATGCGCTGGGGGCCAGCAGCGCGCCGATCATCGCGTCGCATTCCTCCTGCCGGGCGTTGTGCAATGTTCCGCGCAACATGACGGATGAAATGATCGCGGCGCTGGCCAAGAAGGGTGGAGTGATTCAGATCAATTTCAACTGCGGGTTTCTCTCGGAGAAATCGGCCGCGGCCGCCAAAACGGTGCAAGAGAGCAAGCTGCCGGGCGCTGCGGGCGAAGACGCCACCATCGCGCAATATCGCCAGAAAGTCCCCCCCGCCACGCTCGAAGACGTGGTCGCGCACATCGATCACGCGGTGAAGATCGGTGGCATCGACGCAGTAGGAATCGGCAGCGATTTCGATGGAGTATATTGCACTCCGCGCGGCCTGGAAGACGTATCCAAATTTCCCAACCTCACGCGCGCGCTGCTGGAAAAAGGCTACTCCGAAGGGAACATTCGCAAGATCTACGGCGGCAACACACTACGGGTGATGCGCGCGGTGGAAGCGGAAGCCAAACGAGAGCAATCTAAGTGAACTCAGACACCGGGGCGGCCTGTTGGGGGCCAACCGAGCCAACTTCAATTTTCGCCACGTAATAGTTTTCCCCGCGCATGGGCGCTCCCGCCAGGCGGCGAAGCATGGCGATCTGCCCGATATGCGTGAGCGCATCGGCAATGGGCGCTTGAAACAACTTCTGAGCCGAGGTGTGGAGCGGCTGGTCGGAAGCCAGATAGTCGTCCAATGCAGCCAGTGCGGCAAAGAAGCGCTTCTTTTCGTCGGGCCACGCCAGCGGCACCGAATCGCGCCACTTCTGCTGGCCGCTGACCGTTAATAAGGCCCAGTCCAGCAGATCGCCGATGTGCGCCAGGATCTGCGCGGGCGTTCGCGAGTCTTCCGACGCATGAAACGCACCGAACGTGTCGGGCTCCCCGCGAATAGCCTTGCAGCCGCGATAGGCGATCGTCGCCACGGTGTGGCGCAACAATTGACGTGCCGGATCCGAATGGCTCATGTCACTAGGCTACCGCAGGTTATTTCGCGGCGAGAGGCTTTATGCCGAACTCAATGTGCAGCCGGATGGACTCCACCCACACCGGCCCGCGATCGTGATTATAGGCCGGATTGTTGTAATGCTGCAGGTCGAAAGTGGCGAAGAAGCCGCGCACCACGCGCGCGCTGTAGTAACTTTCCCAAAGATATTCGGGCGCGTAGTTGAGTTTTCCGTCGCCCAACAGGAAGTCCAGCCCGCCCATCGCGAGATAGACGGCGTGAACTCCCGAGATGCCGGCCGCGGCGAAGGCGGTCGCGACAACGTCGTCCTTTCTCTTCCAACTGGTCCCCTTCACCGACACGCCGGCTTCGGCCAGCCGATCGATGGCGGTGAACGCAAAGTCCTCAGTCTTGCCATCATTCCAGCCCAGCCGCGAGAAGAGCCCGACGTCGCGCGAGAGTTCTTGCTCCATGTTCACCCCGGTTCCATACTTGAGCGTCCCCGGGTGGGTTATGGCCGCGACGTCGGGAATGCTTCCGGTTTGTTGGGCAAGGTGCACGGCTTCGACGTAACTGCCGGACCTGCTGCGATTCATGTATTGCAGCCAGCGCAGCGCGCCCGGGTGATTGTTGAGCGAATAGCGCCGTTCTTCCTCGAAGGTTTGGCCTTGATCGACAAATAGCCGCCGGTCGAACCTTCCGCCGTTGGCCACCGAAGGCTCGGCCGACACGCCATATCGAAAGGACCAGTTCCTGGTGTGAAACTCATTGACGATCCCCCAGGTGTAGCCGCGGGTGTCGGCCGGATAATCCCAGGCGCCGTTGTACATCAGCCCCCAGGCCATGAACTGGGTTCGCGGATCATGCGTGTAGCTGTTGTCGTCGAAGAAATCGCTGAGAGAGAATCGCCCGGCGGTGATGGTGTAGCGGACCACGGGACGGTCGCCCGCCAATTGGTTCTCGTCGCTTTCCACGTGCTCCACTGCGTCGTCAAAACCAAAATCATGCGACAGATAAAGCCGCGCGACATAGGGCTTGGGAGTAGCAGATGCAACGCGCGGCAGTTCGCCGTTGGAGGGATTAGCCAGTCCATCCACGTGGCTAAACCCCCGCCCCCCCGCGATCTCGGGATCGAAGACAAACGTTGTGCCTTGGCCCAGGCGAAGGGCGAAGAACAGTGTGGTAGTGAGCGAGACGTCGCTTTCCGAAGTGTCCTCAAGACTCAGCGGGCCTTGATAAGGAGAGTTGAACGTTCCGTGATGCTGGCCGATGGAAGTGGCCTGATAGTAGAGATTCCAGGTCTCGGGGTCGGCGGACGATGCATTTCCACTGGGTGTGCCCGCATCAGACTGGGCCGGCAAGCGCAAAGGCAGAAGCAGCAGCGACAAAATAGTTAAATTGATCGCGAATCGGCACACCTCCCGATTGTCCCACGCGAATATAAGGATTCGGTTACAAAAGGTCGCTTAAGTTCAGCGATCTCAGATCCGGAATGGCAATGTGGGGGCCATGCGATTTCAATTCTTCCAGCGGAACGACCCCGGTTCCCACCGCGACGGCGCGAATACCGTTGGCACGGGCCGCCAGCACATCGTTGGGATGATCGCCAATCAGCGTGATGGCGCTTTCGCGGCCGATCCAACCCTCCCGGCGGGCACGCCGGATGGCGATGCGAACCAGGCCGGCACGGTCGCGAGCCAGTTCGGCAAAAGCGCCGAAGCGGAAATACGGCCGCAGCCCGGCGCGATCCATCTTGCGCCAGCCGATGCGTGAGAGATTTCCAGTGACCAGGCCGATCACGACGCCCCGCGCGGTTAAGCGCCGCAACAGGTTTCGCACGCCGGGGCAGACTTTTTTCGAAATGTCGGGTGCGCGGCGGACGTAAATGGATTGCGCGCGAGCCATCACTTCCGGCATGGCGCGTCGAATGGCGGCGCGCGATATGCCCGCGCTCAACATCATCGACGTCAGGATGTCGCGATCCAGCATGCCCGCCACGGGAACTCCTTCGGTGGTGGTCTCGACATGCAGGGTCCTGCGGATCGCTTCCACCAATGCTTCCCGGTGATGCGGCCCAGCCCGGCGAATCAGCGTGCCATCGATATCGAAAAGCACAAGTGCGTCGGATTGTTTCAACCTTTACTATAACGTTGGCAGTACCATTCCAATATGGAGATCGATTTCCCGCATGGGAAGAAGCTCCGTCTGGTAATCGGCGACATCACCAAGATTCGCGTGGATGCCATTGTGAATGCGGCCAACGCGGGTTTGCGTGGAGGCGGCGGCGTGGATGGCGCCATTCATCGCGCGGGCGGCCCAGCCATCATGCGCGAACTGGATGCAATTCGTGCCGGCGCGGGCGGATGTTCCACCGGCAGCGCCGTTGCCACCACCGCCGGATCGCTTCCAGCGCAGCATGTTTTTCACGCGGTGGGCCCCATCTATCATGACGGGCGCCACGGCGAACCCGAGCAACTGGCGAATTGTTACCGCACCTGCCTGGACCTGGCGGAGCGCCACGGCGCCCGCACCATCAGCTTTCCCGCCATCAGCACGGGGGTGTACGGATACCCGATGGAAGAGGCGGCGGCCATCGCCCTGGACACCATCGCACAGCGCATGCGAAGTCCAGAGTGCGCGGTGCACGATGTCTTATTGGTGCTGTTCGATCAGGGCACCTACTCCGTACACGCGCGCATTGCCGAGGCCCGCGTTACTTCTTCAGGAAGTTCTGAATCGCCTTAGTGGCCTGCCGCGTCCGGTGTTGATTCTCGATAAGAGCGAAGCGTACATGGCCCTCGCCCAAAGGCCCGAATCCGATTCCCGGCGAGACAGCGACCAGCGCTTTTTCGAGCAGCAGCTTGGAAAATTCGAGCGAGCCTTTGGCGCGATACTTTTCGGGAATAGGCGCCCAGACGAACATGGTGCCCTGCGGCGGCGGCACCGTCCAACCCGCGCGCTCAAGCCCGGCGATTAGCACGTCGCGGCGCTTCTGGTAAACGCTGCGGATCTTTTCGGTGTCCTTGGCGCATTCGCGTAACGCGATGATGGAAGCAATCTGGATGGGTTGAAAGACGCCGTAATCGAGATAGCTTTTGATGCGCGCCAGAGCTCCGATCATTTTCTTGTTCCCCAGGCAGAACCCCACGCGCCAGCCCGCCATGTTGAAGCTTTTCGACATGGAATAAATCTCGACGGCGATTTCCTTGGCGCCTTCCACCTGCAGGATACTGGGTGGCTCATAGCCATCGAAGCCAAGGTCGGCATAGGCGAAGTCATGCACAATCATGGTGCCGTGCTTGGCGGCCAGGGCCACGATGTCGCGGAAAAACTGGAGATCCACGCAGTGCGTGGTGGGGTTATGCGGAAACGAAATCAGGATCATCCTGGGCTTGCGCGAGGATGTGTTGTATAAGTGTTCCAGGCGGTTGAGGAACTCGGCCGGAGTGGGCATGGGGAGCATGCAGGCGTGGCCTTCGGCCATGATGACGCCGTACTGATGGATCGGGTAAGCCGGATTCGGAGAGACCACGGCATCGCCCGGGCCAATCACGGCGAAGAGCAAATGGGCCAGCGCATCCTTGGCGCCGATGGTGACAATCGCTTCGGTCTCCGGGTCCAGTTCAACGCCGTACTTGGTGCGGTAGCGCTTTACCATTTCAGCACGCAGCCGCGGAATGCCGCGCGACATGGAATAGCGATGATTGCGCGGATTGCGGGCCGCCTCGATCAATTTCTTGACAATCGGCTCGGGCGTGGAACCATCCGGATTGCCCATGCCAAGGTCCACCACATCCTTTTGCGCCGCCCGCGCCTTGGCCTTCATCTCGTTGATGACGGCGAACACGTAGGGCGGCAGTTTCTGGATGCGGTAAAACTCTTCGCCCGAAGCGACATTTGATGAGGCCATAATTGATTCTAGGAAATGATTACCGACCTCGTCCAGATCCGCCGCCTTGGAGAGCAAAATAAAGAAGAGAATGCGCGCTTTCGTGCCTATTTCAGGCGCCACCGGCACTCAGACCGGCGTCTGCGGCGTTTGGGCGAGGAGATTGAAGCCGAGATCGATTGTACCGCCTGCGCCAATTGCTGCCGCGTAACCGAGGTGGGGATCACGGAGAAAGATGTCGAGAAGCTGGCGAAATTTGTCGGCGCCCGTGAGAGCGAGTTTGTTGAGCAGTTTACGGCACTGGACGACGCGGGCGGAATGATCTTGAAAAAGAATGAAGCGGGCTGCGTATTCCTGGAAGGCAATCTGTGCAGCGTCTATGAGGCGCGTCCGCACAATTGCGCGAATTTTCCGCACGTGGTGCGCGGCACCGGATCGATTGCCAGCCGCATGTGGGAGTTTGTCGATCGCGTGAATTACTGTCCCATCGTGTACAACTGGATGGAGACGGTGAAGGACGACATCGGATTCAAGTGATGGAGTGGCGCACGCGCTTTGCGTGCCGCGTTCACACTCCCGTGTACGCCTTTGGGATCTAGTCCAGCCGCTCCGTAATCATTACCGAATCCTGCACTTTAAAGCTGACCCGCGTTTCCACTGGAATCTCGGCCGGTTTACCGCGCGTCAATAAGACATCGCCGGCGCCTGCGGCTCCGCCCGCTCCCGCTCCGATGGCCGCGCCTTTCCCGCCGCCCGCCAGCGCCCCGATGATCGCGCCAATGGCGGCGCCCGCGCCGATTTTGGCAGTGTCTGTGCCGGTTGCAGTGTCCGCATTCTTC
>DATHNM010000398.1:0-4717 GCA_035486095.1 Bryobacteraceae bacterium
GCTCGGCGGAAAATTCGGAAAATGCGCGCACCCGCCGTTCCAGGCTCTGCACTTCATCCACCACGATCTGCGCGGCCTGCTCATAGAAATCGCCACCGGAGCCGGATTGACGCGCCGCAATTTCTTCCATGGTCAGGCGGATGGGCGTCAGAGAGTTCTTCACTTCGTGCGCCATCTTCTTGGCCAGAGCCTGCCAGCTTTCCAGGCGCGTCACGTAGACCAGGCGCTCCTGCGATTGCTTCAGCTCTTCCGCCATTTCATTGAACGCGCGCACCGCGGAGCCGATCTCGTCGTTACTGATGGAGGGCACCCGGTAATCCATATGCCCGGCCGCCACTTTGGACAATCCTCTGGTCAATTCCTGGATGGGCTGGCTGATGCGCTTGGCGAAGTAGAGCAGGGCGAGAAATGTCAGCAGCCAGATGGCGACGGCCAGCAGCAGGTAGGTATAGGTAAATCCACGCCGCCAGTTGTGCGTGCCCGCAGCGGCCACGGTGCCTCGCGCGGCGGTGTATTGATCGGAAAGCTGCAGCATGGCGATGCCGTTGAGCGAAGTGGAATACATCGCCACGCCGGCATCGGGCCGGCGCACCAGATAATCCAACCGGTCGCCCTGGTTGCCGTCCAAATTGAAGCTTTCGGCATCACCGCTCGCGAAGAACTCCTGGATCAAGCCGGGCCATTTGTCTTTTTGATCTGCCGCGAACAGCTTGGGCGCCAGCCGGCCCGCCGCCGCATCCTGCTTCAGCGACACGCAGGCGCGGCGAAACAGCTCGTGCCCAGTCTTTTCCAGCGATTGTGAAACCTGATCGAGCAACGGAGTGGAGGAAAGGGAAAGGCTGTAGTGCAGCAGGCGAACCGAGATCCATCCCATCAGGCACAGCGGCGCCAGGGTGGCCACCACGAACACCAGGATCAACCGATTGCGCAGGCGATTCATTATTGTGGCTTCAGATCAGACAACTGGAACGGCGCCGATTCCACCGACCAACGATCCTGCTGCGGGCGCGAGGGGCGGCTGAAAATCTCAATCAACGTAGCCAGATTGATTCCCGAAGTAGTGGCCAAAGGTTCCTTGGATTCCGCGCTGCGGATTTCCAGGCGCGCCCAAAGTTGCTGGCCGGCCGGCAGACCGGCGGTGGGGATGACGATATTGTCCAGACACCAGGATTCCGCGCTGGACGCGGACAGCCGCATGCCCGAGCGGCGGAAGTCGCGCACCCGGACCACCGAGAATTTTTCCTCCCACACGTCGTAGCTGACGGTGAATCGCTCCAAGGACCGTGCCACCACGTTGTCCTTCGATCCAGAAGCGATGATCAGTTGAAAATCAAATGGGACCGCGGCGCCGTCATGCAACCGCGACAGGGATTTGCCCGTCAGGAAGTGGAGATTGGGCGCATTGACATGCAGGTCGCCGGCGACATGGCGCGGAAGCAAACCGGTTGAAGACACGGTCATGGCGGCCAGTTGCAGCGAAAGGAGGAGCGCGAGAGACCCTTGTTTGCGCGCGCGGTTCAGCAAGGCGCTGTGCAGGGACGCACGCACCGTCACCGAACCACGACCGTGAAGGGGTGGGTTCAAAAATTCATTCCCGCGATCAATACTGGAGTGACGTGGCCCTGCCGCAAAGGAAAGGCCAATGCGACAAGAAAAGCGCCTTTTTCCAGAACACCCAGTCCGCTCGACACGCCGATACCGGCTGAATCCTTCGCTTCGGGCGACTTTCCTTGATCCCAAACCGACCCGGTATCATAGAAAACCCGCATGATGTGGTAACCATATGTGACGGACCCGTAGGCTAGCCGGTTTCCGCCGAGAGGATCCAAGTCGTACTTATTCCAGCCGCGCAGCAACGTGCTATCGCCCAGCGCAAAACGCTCAAAAAGCGGCGCTTGACCGTAGATCGCACCCGCGAGCATGGTCACTTCCACAGACTGCGTCCGGCTTGAGTAATTGTACTTCAGGTGTGCCATGTGGCGGGTGTAAGCCAAATCTGTGCCCAGGGCTGTGGTGGCCGCGCGCAGGCTGTAACCTGCGTCCAACTCCTGAGTGCTGTCGCCGGATTCAGTCCAGCGCCGATGATAGCGCAGAGTATTTATCACTGCGTTGGCTGATTCCGATCGCGCGGCCGAAGGTAGATTATTTAATTGTTCGAAGCTGAGCCCGACGGTGAGCGTCAAAGGAGCGGCTAATACAAAGGTAGCGCTGGGCTCATAGTTCAGACGGGAACCATAAGCACCAGCGCCGAGGGAAGAAGTTTGTGAGCTGTTGGCCAGCGCCGCGATGGTGGAATTGGAGTATTGATCCTGATAACCATCGAACTCGAAGCCCAGGCTGATGCGGCCATGCGCCAATCCCACGCGCTCGTACTTGGCCTGGATGCCGGAAAAGCGCTCGATCAAGGTATCGCCGTCGTGCAACGCTCGCAGCGTGAACGCATTGGCACCGATGGTGCTGGTCAGCTGGCCGGTTCCGGTGAATCCCAACGTGGAGTTATAGCTGAGGTTGGGAACCGAGGCATCGAACGATCCACCGGCGCGGTCAACCTGGATCAGGACGCGCACCGCTTCCGGCTGCGCGCCGCGCGTTAGTTTGAAGGTGACGTCATGGGCCCGCAGTTCCGCGCGAATACGCAGCGCCAGCCGGTCCAAAGCCTCGCTGCTAACTTTGGCTCCCACCAGGCGGCTAATTTCATCCAGCGCCGAAGTGCTGAGCTTGTATTGCCGCTGGTCAACGAAATGAATGCTTTCGATAATATAGCGGGAATTAACGTTGAGATCGGAGCTTTGATCCTGGAGCCCGGAGTCACTGACCGGCGTAACCGATTGACCGAGAAGCGTGAACGCTGCCAGCGCCGGGATCAAAACAAGCTTCATGGGGCCCCAGGATAGCAATCGCAATTCCATTTCAAGAGATTGAAAACACTGGCGATTCCAGGAGTGTAGTGTGCCGTGACGGCACAGGTGTAACAGTCCGATGCTTTAGGATACCTTGGCTGCCTGGCTACGCTGGTTGGCTGCTTCAAGCACCCCGTCAATAGAAGGGACGATCAGCTGGCGGCGGCCCAGCCGGATCACTCCCTTGCGCGCCAGATTATTCAATGTCGTGGAGGTGGTCTCGCGAGTAGCGCCAATCAGGCTGGCCAGCTCGCCTTGCGAGAGCGGGATGGAATACTCGGCTCCATTCGACCGGGCGCCGAACATTCGGGCCAGGTCAGCCATGTAGTAGAGAATGCGATACTCCACATCACGCAGACAGAGCAGTTCGATTTTCTTCTCCAGCTGGCGCTTGCGAGTGGTAAGCAGACCGGAAATTTCGCGCCACAGCTCGGGATGCTGGTCACAAACCCGGAGAAATAGATCCCGGGGAATGACGTAAATCACGCCTTCTTGCAGCACCTCGGCCGCGATGCTTCGAGAAGCTTCGGTGCCCAGCGCCTGCTCGCCGAATAACTCGCCCGCCGCGACAATCTGCAGGATAATCTCTTTGTTATCGTCACCGCGTTTGTGTATCTTCACCAATCCGGACTCAAGAAAGAAAAGCGAGTCCAGCGGACTGCCCTCCGAGTACACGGTTGCGAAACGCCGGTTGGGCGTAAACTTCGAGACGCCGTCCAGATTGATCAATTCACTACGAACGACAGTCGCGATCGAAATAGATTGCGGGTCCATTGAACCTGATTATTATAGTCCGAATGTCAAGTGAATTGTCATACTAAATCTTCATCAAAGCAGGCTATCTATAGATAGCCTGGATTCGTGCCATCATTTCCGGTCGCGCACCTGGGCGGCAAGATGCGCGGCAGCGTCAAAGTGGCGTCGCATCACATCGGCATCGAATCGGTCGCGGAATTCCTGAAGCTTCGCGATATAGCTTTCCAACGCCACCAATATTTGATGCCGGTTGGTGTCGAGAATATCGCCCCAAATGTCAAACGAACTGAGGGCCAGGCGGGTGCTGTCCACCAGCGCTGGGCCGAAGACACCGGTGTG
This sequence comes from Bryobacteraceae bacterium, assembly GCA_035486095.1. GTDB lineage: Bacteria > Acidobacteriota > Terriglobia > Bryobacterales > Bryobacteraceae > Palsa-89. Next base: position 3,996 of record DATHNM010000398.1, read on the forward strand.
CGGTTCGGGTCGCGCGTCCAGCATGGCGGCCAAGGCGGTGGAAGCAAGCTGGGGAAGGTGCGACGTGAATGCCACCGTCCGGTCGTGTTCTTCGGGGGACAGAATAATTGGGACGGAACCGATGCGTGGAATCCAGCCGAGGAACTCGCGGGCGGCTGGAGTTTCCAGCTCCGATGTGGCGCGCGGTGTGAGCACGTACGGGCGGCCTTGGAAAAGATCTGCTGCGGCTGCTTCCACGCCCCGCCGCTCGCGTCCGGCCATGGGGTGGCCGCCCAGAAACTGTGCCCGGAAGACCACCTGAGCGGCGCGCTGGACGATAGCTTGCTTGGTGCTGCCGGCATCGGTGATCAGCGCTTCGGGCTTGACCCAGGCGTCCAACTCCCCGAGGCTCGCGATGATGTTTTGAATGGGCTGGGCCAGATACACCAGGTCGGCTTGGGCGGCCGCAGCCTGCGCCGGCAGTGCTTCATCGATGATACCGAGCGCCAGGGCGGCTCGAATGGTATGGTCCGAGCTGACGCCGATAATTCGACCGGCGAAACCGGCTTTGCGGAGCGCCAGCGCGAACGACCCGCCGATCAGGCCCACCCCAAAGATTGCGACGGTTTGCATGCCGCTTATACCGAGCGGCCGACGGCGGGAGCGATGATGCGCAGTTGATCCATCAGTTCGGCGAACTGTTTGGGAAACAGCGATTGCGCGCCGTCGCTGAGCGCGTGGTC
>DATHNM010000399.1:0-5587 GCA_035486095.1 Bryobacteraceae bacterium
ATGAGGACGCAGGGCACGGCCAAAACCACCATCCTGGCAATCAAGAAGTACCAGGCGCACGACGCCGCCGAACAACATGCCTCAGAAGAGCGGGAACGTCTGATCCTGGAGCATTTGCCCCAGGTCCGTCTCATTGCCCGGCGCATTCACGAACGCTTGCCCGAGAGTGTGAACTTAGAAGACCTGATATCCACCGGCACCATCGGCCTGATCGCCGCTATCGATCGTTTCGACCCGCGCCACAACGTAAAACTGAAGACCTATGCCGAATACAAGATTCGAGGGGCGATTCTGGACAGCCTGCGCGGCCTGGATTGGGCGCCGCGCCAACAGCGCCGGCGCTCGAAACAGATTGAAGCGGCCATCGCCTCCGCCGAACAGCGTCTGCATCGCGCGCCAACCGAAGACGAAATAGCCCAGGAGCTAAAACTTTCGCTGGAGGAATATCACGAATGGCTGGTGGATATCCGGGGCGTGAACCTAGGCAGCCTGGAGACCTCTGCCCCGGAAGATGACAGCCGCAATCTATTGAAATACATTTCCGATGACGAGGAAAACTGGCCATCGCGCCTGCTGGAACGTTCGGAGCTGCAACGCCTGCTGGCCGAGGCCATCGAGAAAATGCCCCGGACCGAGCGCATCGTCATCAGCCTTTACTACCATGAGGAACTTACGTTGCGTGAGATCGCCAAGGTGGTGAATTTGCATGAGTCGCGAATATCGCAGCTGAAGTCGCAGGCCATCCTACGGTTGCGCTCTTATTTGGAAAAACGCTGGCCCCTGGAACGAGGCGCATAAGTTATGGCGCAGCCGCCCCAAGGGCCGGACGCCGCGTCACCTGACAGCCAAGCCGCCCTCTGGCTAGCCGAAGAGTGGGGCCGGCAAGTCAGCCGCGCCGTGGAATCCATGACGGGTGAGCCGGTGCTCATCAGCTTTGCCCCACACCAGTTGGCGCCGGCCGAGATCGATTCAGCTCAACAGGATTTGCTGTGGTGGGAGCAACCGCTGAGCCTTGGGCCGGGCGCCAACATCTGGGTAGGCGCCGCGGGCGGAACCTGGCAGGAGATCGGCAATCGAGTACTGCGCAGCGCCGGAGTGGACGATGCCACGCCGGAAGACATCCGCAGCACCTACCTCGAGATCGTCAATCAGAGCCTCTCCGGAGTTGCCAGCGCCGTCTCCATTCGAGCCCGCAAAGAAATATCCTGCGTGGAAGGCCGTTCCGCGCCCCCGGCGGCGCCAGACGCCCTCGCTTATGCCTTCCAGCTCACGCTCGCAGACCAGGCCTATCCGTTGCTGGCGGTCTTTGCCCTCTCCGTAGCGAATCTCTCCGATGCACCCGCAGCGGCCCCAGCCAAAGCGCTTCTTGAGGAACGCGCGCAGTCCGCCGGCGCCGCGGCCAAAGCAGCATCCCGCGGCTCCATCGATCTGCTGTTAGATGTCGAGCTTCCCGTGATCGTCTCTTTCGGACGGGCTCAGCTCATGCTCAAGGATGTGATCAAGCTGACCACGGGCTCGATCGTGGAACTGAATCGCGCACTCAGTGAGCCGGTGGAGGTAATCGTGAACAATTGTGTGATCGCGCGCGGCGAAGTGGTGGTTGTGGAGGGCAACTATGGCATCCGCATCAAGCAGGTGATCAGCCGGCAGGAGCGCCTTAGAACCTTGTATTAAGCGCTTATCAAAAATGCTCGGAACCTATCTCATTCCGCTCGCGCCGTTTCTGTTGATCGGCATCAACAGCGTGCTGTGCCTCTTCTTTTTTCTTTGTCTGGAGCACGAAATGCGGATTATGAAATTGCGCTGGAAGCGCCGGCACAGCGTGCAGGAATCGGCCACCCATGAGTTGAAGGGCCAGTTGGCGGGACTGAGCGCGCGGGTGCTGGATACCGAGGAACGTACCGGCGTTCTGGTGCCGCCGGTGCCGCCCAAATCCGGCTTGAACCTGAACAAGCGCAGCCAGGTGATCCGCATGTCGCGGCGCGGCGACCAAGCCGCGAAAATCGCGTCCTCTTTGAGCCTGCCGCAGCGTGAGGTGGAGCTGTTGCTGAAAGTCTATAGCCGTGTGGTCTACAGCTCGAAAGAAGTCAATTCGTGAGATTGTTCTGAACCACGCGCCCGCGCGGGATCTGTCTTTCTGAGCGGTCTTCCACGCTCACGCTCACGGTAACCGGTTTATGATCGTGCGTTAGCTCGATATTGTAGGTCTTCGCGGAGCCATTCGCCGCCCGCACCGCGCTCGACAGTTCACTGGGCGTGGTCACCGCCATTCCATCCACCTTGGTGATCACGTCCCCCGCCTTGATGCCGGCCTTCTGGGCTGGAGTATTGTCCAGCACGGAACGAACCAGCACACCTTCCTTCACGCCGAAATAAACCGCCAGCTGGGGCCCCAGAGATTCCGCCTCCACACCCAGCATCGGGCTGCGCAGCGTGGTGAAGACCTGGGGTATATCGGGCATATGAAACTCAGGCACCTCAAAGCCGGAGGGAAAGTTCCCGGAGAAGCGAAACTTGCGGGTACCCAGCAGCGCCGTCAGGGTTTGCGTCGCGCCGTTGCGGCTGATGGTCAGCTTCACCTCGCGCCCGGGAGGCGTCTCGCGCACCATCCTGCCGAACTGCTCCATGCCTTCCACGCGCTGTCCGTTGTACTCCAGAACCACGTCGCCCGGCTTCAATCCGGCTTTCTCGGCTGGACTGCTCTCTTCCACGCGCGTGATTTCCGCCCCGTAGTCTTCCTTGAGTTTCAACTCCTTGGCACGGTTGGCGTCGATCTCGGCCAAGTTCACGCCCAGATACGTGCCACCCACAAAGGGGACGCTATTGAATTCCCGCGCCGCCTGTGCACCCTGAATCCCGGGAGCCTGGAAAAAATCCGGGCCTTGCGCCCACGCGCCCGCCGAGAAAACTACTATCAGACTAAAAAGCTTTTTCATCACATCACCCCTCTGAAACTATTTCGCGCGGCGAAGGTAGATGGTGCCGCCCGTCACATTCACGCGCAGCAGCGGTCCCCCGCCGTTCAGCGCGCCTTCGGCCACCAACGGACCTCCCCGCTGGCTGGCTGCCTGAGCGCGAATCTGCGGGAAATCGGAATTGATCCTTCCCGACCCGCCCGATTCGTTGATGGCCTGAATGGTCAACGCTAGATTGGACGGAATAAGAACAGTTATGTCACCAGCATTGGTGCTCAAAATAGAATCCGCCATGCCGTGGCCGGAAACACTGCCTTCTGAAACCAGCTCCGCCATAATGCTGCCCGAATTCGCGAAGGCGTGCACCGCTCCCGCCACGTTGCGCAAGCGGATGGCGCCGCCCGCCGATTCGCAGCGCACCCCGTTCGAGGAGTTCACTTGAATGGCTCCGCCGGAGCTTTCCGCCGTCACCGGACCTCCGGCCTGCTGCACTTGTATAAGACCGCCGGCGGTGCGCGCCACCACCGTGCTTGCGGCGCGCTCGATGCGAATGTTTCCGCCGCCCGTGGTGGCTTGCACCGGACCCTCGGCCTGATGCACAAAAATCTCGCCGCCCGCAGTCTCCAGCCACACCCCGGCGCCGGCGCTGTCAACTCGAATTACGCCGCCGCCGGAGAAACATCGCACCGGCCCGCTCACGCTGCCCACTTCGATGTTGCCCCCCGCGGTGCGCAGTTCGCTGCGTCCCCGAATCCGATCCACCGCGATCCTTCCGCCGGCCGAGCGAGCTTCAAAATCCCCATCCCAATCGGAAGCCTGCACATTTCCGCCGCGGGTTTCCGCGAACACTTGCCGCAGGGCTCGCGACCCGGTGACCGTTAATTCCAGTCCCGAAGAATCCAGCCGGGGCGGAGTTACCTTTACAAAGGCCCAACCGCCCTCGGTTCCGGTCTTCACGCTAAATCGTCCCAGCAGCGCCTCGGCCTCGCGCGCGTCTCCGGCTCTCACCCGCATCGTCAGCGTGTAGCTGGTCTGTTCGACCGCGGCGCCCCGCAGGATTACATTACCGGTTGTTTCCACGCGCAGTTTATCCAGCGATCCGGTTTCCACCGAGCCCTGAATCGTGCGCACCCAGTAACCGCCGTCACGCGTAATTGGGGATTCGGTTTGCCCGGCCGCCGCGCAAGCCGCGCTCAACAACAAAATTGATACCAACTGCTTCATCGTCGTAATGCCTACGCTTAATACATTTCAGAAGAGGCGTTCATCTCCTGCAAAACTTTCTGGCAGCGCATCCGGATATAACCGTTGTCTTCCTTTTCCATCAGCTCCTGCAGTACGCCCACCATGGCATCGTTGTTGTGCCGCTGTACCAGCAGATCGATTACCTGCGTGCGCACGCCTGGGTTGTCATCCTTCAACAGCACCTGTGTCAAAGCCTTGCGCGTGTCCGGATCTTCAGCGAACTGCTTCAGCCCGTCCAGCGCCTTCAGGCGCACCCCGGCGTTGGGATCGTGCTCCAGTGAATACACCAGCGCGCTGCGAATCTCGGCCGATTGCGAATTGCCCTTCAATAAATCGACTGATTCCACGCGCAGCCCGGCATCGGACGGATCCTTCGCCGCGGTCAACAGCAGACGCTGAATCGCCTCGTCATCCACGCTGCCCGAAAGCACGCGCTGCCGCGTCTCATCCAGAACAATCTGTACCCGCCCCGGCGAGACCGGCTCCACGTATCGAACGCGCGAAGTAGGAATCACACTAGCCGAACCAAAATTGAGCAGCGTGTTGGGGGCCATGCGCGCCGTCAAGAATCCCAATGCCAGCATCACCGCGGCGCCAGCCACCTGAGCGATGCCGGGGGCGAAGTGAAAGTGAATCGTAAATCCCTGGCGGATCTTGTCCCAGAAACTGGAAGCGCGCACATCGGCCACGCCATGCGGCTGCTGGGCACGCGACAATTGACGATGTAATTCGGCGCGCGACTCCGCCAGCGCCTCAGCGCTGGGAACCAATTCCACGCCATCCAAGGCCGCAAACAGGGCCTTTTCGCCCGCCAGCGCCTTGCGGCACGACGCGCATTCGTCCACGTGGACCTCCACCAATTCCTCTTCATCGAACGACAGTTCGCCGTACAGGAAAAGCGGCAGATTCTTTCTCGCTTCTTCGCATGTCATACGAAATCCCCCAAAGCCGCGCGCATCTTCTGCGTCGCGCGGAACAAGCAATTCTTAGCGGCTTCTTCCGATGTGCCCATCACTTCACCGATGGTCCGCAGCCGCATTCCTTGGTAATGCCTCAACTCGAAAACAGCCCGCTCTCGCGGCGTTAAGCCGCCTAATACTTCCTGAATCTTCTCCCGCACCTGTTTGCTCTCCAGGCGCCGTTCGGGATCGCTGTCGGCGCGCGGCTCCTCCACGCTATCCATGCGATCCAGAAAACCCTCGCCGGTCTCCACCACCGAGCTTTCCTCGCGCCGCACTTTCCGCTTGCGCAACGCATCCAGACACAGATTGCTCACTATCCTGTACAGCCAAGTGTGAAAGCTGCAGTCGAAACGAAACGTGTGCAGGTTCTTGTATACCCGCAGGAACGCTTCCTGATAAATATCGTTGGCGTCTTCAGGCGATCGAAGCAGATTGGTGGCCAGCCGCAGCACGCTCTGGTCGTAC
>DATHNM010000400.1:0-3904 GCA_035486095.1 Bryobacteraceae bacterium
CTACATTCCGGCGCGGCGGGCGATGCGTGTGGATCCGACGGTGTCGCTGCGGTACGACTAGCGCAGGCTTGCCCTGCTTCGTAATTCTTTAACACCCGATTCACGTATTGGATAGTCTCGCGGTAAGGTGGCACGCCCTTGTATTTGTCGACAGCCCCAGGTCCCGCGTTATAGGCCGCTAGCGCCTTCGAAACCTGATGCGGATCGTTTTCGTACTTCACCAGTAAATCGCGCAGGTACCGCGCGCCCGCTTCTACATTCTGCGCCGGATCGTGAGGATCGGCATTCAAGGCCGCGGCCGTCGCGGGCATAAGCTGCATCAATCCGATGGCGCCCTTCGGGGAAACTGCATCCACGCGGTAGCCCGATTCCGCTTTGGCCACACTACGCACAATCCCCGGAGGCAGTCCATTGTTGATAGCGGCGCGTGTGATTAATTCCTGCGGCGTCAGTTCGCGCTTCGGCTCAAGCGCGGGAGCCGGCGGAGGTGGAGCAGGTGGCGTGTAATCCTCGGCTTCGATGCTGGCTACGGAATTGCCCGGGATCTCAATCATTCCTTGGCTGATCTGCAGGCGCATTATGTCGCCATCGATCACATGGCTGTCGGCGTGGATGCGGAAACCATTGGCTAGCACGACATATTCGCCCGCGTGGGCGGTGATCGTGGCTACGGCCAGGGACAGAAATAGCTTCACCAAATCAGTTTGACGCATTTGGACGTCCAGGTGTTTATCAAAATCCGGTGACAGGATACTCAATTCCCGATTTTCTTTGGATGCCATCCCGCCCCACACCTAGGTGATCAAAGTTCAGGATCGCGTTGAAAAGCAAGAAGTAACTGCCTTGCGTCGCATTGCGCCAGACGGGGTTATTGGCGAACAGCAGCACGTGGCCTTGGCCGCGCGGGACGTCCACCACCACCGGGCGGTTGGCCAACTCGCGGCCCCCGGCCAGCATGCCAGAGACCAGCAAATCCTTTTCATCGGAGAACCGCAGCACCACCCGCGGGCGAGTTTCAGGCGTCGGCAGGAACGGCCGCAGAAATTCCCGTGCGTCTTCGTCCAGAGGCTGCTCTTCGCCCGGCTTCACCTGCGGACGCTCCGGCGGCGCGGCGAAGGGACGGGCTTGCGGAATATCCGGATCGGTGGGGCTGCCACGGCCGGTGGGGCGCCCAGCAGGAGTATCGCCCGCTCCGAATCCGCCGAATCCGCCGGTGGTGCTGACCTGCAATACAGGCGCCTGGCTGAAATAGACAGAAAGATTGTCGCCATAGCCATAGGTGATGGGGCTCTTTTTGTCCGAGACGATAGCGTTCAAGACGCTGCCGCGGGCCTGCAACTCGCGTGTAGTGGCAATGGACACGCCTTCAATCAAGCCGTAATCAATCGGGATGGACGCGTTGCCGGCGATGGTGACGAACAGACCGCCATCGTCGATGAAGCGCGCGATCTTCAGCAGTCCGTCCAGTCCCATGCCGCCGCGCATGTCGTCTGTAGTGTCGGGCGATGATCCCAGGTTCGGCGTGATTTCAGAAGCCTTCCATGGAATGGGGTCGCCGCGCATGGGCATGCCGTTCACAATACGCTGCGCGCTTCCAGGCGTGGAACCAAAAATAATCACATCGTATTTCGCGCGGAGGTCGGGAATCTGGCGGAGCTTTTGATCGGAGATGTAATCGTAGGGGATTTTCAGATTGTCGAACGCAATGCGATACCAGCCTTCGTTCTGGGTGTTGAGCCATGTATGCACCAGCGCGATCCGCGGCGCGGCCAGCGCGTGCATGGCGACTTTCGGTATTTCATCCACGGCGCGCACCTGCAGGCCGAGATCGGTTGCGGCTTTTTCCAAGGAGCCGCGCGTAGCGTCCTGAGCGCGAATGATAAACGCTCCGGCGCGATAATCCTGCCCTGCGGCTTTAAAAGCTTCTTCAGCGGCGCTCATTTTCACGTCGCGTAGCCGGAATCGAAAAGTGGCCAGCGTGTTGTCGGTGTTGTGATTGATGAGATACGCGCCGGCCGAAGTATTGCCTGTGACTTTTCCTTCCACGCGGGCAGGTCCGTTCAACTGCGTCATGGGAGCTTTCAGGATCGAAGCATCCGTTACGCGGATGGTTTTCACGTTGCGAACTGCGCCCAGGGTCCAGCCGGTGTCATCGTAAGGGCGTGGATCGCTGATGTTGTAATACTGCGTGTCCAGCAGCATGTCGGCCATGCGGCTGTAAGGCTGATCCATGCGAACGACATAACTCGACGCCGGGATCTTCAACTTTTTCTCTTCCTTGCCCTGCTTCACCGTCACTTCCGAATCCTGCGTGGAACGGTGTACTTCGATGCCCTGCAGCTCCAGCAGATTCACCAGGTCGGCGCATTCCACCGGACGCGGATCATCTGAGGGAATCACCCACGCGGCCGGGCCTTCCTGAGCGGCCTTTTCAATGGACCGCTTGCTCTTCAGATAGAAATTTTCGAGAAATGTTTTTCCGTTGTTAGCCGTGTTGTTCATCGCGAACAGGATGGCGCTCTGCTGCATATTGATGTTGTTCCGTATGGACCAATTCACTTTCGCGAGCGGCGGATTGGGGCGGAACCAGGTGCGCGCAGTATCGGCGGCGGAAACTGTGCGGGGGCCAGTGTCGGCGCCGCGTCCACCGAAAGTCTCATAGAAGCGGCCGATGGAATTGTGGCCGTTCGCGACATAGAACATGTAGTTGGGCGCCCAGCCGTCGTAGAATCCATGGGTCCACACGCCGGGAATGCCGCGCTTGGTCATCTCTTCGATTTCAACGTACGCCATCTTCTGCCATTCGTCGACAACCAGCGGGTCGAGCCACGCGTTGTAAGGCCCCATGCCAGTCGACACGTAGAGGAACGGCACGGATTCATGCAGATCGTGCAGCACCTGCGGATGCCAGTCCAGAAACGTCTTCATCATGATCTTGCTCAACTGCAGAGCCATGCCCAGGCCATCGCGATTGTTGTCGTGCGCCACGTACTTGCCCCAGTAAACCAGCGGCGGCTGTGCCTTGGTCGGATTCGCGACGTGATAGTTATAGACATCCACTTCGCGATCGCGGCCGTCCACTTCCGTGCACGGCGTAATCAGCACCACCAGATTTTTTCGGATGTTGTGGATGAGCGGTGTGTCTTCCACCGCCAGCCGGTAAGCCAGCTCCATTAGCATCTCGGGCGAACCGGTTTCGGGCGAATGGATGCTGCCGGAGGCCCAATACATCGGGACATCTTCCTGGATCAACTGCTTGGCTTCGGACTCCGAAGTTTTTCGCGGATCGGCCAGGCGCGCGTTGATCTCGCGATAGCGATCCAGCTTTTGGATGTTGGCTTCATCCGAGACTGCGACCAACAATGTCTCGCGGCCCTCTTCAGAACGCCCGATGCTGAATACCTTGACGCGCGGCGTGGCCTTTTCAAGCTCGCGCATATAGCGATAAATATCTTTGGTGTAAGTGAGCTTTTGCGGCGTGCCGACAATATAGCCGAGCACTTTCTCCGGCGTCGGGACGGAATCGGATGCAGGCAGATGGTCCACCAACTCAGTCGAAAAGAATTTTTCAGTGGTGTACTGGCGGATCTTGGCGGTGTAGCCAGCATCCAGTTGCTGCGTTTGAGCATTTATCGAGAGGGCGGAAGTGATGAAAGCGGCAAGTGCCAGCGTGAGGCGCATAACTGGCTATCATATCGTTGCGGTCGAGGGCCTGGGGGCTTTGGGGCTTGGGGCTGGGCTTGGGGGGTGGGGCTTCGGGCCGAACCGCGACCGGCAGGAAGCGCCACCACGAAAATAGCTAGCTGAAGTAGAATCAATCCAAGTGGAGGTTCCGATGAGCTGTTCAAGGTTCTTCCTTCCAGGGCTTTTCGTGCTCAGTGCGTTTGGGCAGTCGGCTCAGAAC
>DATHNM010000401.1:0-6990 GCA_035486095.1 Bryobacteraceae bacterium
GGCTTCCTTGCCAACCGCTTCCACCTCACCATTGTTCTTATTGATTGCCACAATGGAGGGTTCGTTTACGACGATTCCCTTACCCTTGGCATAGACCAACGTGTTGGCAGTGCCGAGATCGATGGCCAGATCCGACGAAAACGCGCTAAACAGTGAGCGAATGTTCACTTTAAGAGACTCCTTGACCCTTGCATGGGCTTTGTTTCGTCTATCGACATTTCGTGGATGGTTCTACAGTCAAATCCACGGACAACTAATGTAAATCGACAAGGAATCGTCTACGGCTAAGCTCCGAGCCGCGATGCCAAATCCAACATGTCGGTTGACACCACATCGAAATCCCCGGGCCGGGCATCATCTGCCTTCTGCGCGGGACCATATTCGTTGGGCCGGTGGATGAATCCGGTGCGCAAACCAAAACTGCGCGCGGCCATCAGATCGCTAGAGTGCGCCGCACACATCATCACTTCCTTGGGCTCCAGCTCTAACAGGCTCACCGCAGTGAGGTAAGCTTCGCGATCGGGCTTGTAATGCCTGGCGAGTTCGGCCGAAAGAATCAGATCCCAGGGCAGACCAGCGTGCTTGCCCATATCGGAGAGCAGCGCCACGTTTCCGTTCGACAGGGGCGCAATGGTGTACTTCTTCTTGAGGCGCGTCAGACCTGCTACTGAATCAGGCCACGGCTTCAGCCGGTGCCAGACTCGATTCAAGTGGTCCTTTTCAACTTCGGACAAGCCTGCGATGTGAAACTCCTGCAGCAGGTCTTCCAGCAGCGCCCGATGCAAGTGGTCCAGATTCGTCCAGGGCATTTCCCCTTTGCGCACCTTTTCCATGGAAGGCGCATAGCCGGCCCTCCATCGGTCGGCAAAGCGACCCCAATCAATAGTGATGCCCTTGGTCTTCTCCCAGGTCTGGCCTTCCTCAATAATCGAACCGCGCCAGTTAACAACGGTGCCAAAGGTGTCAAAGACCAGTGCTTTCACGGGTGGAGAATCCTGCGCACTTGCGCTGCAGGCCATCGCCACGGCACCGATACCCGCGTTTTTCATAAGTTGCCGACGTGTCATATCTGAGGTCCTGGCAACATACTATATCTAATGGAATCAGTGAATTGGTTTCACGCACCCGCCGAGACAAGCGGGATATACTGACATCTACCCGGAACGTGCCATGAGAATCCATGTCTTGCGATTGCGCTTCATCCTGTTCGCTTGGGCCGCATGCATCTACGCACAAAGTGCTCGTCCTGAAGCTGGGCCCTTCGATGCCGCTCGCATGGATATGCAGACGCCCCCGGCTCAAGGCATCGCTATCCGGGCCGGCCACCTGTTCGATTCCAGATCCGGGGCGATGCTCAACAACCAGGTCATCCTTATTAAAGGCGACCGTATCACCGCCACCGGCCCAGCCGATCGTATCTCCATTCCGCCGGGAGCAACCGTACTCGATTTTAGCCGCGCCACCGTCCTGCCTGGCCTCATCGATCGTCACGTCCACCTGATGCAGGACCAGCAGCCCAACGACGCACGCGCCGCGTTCTCCGGCCTGAATTACGCTCTCAAAGATCTGATCGCGGGCTTTACTACGTTGCAGGACATGGGCTCGCCCTACACTTACGCGACCGTTGAGCTACGAGACGCCATCAATAAAGGCCAGGTTCCCGGGCCACGCCTGCAGGTTGCGGGACCGCAACTGAATCCGCGAGCCGCCGGTTATTATCCCGCGCCATCCGTGGTCACCCCGTTCGGACAGACTGGTGGCCCCAACGCGTGGCAACTCTCGGGCGACGTGAATTCTCCCTGGCTGGCCCGCGCCGCGGTGCGCGAACACTCCCACTATGGCGTCGATTGGATAAAAGTCTACGAGACCGAAGACTACGAAGGAGGCGGCTATCCCAATCCCGCCGGCGCCGGAGCATTCACTCCTGATGGAAAGATGATCAACGTTCCTTCGCTCACGCTGGAAGAAAACCAGGCCATCGTCGACGAAGCGCATCGCCGCGGCCTTCGCGTCGCCTGCCACGCATATGGCGGCGAAGGTCTGCGCAATTGTCTCGAAGCCGGTGTCGATATGCCGATGCACGTCATCGTGGGAGTTAGCGGCGCCGAAGGATTGGACGACGAAACCATCCGATTGTTCAAGAAGCCGCTTTGGGATGGCAGCCAGCGCCCTGTGATGCAGACTCTCTGGGATTTGATCGGTGATATGGAAGGGCGCGACTTGAAAGCCAGCAACGGCCGCACCACGCGCTTCCGCCTCACTGAACTGAGCTTTAAACGCTTGGTCGCGGCCGGCGTGAAGGAAGTGTTCGGCAGCGGCGCCTATACCATTGGCCATGGCGTCCAAGCCTTCCAGTTCGCCTATTACGTGAAATGGGGCATGACGCCGGCCCAGGCTTTGCAAATGGCCACCAGCGCCGCAGCCGAAAGCTTAAACTTTGAACTAGGGAAACAGGTGGGAAGCGTGGAAGCGGGCAAATATGCCGATCTGGTGGCCGTCTCCGGTGACCCGCTGTCCGACATCACGGAGATGCAGCGCGTGAAGTTCGTCATGAAAGGCGGAGTGGTTTTCAAAAATGAAATCAAATAACATCACACGGCGGTCTTTTGTGGCCGGCAGCGCCGCCGTTCTCCCGCTCTGGGCTGCCAGCTCGTCGCCCAGCCCAACCATGTCCCGGCTCAGTTCCTATATGAGTGAGGCCGGCCAACGTGCTCTGCCCGAAGAAGCGCTGGAACATACCCAAAGGCACATTCTGGATACCTTCGCCGCCATGGTCTCCGGCTCTGAACTCGCCCCAGGCCGCTTTGCAATCAACTTTGCGCGCGCGCACTCGGCGGAAAAAACCGCCACGGTCGCGGCGTCGGACGTAGTCTGCGGCGCAATAGAAGCCGCGTTTTCGAATGCCATGCTGGCCCATTCGGACGAAACGGACGATTCCCATGCGCCGTCTGAATCCCATCCGGGCGCTTCGGTTGTACCCTCCACCCTGGCGGCAGGCGAGCAGTTCAATATCGATGGCACGCGATTTTTGCGCGCCGTCGCGCTGGGCTACGACGTGGGAACGCGCGTCACCATGACTGTCGGCGTGGGAGCGTTTCAGACCGTCACGCACATCAGCACCCACGCTCTGGCAGGCAATTTCGGATCTGCCGCCGCGGCCGGTTGCGCGGCTGGTTTGAATGAACGCCAGATGCGCTGGGTGATTGACTACGCGTCGCAGCAGGCGTCCGGAATCAAAACCTGGCAGCGCGATACCGACCACATCGAGAAGGCGTTCCTGTTCGCCGGCATGCCCGCGCGCAACGGCACGACCGCGGCGTTGCTGGTTCAGGCCGGCGCCACCGGCGTGGATGATGTTCTTTCCGGTCAGGACAACTTCCTGGCCGATTACGCCCCTCAGGCCGACCCCTCGAAACTGGTCGACGGACTCGGCGACCGCTATGAAATCGTCCGCACCAATATCAAAAAGTGGACCGTAGGATCGCCGATTCAGGCTCCGCTCGACGCACTGGAAATCATCTTAAAGCGGCGGCCTTTCGAGCCAGACCAGGTACAAACCGTCACCGTCCGCGTTGCCGGCAGTGAAGCGGCGCTGGTGAACAACCGCGAAATGCCCGACATTTGCATGCAGCACATGATTGCCGTGATGCTGCTGGACAAGACCGCATCATTTAAAGCCGCGCATGATAAAGCGCGCATGCAGGATGCGGCCATTCTGAAGCAGCGGGCCAAAGTGCAACTACTGCCCGATGCCGAACTGGAACGCCACCTGCCCGCGCGCGAAGCTATCGTCGAGGTCGCGCTGGCCGATGGATCGCGTCTTAGTGAAACTGTCAAGGCTGTCCGCGGCACGGCCGAGAATCCGATGACGCGCGCTGAGGTGGTCGCGAAAGCACGCGATCTGATGAGCCCCATTCTGGGCGCCGCTCGCTGCGACAAACTGATCCAGACCACACTGAACCTGGAAAAACTGAAATCGGTTCGCGAACTGCGACCTTTGCTGCAGCGAACTTGATATACTTCCCCCTTATGCAAAAGAGTTCCGTCGTTCGATTGTCCGCCGGCGTCATCGTGTGCGGCGCACTATTCACTGCCTACACGCAGTTTGGAAACCAGCCCTCGAAGCTGGACACCATCAAGCTCAAGGACGATCTGTATGTGATCCACAACAACTTCGTGCCGGGCAACACCACCGCGCTCATCACCAATGACGGCGTGTTGCTGGTGGACGACAAGTTTGAGATCGATCACGACGGCATCATGGCCGAGTTGAAGAAGATCACCAACAAGCCGATCAAATACGTCATCAACACCCATCATCACGGCGACCACAGCGGCGGCAACGCCAAAATGCAGGCCATGGATGCAAAGATCGTCGCGTCCCAGGAGGCTCGCGAACAGATGGTGGTGTCTAACCAGCCCGGCCTGCCCGACATCGTGATCGAACATCATGCGCACATTTATCTGGGCGGCAAGAATGTGGCGCTGTATCATTTCGGCCGTTCGCACACCAATGGCGATGTAGTGGTTCTGTTCCCGGCGGATCGCGTGTTGGCGGCGGGAGATATGTACACCAAGGGCGACGACGTACCGGAGCTGATTGATTATTCCGGCGGCGGCAGCGCGGTGGAATGGCCCGGCACGCTGCGCTCGGCGCTGCAACTCGATTTCGATACCGTTGTCCCAGGCCACGGACCAATTGCCACCAAGCAAGAGATGGCCGACTACCGGCAGAGCACTATCCGGCTGGTGGCACGCGTTCGCGAAATGAATCGGGCAAAGAAATCAAAAGACGATATCGCGCAAATGCTGAGGATGGAGTTCCACTGGGCAGACTTGCATCTGGCGCGCGGCTTGAATGGCGTGATCGAAGAAGCGCAGTAGTCCTGCGGCGCGCATTCCGGCTTCTGGACTCTCACATTCTGAATTTTCTTAGCTACTTGCCCACCAGGTGCTGCACGTCCAAATTATTTCCGTGCGCGTCCTGATTCTCGTTGCAGATGTTTTCCATGATCTCCCAGCCGGGCGCAAGCTGGGCCACTTCGTGCACGTTCCAGGGTTTCGAATAAGCGCCCGGATCGTCGATAGTGATATCGATCACCACCTTGCCTAACTCCGGCCGCGTGAAGCGTTCGATGATGTGGGCCTTGCTGGTGCGCGGATGTCCATCGGCATCCAGCCACACCTTGTCGTTCATTCCCACCGTGTCCACCACCAGCGTGTCGCCCTCCCAGTGGCCAATCGAATCGCCCCACCAAGTGTCCACTACGTCCTTGTCATGAGGCCGGCCGTCTAGAAACACTTGCCGGTAGCTATGGACGTTGCCTTCATAAAGAATCAGGAACAGTTTGTCGGTCTGCACAACTTTCCAGGGATAAGGATTGACGCGCGGGGTTCCCATCGGCAGGCAGAATCCCTCTGGATCGTCCTTGCTTTCGTCTTCCATGCGCTGCTTGAAAACCTTCGCGGCCCACGGCAGCATCGGAACGTCGTCCGGATTCATATCGCGTGCGATGTTGTGGGCGTAGCCTTCGCCCGATTTGCTGCGTGGATCGCCGGGACCGTAACCGGGAGCGTGATACAGGCCGGTGAAATCGGGCTTGCCGTCGGCTCGGCGGGGCGCTGGTTGTCCCGGCGGGGCTTTCGGCATTCGCTTGCTCGTACCGAAATCCTGAGCGGACACCGCGAGTATCGTAACCGCTGCTACCAGGAGCACGCGCATGAACATAGATCGAATCTCCTCAGGCTAGGATATCAACAGATCCGATTGCAAAACCTGTTGTGATCGCGCAAGATGGATCATGCAATCCACCCGGCGGCTTTGGCTGTCGCAATGCGTTGGAATCGCAGCGTTGGCCGACGTCGCAGCGGCCCGCCAGCACGCGCACGAAGCCGCGCAAGCATCCGCGCCGCCGCCGTTCCAGACGCTCCATCCGGAAATGGCTGCTGAGATTGAAGCCATCACTTCGCAAATCATTCCGTCTACGGACGGCCCGGGCGCGCGTGAAGCGGGCGTCATCTATTTCATTGACCGCGCGCTTTCCACCTTCGATGCGGATCTGCGCGAAAGCTATCGCGTGGGCATGGACACGGTGCAACAGAAACGCAAAGCAATGTTCCCTGCCTCGGCTAGCATCGCCGCGCTCCCGGGCGAACAACAGATTCAGTTGATCCACGCCATCGAAGCCACCGATTTCTTCGAACTTCTGCGCACCCACACGCTCTATGGCTTCCTTGGCAATCCCAGCTACGGAGGAAATCGCGGCGGAGTCGGTTGGCAGCTCATCGGGTTTGAGGATCATATGGCCTACCAGCCGCCGTTCGGCTACTACGATGGCGGCGGACAATGAGCGCCACGTTCCGTCCTTCAGACGCCGTGGATTTCCTGGTGATCGGAGCAGGCGCGGCCGGGGGCGTGATGGCCAAGGAACTGTCCACGGCGGGCTTCCGCGTGGTTGTGTTGGAGCAAGGCCCATACCTGAACGAGCGCGATTACAAGCACGATGAAATCCGGTACACCTACCAGCCGGGTTTGACCAACGATCCAAAGATTCAACCCATCACGCACCGCAGGAACGAGTCCGAACAGGCCAAGCCGATCAAGGCTATCCAGTATGGGCGCCAGGTGGGCGGAGGCAGCGTCCATTTCACCGCGAACTACTGGCGCTTCCATGAAAGCGATTTTGAGGAACGCAGTCTGTTCGGCAACGTACCGGGCGCCGGACTGGCCGATTGGCCCATCCGGTATGCCGATCTGGAACCCTACTACACAAAGGCGGAATATGATTTGGGCATCTCCGGGCTGGGAGGCGCGAATCCCTTCGAAGGGCCGCGATCTAAGCCTTATCCGCTGCCGCCCATGCCCGCGAAATCTTCGGGAGTGCTGTTTGAGAGGGCCACAAAAAAGCTCGGGTTGCATCCTTATCCGGCGCCGATGGCCATCCTGTCGCAGCCCTATCGAGGCCGCGCGGCGTGCGTCCATTGCGGCTT
>DATHNM010000402.1:0-5346 GCA_035486095.1 Bryobacteraceae bacterium
TACGGCACCAGCCGGCTGATTGTCTTTTACTTTGTTGCCACGGTCGCGGGATTCGCTGCCAGTTCCCACATCGGCGAGCATTTTTCCGTTGGCTCATCAGCTGGAATTTTTGGATTGATCGGCGCAATGCTGGCGTTTGGATTTACAGACCGCTCGTCGCTCGGGATGCAGGTGAAGGCGCTGTACACGCGCTGGGTGATCTACGGATTGGTGCTGAGCTTCCTGCCGGGTGTGGACATTTGGGCCCACGTGGGTGGATTCGCAGGCGGATTCGTGGCCGGGTTCCTGGCCAGCACGCCGCGGGCCCGCCTGATGTGGAAGGAACCGCTACTGCGGGCGCTGGCGGGCGTATGTATCGCACTCACCGTGGTGGCCTTCGGAATGATGTATATGGCCATCACGGAGTCAGCCCGGTCAATTCAGTAAGTCTGTCTGGGGCCGCACACTGAGTCCCACAAGCGGACACACCGGGCGGGGCCGGCACTTCAAAATCACCCATCGCGCCTTATTTTTCAGTACTATCGACATTGGCAGGGTATTTGCGAACTAAGATCAGGAGAAATCTCCCATGGCAATGGATGTCCCACGCGGTAAAGAAGTCGCTCGCCGGAAACTGATTCGTCGAATCATCTACATCGTCCTCCTCGTGGCGGCCATTCCACTCATCACCTGGGGGCTCTCGCGCTTGAAGCCCGCGGCGCCATCGGTGGATGCAGGCACGGTGTGGAGAGATACCGTGAAGCGCGGTCCCATGGTGCGCGACGTGCGTGGCTTGGGAACGCTGGTGGTGGAGCAGTATATGTGGATCCCGGCGGAGTTCGAAAGCCGCGTGGACAAGATCAACTTCCTGCCCGGCGCAACGGTGCATGCCAACGACGTGCTCATGGTGTTGAGCGAGCCGGATATGGAACTGGCGGCGGCGGACCTGCAATGGCAAATCAAGGCGGCGGAGGCCAATCTGGAAAACCTGCGAGTGACGCTGGAGAGCCAGCAACTGGCGCAGAAGGCGACCACCGAACAGGTCAAGTCGGACATGGAGCAGGCAGAGCTGCAGCAGGATCGCGACTCGCAGTTGACCAAGCTGGGCTTAAAGTCGGATCTGGACACCAAGCTTTCCGTGGCCAAGTGGCAAGAGCTGAAGGGGCGCTACGCGCTCTCGAAAGAGCAATTGGACATCAGCGACAAATCGATTCAGGCGCAGATGGACGCACAAAAGGTGCAGATCGAGAAGCTGCAAGCGGCGTACAAGCTCAAGAAGGAACAAGTGGAGCAGCTGACCATTCGCGCGGGCGCCGAGGGCACGTTGACGCAGTTAGGCACCACCACCACGCCGCTGGAAGTTGGCATGCGCGTGGCGCCGGGAACTATCTTGGCGAAAATCGCGCAGCCCAACAAGCTGAAGGCCACGCTGAAGATTCCCGAAACGCAGGTAAAGGATGTGGCCATCGGCCAGGTGGCGTCCATCGATACGCGCAACGGAATTATTCCCGGGCATGTTTCGCGCATCGATCCGGCGGCCGTGAATGGGACGGTGGATGTGGACGTAACCCTGGAAGGCGCTCTGCCGCCCGGAGCGCGGCCAGACTTGAGCGTGGACGGAACCATTACGCTGGAGCGTCTGACCGACGTGGTTTACGTGGGCCGGCCGGTGGTGGGGCAGCCGGGCGCCAAGATCACGCTGTTTAAAGTAGATCCCGACGGCAAAGAAGCGCAGCGGGTGCCGGTGACGTTGGGGCGCAGTTCGGTGAACAACATTGAAGTGGTGGACGGCTTGAAGGTCGGCGATCAGGTGATTCTGTCGGACATGTCGGCGCAGGATGCGTATAACCGGATTCGCTTGAACTGAGGCGGAGTCGTGCCGGGGCTGCGGCCAGGGGAAGTGGTGCAACGGGAGACAGTGCTCAATGGCGATTGACGAAACAGCTTTGATCAGCATGGACGCGGTGACCAAGGTCTTCCAGACCGACGAAGTGGAGACGCACGCGCTGGCGGGCATTCATCTGCACATCAAGAAGGGCGAGTACCTGGCGATCGCCGGGCCGTCGGGCTGCGGAAAATCCACGCTGCTGGCGATTCTGGGCCTGCTCGATTCGCCCACCGACGGCGCGTACGTGCTGAATTCGAAACCGGTGCAGAATCTGAAGCTGTCCGAACGCGCGCGCATCCGTAATCGCGAAATCGGATTCATTTTCCAGGCGTTCAATCTGATCGGCGATCTGACGGTTTACGAAAACGTGGAACTGCCGCTTACTTATCGCGGGATGCCGTCGGCGGAGCGCAAGAAGCGGGTGATTGATGCGTTGGAGCGCGTCGGCATGTCGCACCGCATCAAGCATTATCCTTCCCAGCTCTCGGGCGGCCAACAGCAGCGCGTGGCGGTGGCGCGCGCGTTGGGTGGCGATCCGTCTATTCTGCTGGCGGATGAGCCTACTGGAAATCTGGATTCAGTGAACGGGGAAGCTGTCATGGATTTGCTGCGCGAGTTGCATCGCGGCGGCGCAACCATCTGCATGGTGACTCACGATCCGCGCTACGCAAGTTACGCGGACCGTACCATCCGCCTGTTCGACGGGCGGATTGTGGAAGAAAGCGTGGGAGTGGCGTAATGTTTGAACGAAATGTCGATGTTTTTGGTGTGTTGTTCATCGCGCTGGCGATGCTGGGCTTTGCCGAAGTGCGGAACTGGCATGTTGCCGAAGTTCTGGATTCGATTCACGTGGGAAATGCAATCGACGTGGAGCGCTGTCCCACTTCGCGGCAGGTCTGGTCGAATGTCTCCGCGATTTTCCATTAGAAGCCGGAAGGGCGGGACACCAAAATAGCCTGGCTCGATTTATGAATTCCGGCTTCTGAATTCTGTCTTCTCGCTTCAGCCTTCTCGTCATACTGTAGGTACCTTATGAGTTCGCCGATGATTGTTCTGCGTAATGTCGAGAAGTATTTCGAGCACGGTCCCACCAAGACCTTTGTGTTGCGCCGCATCAACGCGGAAGTGAAGGAAGGCGAATTCGTCTCCATCATGGGTCCCTCCGGCGCGGGTAAGTCCACGCTGCTGCACCTGCTGGGAATGCACGATAGCGCCTGGACCGGCGAGTATTATCTGGCCGAGCACGCCATCCACAAACTGGCGAAAAAAGATCGCATGGAGCTGTACAAGAAGTATTTCGGCTTCGTCTTCCAGAGCTATCATCTGCTGGATTCGCTCACCGTGTACGAGAATCTCGATATTCCGCTCTCCTATCGCAACATCAAGAAGTCCGAGCGCGACAGCATTGTGTGCGATGTGCTGGATCGCTTTCAGATTGTGGGCAAGAAGGATTTATACCCCAATCAGCTTTCCGGCGGCCAGCAGCAGCTGGTGGCCATCGCGCGCGCCATCGTGGCGAGTCCCAAAATCATCCTGGCCGACGAGCCCACCGGAAATTTGCATTCCAATCAAGGCAAGGAGATCATGGAGCTCTTCAAGCGCTTGAACGACGCGGGCACCACCATCATTCAAGTGACGCACAACGAAAAGAACGCTGAGTACGGGCACCGCATCATCAATATCGCCGACGGCTGGATAGATTAAGGGCATGAAGGAGTGGCAGAGTTCCGCTGCGCCGCGCATCCTTATCGCCGACGATCAGGCGGACGTGCTGGAAGCGCTGCGCCTGCTGCTGAAGAGTGAAGGCTACCAGATTGACGCCGTTACTTCGCCGCAAGCCGTGATTGCGGCGCTGGAAGCGCGCGATTTCGATGTCGTGATCATGGACCTGAACTACACCCGCGACACCACGTCGGGCAAGGAAGGTCTGGATTTACTCTCGCGCATTCAAGCCATCGATTCGGTGCTGCCCGTGATCGTCATGACGGCCTGGGCCACGGTGGGCCTGGCGGTGGAAGCCATGCGCGGCGGTGCGCGCGATTTCGTGCAGAAGCCCTGGGAAAACGAACGCCTGCTCACCATTGTCAAAACGCAGATCGATCTGAGTAACGCCATCCGGCGGGGCATGCGGCTGGAGGCCGAGAATCGGTTGTTGCGAGCCGAAGGTGTGCCGTCGCTCATCGCCGAGTCTGCCGCCATGCAGCCCGTCCTGCAGATGATTTCACGCGTGGGGCCGTCGGACGCCAACGTTTTGATCACCGGCGAACCGGGCACCGGTAAGGAAGTGGTAGCCAAGACGCTGTTCGCCATTTCCCCGCGCAGCGCCAAGCCAATGGTCACGGTGAACGCCGGAGGGCTCGCCGAAGGAGTTTTCGAAAGCGAACTGTTCGGCCACGTCAAGGGCGCATTCACCGACGCCAAGGCAGATCGGGTGGGGCGCTTTGAACTGGCCGATAGCGGTACGCTGTTTCTGGATGAGATCGCGAACGTCCCGATGAATTTGCAAGCCAAGATGCTGCGCGTGCTGGAAGTGGGCGAGATGGAGCGGGTGGGCTCGTCCAAAACTAAACGCGTGGATGTGCGCGTGATTTCGGCCACCAACGCCCATCTGGACGAAGAGGTAAATTCCGGACGCTTCCGCCAGGATTTGCTGTTCCGGCTGAACACCATTGAGATTCATCTGCCGCCGCTGCGCGAACGGCGCGAGGACATTCCACTGCTGGGTGCGCATTTTCTGGCCACGCACGCCCAGCGCTATCGCAAACGCATCGGAGGGTTCGATCGCGCGGCATTGCAATTGATGCTGGAGAATCCCTGGCAGGGCAATGTGCGCGAGCTGAATCACGTGATTGAGCGCGCCGTGCTGATGGCGCAGGACAGCCAGATCAAGCCGGCCGACCTGGCGCTGCGCTCGGGACGCGAAGTGAGCCCGCGCCTGGAAGACATGAGCATCGAAGAAGTGGAAGCATTCCTCATCAAAAAGGCGCTGGCGCGCTACAACGGAAACGTCAGCCACGCCGCCAACGCCCTGGGTTTAAGCCGCAGCGCGCTTTACCGGCGTCTGCAGCGCTACGGAATGTGACCGCGCCGTGAAGCTCCGCAAGCCTCGCCTGGTTCACGAGCAGCGGATTCTTGTCATGGCGCTGGTGGCCGGGTCACCCGCCGTCATCACGTCCATGCTGGTGCTGTGGTTGGGCGACTACACACCCCGGGCTCAGTGGACGCTTACCACGCTGATCGTCGGCGTCTGGCTGGGCTTCTGCTTCGCCTTGCGCGAACGCGTAGCGTCGCCCCTCAGAACGCTGGCCAATCTTTTGGAAGCCATGCGCGAGGGCGATTATTCCATCCGCGCGCGGCATTCCAAAAGCGGCGATGCCATGGGCGAAGTGATGCAGCAGGTGAACGCCATGAGCGCCACGCTGCGCGAGCAAAGGCTGGGCGCCATGGAAGCCACCACGCTGCTGCGCAAGGTGATGGAA
>DATHNM010000403.1:0-2683 GCA_035486095.1 Bryobacteraceae bacterium
CCCCTCGAGCGGCGAGCCGATTCATGAATCCACCCGGATCATCGCGCCGGAGCCCGTATCGAACGCCCCCACGCAACCGCCGCAACTGATTCCGGCAAATCCGCCGGTTGAAAGCGCACCGCCGCCCCCGCCCAATGCCGATCGCGACGCGCTTCAGCAGAAGGAGCTGCAGTTGCAAATCCAGCGTCTGAAAGAAGACTTGGGCAAGGAACGGGCGCGCGCCGACGAATTGCAGAACCTGGTCCGGATTCTCGAAAATCGTCTGGGTATTCCGCCCGAACGGGCCAAGCCCGGGCAGCGCCATTGACCGCCCGGAACGTTTAGGTCACTTAAAATAAGGATCCGGTTCTGGAATCGCCGCGCCATCCTTGCGTGGAGACGAAGCGCCATAGTTCACCTGGGTGGCCGAATCATGCAGCACCGCCTGGCCTCCGCCCATCAGCCCCGAAAAATCTCCCAGCATCTCCAGGCGATGCCCCTTCTGTTCCAGTTGGCCGCGGATAACTTCGGGCACGCGCGCTTCCATCATCAAGTCGCACCCGCCGGATGTCAGCTTGGTGAACCGCGGCGCTTCCAGTGCGGCCTGAATATTCATCTTGTGATCCACCACGTTACTCACAAACTGCATCTGCGCCTGCGGCTGATTCACGCCGCGCATTATGCCAAACGCGATGTGCTGGCTGCCCTGCTCCAGAAACGCGGGGATGATGGTGTGGTAAGGACGCTTGCGCGGCGCCAGCGCATTGGGATGCGCGGGATCGAAATCGAAGGCCGCCCCGCGATCCTGCAACAGAAATCCCATGCCCTGCACCAGAATTCCCGAACCGAAGATCTCGGAGTTGCTCTGAATCCAGGATACTGTCTGGCCTTCTTTGTCCACCACGCTCAGGTAGGTTGTGTTGCCGTGCGCATCTTGGGGCGGGGCCCCCGCTTCCACTTCGCAATGCGCCTTTTCAGGATCGATCAACGCGGCGCGCTGTTTGGCGTAGGGCTTGGACAACAGGCCCGCCACGGGTACGGGCGCGAATTTTGGATCGGCCACGTAACGCGACAGGTCGCGAAACGCCAGTTTCTGGGCTTCGATCTCCAGGTGCAGGGCCTCCACGCTCAACTGATCGTATTGGCCAATCGGGAAATTCTCCAGGATGTTGAGCATCTCCAAAGTCCCGATTCCCTGCCCGTTGGGCGGAAGTTCGGAAACCTTCCAGCCGCGATAATCGGTAGAGATGGGCTGCACCCATTCGGGTTCAAACTCACTCAGATCGGCGGCCGTCATGGTTCCACCCAGGTCTTGCGATGTTTTGAGAAGCGCCTCACCCACCGGGCCATCGTAGAAAGCGCGCGCGCCCAGGTCAGCGATCAAGCGTAGCGCGTGCCCCAGCGGCGGATTGCGATATATCTCGCCCACCTTCGGCGCAGTCCCGTTCGGCAAATAAAGTTTACGCGCCTGGTCGTTCAAGCGGGAGTTGGTATTTTCCCAATCCCATTGAATTTGTTCAGTCACCGGGAAGCCATTCTCGGCATAGTAAATGGCGGGCTGGAACAGATCGCGCCACCGAAGGCGGCCAAAGCGCTTGTAAAGCTTTTCCCATCCCGCCACGCAGCCGGGAACCGTGACGGTGTGAATGCCCTCGCTGGGCATGCGCGTCAGTCCGTGTTTCTTCAGATAGTCGATACTCAGGCGCTGCGGCGCCCAACCGCTGGCATTGATGCCGATGAGGGTTCCTGTTTTCGCGTCCCGCACCAGGGCGAAGAGGTCGCCGCCCGGTCCATCCATCATGGGCTCCACCACGCTCAATACCGCATTTGCTGCGATGGCGGCGTCTACCGCCGATCCGCCTCGGGCCAGAATTTGGGCTCCCGCCTGCGAAGCCAGGGTCTGCGCGGTGGCCACGATGCCGCGCGTCGTGATGGTCATGGAGCGGGCCTGCGTACGATCCTGCGCGTTCGCGCCGAGCGGAATCAGCAACAGCAGCCAAGGGAGTGGACGGAGCACGCGGCATTCATTTTACCTGACCAGCCACGTAACGCACGCTGTGAGCTGCATCCGGTAAACTGGAGTTTCGCATCCGAAAGAGTTGGGTCGAAGCGGCGCCTCGTAGCATCCAATGCCTTCAGGCCAGTAAGCTATTCATGGTTTTCGATCGTATCTATTATTCGAAGTTTGTCTTGATCCTCGTCATCGGCAGTGCTGCATTCACATCGGCCTGCGACTCTTCAGCCCAGAACCGCCGTCCCGCCGAGGCTCCCGCGCCCGAGGTGGTGGTCACGCAAGTGGAGGCCGGCGACGTGCCGGTGATCTCGGAATATCCGGCCCAAACGTACGCGCGCAATACGGTGGAAGTGCGCGGCCGCGTGGATGGATACATCGACAAGTGGCTCTTCCATCCCGGTCAGGAAGTGCGCGCGGGCGATGTGCTGTACGTTTTGGATCTGCGGCCCTATGAGGCGGCGGTGGAGCAGGCCAAGGGAAATGTCGCGCAGAGCGAGGCGGATCTGGAGTTCGCGCGCAAGCAAGTGGCGCTGTTGCAAGCCGAAGCGAACCTGGCCGCCGCGCAAGCCAACCTGCTGAAGGCCCAACAGGACTACGATCGCCTGACGCCTCTGGTGAAAGACGAAGCCGCGGCGCAGCAGGAATTGGACACGGCGGTGGCGGCTTTACACGCCGGCGAAGCCAACGTCC
>DATHNM010000404.1:0-6321 GCA_035486095.1 Bryobacteraceae bacterium
CTCAGTTGTTTTTACTGCAACTCTTTCAAAGGATCCAACGTCGCGGGGCGAGATCCAGTTACGAGAAAGCTGACTCCTCTTTTCAATCCGCGTCGCCATAAGTGGAAACGGCATTTCCGTTGGCAAGGGGCACGCCTCGTCGGCAGGACTGCCGTCGGCCGGACGACCATCGCCGTACTCAAGGTCAACGGTCCTTTACGTGTTGAACTCCGCGCACGACCTTATAGAAGAAGATCTTTTTCCTCCACCGTAACATTCACAACGCCCGCCCGCTCAATGCCCAATATACTTCGCGTACAACGTCCTGGCCTTGTCCACATCGCTGGTTCCTTTGATGATCGCCCGGCCGTCGGGAAAAATGGTCAGCAGGTACGGCGGCATTTCGAAACGAAGGGCGAACTCGTTGGCGCGAACCGGGCCCAACGGGGCCAGACGTGCCGCCAGCTCGCGCAGCTCCAAAGGCCGCGTGCGCTCGTGAATCTGCACCGCGTTGTGGCCGCACAGGCTGACCGGTGCCCGCCGCTCGCCGGTCAGATAGGGGAACTCGCGCCGTCCGCAGGCTGGACAATCGGCAACCGGTCCGGGCTGCGCCACCTGGCGGATTTCACCGCTCCAAACATCCACGGTCGTTATTTTGCGAGCCGGCTCCGCCCCGCATAGGATTTTGATCGCTTCGCTCACTTGCAAGCTGGCGATCAACGCGGTTACAGTTCCCAGCACGCCGGCCGTCTCACAAGTGGGCTGCGCGCCCGCAGGCGGATCGGGATAAATGCAGCGCAAGCACGCCGTTTTGCCGGGAATCACGGGCATCGCGATGCCATAGCTGCCCACTGCGGCTCCATAAACCCAGGGAATTCCGTGCTGCACCGCAAAATCATTGATCAGGTAGCGTGTTTCAAAGTTGTCCGTGCCGTCCAGAATCAGATCCACGCCGCCCAGCAGATCGTCCACGTTAGAAGGGGTTAGATCGGCCACCACAGGCTCAACCCGGACGCCCGCGTTGATGCCCGCGATCTTACGCGCCGCGGCCTCCGCTTTGGGCAGGGCCTGTTCCACATCGCATTCATCGAACAGCCATTGCCGCTGCAGATTGCTCAGCTCCACATAGTCCCGGTCGATGATCCGCAGCAGGCCAATCCCGGCCCGCGCCAGGGCCCCGGCCTGAAAGCTTCCTAATGCGCCGCAACCTGCGACGGCCACGCGAGCGTCCAACAAATATCGCTGGCCTTGTTCACCGATACCCGGAAACAGGATCTGCCGCGAGTAACGCTCGAGATCCTCCGTGGTCATGCAGGCGCCCTCATACATCCCGATGGTACCAACCGTGGCCTTATGTTAGGAGGCGATGCGTTAATATGGTCGCTTGTGTCAACTCGGCTGGGCTTGTGGATCAGTACGCCCATGCTCGCCGCCCTCTGCTCGATTCTGTTGAACGGGGCGCCCAATGAGTACGAAGGCAAGCCTATCGCCAGCGTGCAATTCGACCCGGCGAAACAGCAGCTATCTTTCGATCAATTGATGGCGTTGCTCCCGCTGCGGATAGGGCAGCCGCTGCGCGCCTCGGACCTGCGCGACTCCATTCAGCGCTTGTATCAAACCGGCGAATACGCCGACATTGCCGTGGACGCCACGCTGGCGTCCGCCGGAGTGAACCTGAGATTCATCACCAAGCCCGCATATTTCATCGGCTATTTCGACGTGAACGGCGTGGGGGATCCACCCAACCAAGGTCAGTTGCTGGTGGCCAGCAAGCTCACTCTCGGCGCGGACTATGTCCCCAGCGAGACCACCGCGGCGGTAGCCCGCATCACGGATCTGCTCAAGCGCAACGGCTTCTATAACGTCGGCATTGAGCCCGCCACCTCCACGCGCGAAGCTACCCAGGAGGTCCATATCGATTTTCACGTCGATCCTGGCCGGCGCGCCAAATTTGACGGGCTCATCGCCAGCGGGGATACTTTGCGTCCGCTTGAAAAAGTGATCCAATCCAGCGGCTGGAAGCGATTGCATGGCTGGTTCGGCCTGGGGTGGCATCAGCTTACCGAAACGCGCCTGCAGAACGGGCTGGACAACATTCGATCCTGGTATCCCAAGCACGATCACCTGCTGGCTGAGGTGAAACTGGTGGATCTGGATTATTATGCCGACGCCAACACGGTGACGCCCGTGCTGTCTATTAACCCCGGTCCTCCGGTGTTGGTGCGTCTGAGAGGCGCGAAGCTTTCTTCCGGAAAGCTGCGCAGTCTGCTGCCCATTTATGAGGAACGCTCGGTGGATCGGGATTTACTGGAAGAAGGATCCCGCGATCTGGCATCCTACTTCCAGACGCAAGGCTATTTCGACGCCACCGCCAGTTACATCATGGCCACTCCCGCCAACGGCGAGCGGTTGATCGATTACCACTTGGATTTGGGAATCCGCCACACCATCGCCAAGCTTGAGATCCACGGCAATCATTATTTCGACAACGCCACCATTCGCGAGCGCATGTCCGTAATACCCGCCACCTTGATCCGCTATCCCCACGGCCGCTACAGCCGCGGGGCGCTGGATCGCGATCTGGATGCCATCCGCAGCCTGTATCGCGCCAATGGGTTTCGCGACGTGACGGTCACCTCACGCATACTGGACGATTACAACGGAGCCAAATCCCATATCGCAGTATTTATCGAAATCACCGAAGGCCCGCAGTGGTTCGTCTCCAAACTGGCTTTGCAGGGTGTTTCGGATGCTTTCCGGCCTGGTTTGATGCTGCTTCTGCATTCCACCGAAGGACAACCCTACAGCGATTTAAACATCGCCAGCGATCGCGACAACGTGCTCGACTATTATTTCAACGCTGGTTATCCGGCGGCGAAATTCGACTTCACGTCGCTGCCGTCGTCCCAAGCCGATCATGTAGACTTGGCGTTCATCGTGACGCCAGGCGCGCGTGTCTACGTGCGCAATGTGGTGGTGGACGGATTGAAACGGACGCGCCCGGACGTGGTGACAGACCGCATCAGTCTGCGCGCGGGCGATCCGTTATCCCAGAGCGAGATCAACGAGAGCCAGCGCCGGCTGTACGACCTGGGAATTTTCTCGCGGGTCGACGCGGCCATCCAGAATCCGGATGGCGAAGAGCCCACCAAGTATGTGCTTTACTCCATCGAAGAGGCCGGACGATACTCGATGAACGTGGGCGTGGGCGCGGAAATTGGACGCATCGGCGGCGGCACCACGTCGCTCGATTCTCCAGCCGGCGTCACCGGATTCAGCCCGCGCTTTTCGTTCGGCATCAGCCGCCTGAATTTCTTCGGTTTGGGACACACCATGAGCCTGCAGACACTGGTTTCCACGCTCGAACAGCGCGCCCTGCTCACCTATGTCGCGCCGCAATTCCTGGGCGATCCCAAGCTAAGCCTGCAGCTCTCCGCGTTGTTCGACCGTTCCCACGACATCCGTACGTTCTCCTCACAGCGCGAGGAAGGCTCCATTCAATTGGGCAGAAAGTTATCCAAGGCCGACACGCTGCAATTCCGTTTCACCTACCGCAAGGTGAATATCATAGGAACTCCGCTGGTGAGCGCCGAACTGATTCCGCTGCTCTCGCAGCCGGTGAACGTCGGGTTCTTTTCCATGAGCTTCATCCGGGACACGCGGGACGACCCTATCGATTCCCACCGCGGAACCTATACCAGCATCGACGTCGCGCTGGCCTCCAGCGTGTTTGGATCGCAAACCGGCTTCGGACGCGTGGTGGCGCGCAATTCGTCCTACTATCAACTGAACAAGAGCCTGGTTTTGGCGCGAACCACGGACTTCGGCATCATCGAACGTTACTCGGGAACCCCTATTCTGCTGCCCGAACGATTCTTCGGCGGCGGTGCATTTTCCAACCGGGCGTTTCCGGATTTCCAGGCCGGGCCGCGCGACCCCAACACCGGCTTCCCCATCGGCGGCAATGCCCTGCTCACCAATACCGTCGAGTTGCGCTTTCCCCTCATTGGCGATAACTTGGGCGGCGTGCTGTTTAACGACATGGGCAACGTGTATTCAGCCGTGAACAAGATCAGCCTGCGATTCCGCCAGCAGAACCTGCAGGATTTCGACTACGCCGTCCAAGGCTTTGGCTTCGGATTGCGCTATCGCACGCCGCTGGGCCCGGTGCGCGTGGATTTTTCGCTGAGCCCGAACTCGCCGCGCTTCTTCGGCTGCGAGGGGTCCATCAATCAGCTGTACCAGTGCGGCGTCCCCGGTTCATCGGTGCCGCAGAACGTGCAGCGCATCAATGTGTTTCAGTTCCATTTCTCGCTGGGGCAGGCGTTTTGATGAGAAGCCAGAAGCCAGAAGCCAGAATTCAGAATAAAGGCCGCAGCACCTTCTTCTGTATTCTGACTTCTGTATTCTGTCTTCTGCCTTCTGTATTCTGCATTCTGTCTTTCTCCCTTTCCGCTGAAATCATTGACCGCATCGTCATCGCCGTTGGCAACCAGGTGATCACTCAATCGCAGGTGGACGATGAGATTCGCGTCACCGATTTCTTGAATCGCGAGAAGGTCGATCTGGGCTCCGCTGCCAGGAAACAGGCGGCGGCCCGCTTGATTGAGCAGGCGCTCATCAAACGCGAAATGGATCTGAGCCACTATCCGCTGCCCGAACTCAGCGCCGCCGCCGAATCCTTACAGAGCCTGAAGGCCATGTATCCGGGCGACAATGAGTTCCAGGTTGCGCTGCAGTCTTACGGAATCACAGCGGACGAACTGAGCCGCCGGTTGTGGTGGCAATTAACGCTGCTGCGCTTTATCGAATACCGGTTCCGGCCTGGAATACAGATCCCGCCCGCGGATGTGCAAGCATATTACCGGCAGCAAGTCTCCGATTGGGAACAGAAAGGGACCAAGCCGATACCCGCCCTGGAGGAATCCCGCGATCAGATAGAGGAGATCCTGACTCAGAAACGGATTGACCAGGCATTGGAACAGTGGATCACGGATACGCGCAGCCAGGTGGCGATTACGTATCTGGACCCGGAGCTGAAATGATACTCCGGCATGAGTCTGCTCCATCGGAGCGCAAACTAATGCGGCGGGCCGCCAGGATTGTTGCGTTCAGCTTTCTGGGGTTGCTGGGCTTGGCCGTAGCTCTGCTTGTGGCTGCCGTCCTGCTGGTGCAGACCGCGTGGTTCAAGGACCTGATCCGTATGCGGATAGCAGCGGTGGTGGAGCGTGCCACCGGCGGACGTGTTGAGATCGGCGGCTTTTCCTACAACTGGCACAATCTCACGGCCGAGGTGACACAGTTCGCTTTGCACGGCACCGAGCCGGCCTCCGCGCCCCCCATGTTGCGAGCGGACAAGATCCAGATCGGGTTCAAAATCATTTCAGCGCTCGAGAAAAAGGTGGACATCTCGTTCCTGACTGTCGAGAGCCCGCGGCTGTACATCACCATTAGCCCGGACGGGACGACGAACATTCCGCGGCCCAAGATCCCGCGCTTCAACCAGAACGTGGTGGAAGATCTTCTCGATCTTAAAGTGCAGCATATCGAGATCCGTCACGGCATGGCGGACTACAATTCCTGGCGGGTACCGTTGGATGCGGTGGGCGAGCGTCTGCAAATGTCGCTGGTTTACCAGGCTGCCGGGCCGCGCTACCTGTGCGCCATCTCTTCCGCCCGCATGCGTATCTCTTCGCCCAAACTACGCACTCCCGCTGAATTCGCGCTGGATTCGCAGGTGGCTCTGGGAAGAAATACCCTCCAGGTGATGCGCATGAACCTGGAATCCGGCGGAATGAGAATTGAGACCAACGGAAGCATCGTCAATCTTTATTCGCCTCGCATGGACTTTGAAGTCACCGCCGCACTTCCGCCGCAGGACCTGAACAAACTGGTGCAGACGCCGCTGGAGCCGCGTGGAGCTTTATGGCTGCAGGGCCATATCACCGCCGGTGGATCGTCGACGGATCGCTTTAGTGGAAAGCTGACGGGGCGTTCCCTGGGTTACGTGCACAAAGGTGTGGAGGTGCGGGATGTGGAGTTGAGTTCCCACGCCGAGATCACGCCAGATCAGATCAGCCTTACTCAATTGGATGTTTCCGGTCCCGACGGCCGTTTCCGCGGTACGGCCGAATTGAACGAATTAAAGCGGATGAGCCTAAAAGGCGAGATCGGCGGAGTTACGATCGCGGAGGTGGGCAGATTTGCCGGGCGGGAGACCGCTGCGCTGAATGGGACGCTGGGTGGCGACATGCAATTGAACGGTCAGGTCACTCCGTCCGGGCTCAGCGGCGTGAGCGCCAGCGCGATGCTCGATTTGAAGACGGGCTTGGGCTCAGGCGC
>DATHNM010000405.1:0-8289 GCA_035486095.1 Bryobacteraceae bacterium
GTCCATGTTCTGATTCGCCTTCACCACATCCACCGCGTCCCCGGCCAGTTTCGGCCCGGGACCATTTGCCACCATTGCGATCGGCACCCCGTTCAACCGGCCCAGCCGGGCAAAATCGAGAGGCCAATCCGGCTGGCTGAGCTCGTCGACATGGACCAGCAATCCTTCCAACTCAAGTCGCTCCGCAGCCACGAATACCAGCAATACGCGTGACCCGGTTTACACGCAACCCGCTTTACACATACCCGTTGTTCCGGAACCAATCCACGGCGCGCTTTAATGCGCCATCCACCGGCCGCGGATTGAACCCCAGCTCGCGCTTCGCCTTGTCGAGCGAAACGAACATTTTCTTGCGCGCCATTTTCACCGCATCGATGGGCGCGCGCGGCTCATGTCCTGTCAAATTCGCCCAACCGGTGCTGGCTAATCCGGCGGCATATGCCACCGCGTAGGGGATCCGCCAGCGCGGAGCATCGCCACCGCTGATGGCAGCCAGCCGCGTGAGGATCTGCTGCAGCGTCAGGTTCTCGCAACCCAGTATGTAACGCTGGCCGCTGCTGCCCCGCTGGCATGCCAGCAAATGACCCTCGGCGGTATCTTCCACGTCCACCAGATTCAAACCGGTATCTACATAAGCCGGCAGATCGCCTTTCAAATAATCCACTACGATCTTGCCGGTGGGCGTCGGCTTGAAATCATGGTCGCCGATGGGCGCCGTGGGATTCACGATCACCACCGGAAATCCAGCGCCCGCAAACTCCAGCGCCACTTGCTCGGCCTGAAACTTCGATCGTTTGTACGCACCCGCCATCTGTTCCAAACCAACCTGGACGTCTTCGTTGCCCAGCCCGCCGTCTGCCATTCCGATACAACCCACTGTGCTGGTATAGACCACGCGTTCAACGCCCGCATCGCGCGCCGCCGTCAGCAGATTCCGCGTGCCCTCCACATTGGAGCGATAAAGTTCCGCGGGATCCTTGGCCCACAGGCGATAGTCCGCCGCGACATGATACACCACGGCGCAACCTGCCACGGCCCGCTCCAGAGATTTTGGATCGCGCAGGTCACCCACCACCACTTCCCCGTCCAGTTCCCTCACTCTGCTCGTGTCCCTCACCAAGGCGCGCACCTTTTCCCCGCGTGCAAGCAATCGATTGGCCACGTGCCAGCCCAGGAAACCGGTGGCCCCTGTTACCAGCGTCGGCCTCACACCATCAATGCCCGGGACGGTTCACTTAGCCCCGCCCGTTCGAACCAGACTTGATCTTGAGAAAAGTATTCAGCGCCAGCAGCGGGAAGGAGTGCCGGTAGAGGTGATAACACAGATAAAATACTTGGGGGAATCCCGTCCCGGTTGCCAACTCTTCATCCCACGTTCCGTCGCTCTTCTGGGTACCGATCAAGTATTCAATACCATCGTGCAAGCTGCTGCTGGTAGTGTCTCCGCCAGCCAAGAGAGCCAAAACCGCCCAAGCGGTCTGGGATGGAGTGCTGGCCGCCGCCACAAAGCTTTTCTGCTGATAGCTTTCGCAACTTTCACCCCACCCGCCGTCAAAATTCTGAATCGAGCGCACCCATTCCAGGCCGCGCTGCACATACGCTTCACGATCGCTCACACCCGCCGCCGCCAGCCCGCGCAAAGCCAGGAACGAGCCATAGACGTAGTCGACACCCCAGCGCCCGTACCAGCTCCCGTCTTCTTCCTGCGTGCGGATTAGAAACTGCACGCCCTTCTCAATGGCGGGGTGAGACCGGTTATATCCATAAGCGCACAGCGCTTCCAGCACCCGCCCGGTGATGTCGGGACAGGTGGGATCGAGCATCGCGTTGTGATCGGCGAAGGGAACGAAACTCAGTGGCCGCCAGTCATTATCCACGTCGAAAGCCGCCCAGCCGCCGTCTTTGGACTGCATGTCGAACAGCCATTGAATGGCGCGATGCTCACAGGCCTGCTGATCTTCCGAGCGCGATGCATTCGAACGGTTCAGCGCCAGCAATACCATGGCGGTGTCGTCGATGTCGGGATAAAATTCGTTAGCGAATTCGAAATACCAGCCGGAGGGTTCGGTTTTTGGACGTTTAACGGACCAGTCGCCTTTGCGGCGCACTTCCTTGGTCAGCAGCCAATCGGCGGACCGGCGCAGAGCGTCGTGCGACGGTTCCACGGCTTCTCCCAGCGCGAAAGCGGCGATGGCCGTGTCCCACACCACCGAGAAGCAAGGCTGGAAGAAGAAGCGCTGGGTTCCATCCGCAACGTCGTTCACCATCAAATTGTCGAACTGGCGCTGCGCTTCCACGCGTTCGGGACTATCGGGTGGGTAGCCTAATAGATCCAGCGCCATGATCACGTACATCATGGGTGGATAAATGGCCGCCACGCCGTCGGTGTAATGGGTATGCTCCAGCATCCACTGCTCGGCCTTCCTGATGGCGCGCTGCCGCAGCGATTTCGAGCCGTGTTTTTCCCAGAGTTTCAGCACTTTATCCAGACGCAGAAAAACATTGCGCCAGGTGAAGCTTGTCAGATCGCGGCGAAACTCCAGCTGTTGTCCATCCACCACGAAAAGCTCTTGTAAATTGAATCCCTCGGGCACCGGACGCCGTGGGTTCAAGGCATGCACGATGGCCAGGGGAATTACAATCGCGCGCGTCCACGACGACATTTCGTAGATGAAATTGCCCAGCAGCACCATCTCGGGCGGAATGGACGGCGCATGATCGCGCGGGAAAAGATCGAACAGGCTGAGATTGATCTTGACGTAGCTGTTGGCCGCCTGAATGCCACCCAGCGACAAGATGCGCTCGCGCGCCCGGGTCAACCGCAGATCGTTATAATCCAGCCCCGCCAGCTTCAGCGCAAAATAAGCCTTCACCGTCGCGCTAAGATCGGTTGGCCCTTGCGGATAGATATTGAACCCGCCGTCGGCCAGTTGGCGCGCCAGTATGGATTCGGCGGCCTGGTTGATGAGAGCGCGGGTGGGTGGATTCCACACGCCTTCCACCGGCGGATGCAACCACAGCTGCAGCAGTATGTAATCGGACTCGAGCGTGGTATCGGCGGTGAGCTCTGCCCACCAATAACCCTGCTGGGCCTGGATACCGGTGAGATAGTCGGTGGCGCGGCGCGCGGCCTGCGAAGCCCCTTCCACCAAAGTGCCTGCGACTTGCAGCTTCGGGCTCATACGCGAGCGATAGTTGTCAGCTTCAGCGCCGATCGCTCCAAATCCGCGGGCAGATGGAACCGCACGTCTTCTTCCTTCAGTTCCATCTCTTCCATGTAGTCGAACCCGAATTTTGTCTCGAGCGATTGGATCAGTTCCTGCACCAGATTTTCCGGCGCCGACGCACCCGCGGTAACCGCCACCGTCTGGCTGCCATCCAGCCACGCCGGATTTACTTCGGTGCTGTCGTCCACCAGATACGCGGGCACGCCTTCGTTCTCGCAAACCTCCACCAGGCGTCGCGAATTTGAACTATTTTGGGAACCCACAACCAGCAATACGTCCGTCAGAGGCACCACAGCTTTGACGCCCAACTGGCGGTTCTCCGTTGCATAGCAAATGTCCTGAGTTTTGGGACCTTTGATAGCGGGGAACCGCTCCTTCAACCGTTCGACAATGTCCTTGGTTTCATCCAGGCTGAGCGTGGTTTGCGTGAGAAACGAGATGCGCGAGGGATCCTTCACTTGCAGCTTGTCCACATCGGCCACCGACGAAACCAGGACAGTGGACTGCGGCGCCTCACCCAGCGTTCCGATTACTTCGTCGTGTCCGGCATGGCCGATGAGCACGATGGTGTAATCCTGGCGCGCGAAGCGTACCGCCTCCAAATGCACCTTGGTGACCAGCGGGCAGGTGGCATCAATCACCTCCAGCTTGCGCTCCTTGGCTTCCTGGCGGACTGCCGGAGATACACCGTGCGCGCTGAAGATCACGCGCGCACCTTCCGGCACCTCGCTTAATTCTTCAACAAAAATCGCTCCCGCTTGACGCAGTTCGTCCACCACGTGGCGATTGTGCACAATTTCTTTACGAACGTATACAGGCGCACCATAAAGATTGAGAACAATCTTCACCACATCGATGGCGCGGACAACTCCGGCGCAAAATCCGCGCGGGCGGAGAAGGATGATCTTTTTCATGGGACTACCGTTGCGAGCCTCGCCCATGGGCCTTATTATACCAGCCGAGTGCCGACTTACAGACATGGTTACGGTTTGTTAATAAGATAGCTTTGGCTGCTTTGACGGGCGGTTTTGAATCACGGCCGTTGCCGCATGGTACCCGGAACTGAACGCCGCCCCGTTCGCTAACGTCAGATGTTGTTTGACGCCTTACATGCGATCTTTCCCGCTAATCGTTTTACTTTTACTAACTTCCGCCATTGCCGGAGCGCAGACGGTGATTAACACGGTAACCGATGCCGCCAGTTACGCTCCCCGAGTGGCGCCCGGCGAACTGGCCAGCATTTTCGGATCGAACCTGGCCAATTCCACGCAGGCGGCCAGCGGATTTCCACTGCCGACGAACATGGCGGGTGCGACGGTTTACGTAAACCAGATCGCTGTTCCGCTGCTCTATGTGAGCAACACCCAGATCAACTTTCAGGTCCCCAGCAATCTGGCCGCCGGGACCGCCAACATGTATGTTTCGCGCGGCGGCGGTCAAAGCGCGCTTTTCCAGTTCACGGTTGTGGCCAGCGCGCCGGGAATATTCCAGGACACCAGCAATCACGCCATCGCTCAGAACCCGGACAACTCTACGAACTCCTCCAGTAATCCGATCGCGGCCGGCTCCGTGTTGGTTGTTTATCTTACTGGGCAGGGCGCCCTAAACAACGCGGTACCCGATGGAACAGCCACGCCGGCTTCGCCTATCTCCACTGCCACTGCCACCACGACCGCCACCATCGGCGGGACGAATGCGACTGTGCAGTTTCTGGGACTGACGTCGGGCTTCGCGGGCCTGGCGCAGGCCAATATTTTAGTGCCGTCGACACTAGCCACGGCCGACTATCCGCTAGTGATCACGGTGGGCGGATACGTCAGTGTTTCGGCGCAGATTTCGGTTTCGGGTTCCGGAACGGCTCCGCCCACCTATCTCACGCTGGTTGGCCAGGTCAGCTTTGCAAATGGCAATGCCAGCACCGTGGCGATATATGGCAATACCACCTACCTGTGCGGACCAAATCGCATTAATATTGTCGATACCAGCAGCGTCAGCGCACCCACTTACGTGGGCGAGTTTGGCGATTCCCAATTGTTGGGCAACGGCGGCAAGTGCGCCATCAACAGCAACACGTCGGAGCCCATTCTG
Source organism: Bryobacteraceae bacterium (assembly GCA_035486095.1). Taxonomy (GTDB): domain Bacteria; phylum Acidobacteriota; class Terriglobia; order Bryobacterales; family Bryobacteraceae; genus Palsa-89. Next base: position 5,316 of record DATHNM010000405.1, read on the forward strand.
GTGGACATCGTGGGGCCCGGTAGCGCGCCAACCTTCGCCGTGTACAGCCTGACCGATCCCAGCAATCCCGTTTTGTTGACCCAGCAATCCACCACCCCGTACACCTTCCTCAGCAGCATCAGCTTCCTCGGAACCGTCGGATACTTTAGCACCAGCTGGTTCACCACCAGCGGCAATTCCATTAGCACGCAGAATGGAAACTTCGTGGCCTACGACTTTAGCAGTCTCTTTCCGGCTCTGCTTTCGGTGCTTTCCACCGGGCCGGGATCGAGTGGGCTGAGTGTGATGCCGAACTCGGTGGCGTTAGTTCCCAGCAGCGACGGCAGTTACCCGGATGTCGCTTATGTCACCAGCACCACGTCGACCGGAAACAGCACCAGCGGGAGCGCGGCATTGGATGTCATTAACATCAGCACCCCGCAGACCATGCAAGGGATTGAGCAGGTCACGGTAGCCAACGCCGCCATTTTTCTTGGCTTTGGATACGACGGCGATCTGCTGTTGATCACCGGCAACACCACCAGCTTCCGCAATCCGGGCGTTCCCGATTTCAACATCACGGGCAACCTGACGCTTTCCACCATGAACATCACCAATGTGCAGAGCCCGGCGGGAATCGCGAATGTGACCACCCAAATCCCCACCACCGGCACCTACGTCGTACAGCCGCTGAACGCCGATCCGGATGTGTTCGCTATCGTCAACAATCCGCCGTCCACCGACCCCGCGGGTCCCGGCAGCTTGATGATTGTGGATGCCAGCACACCCAGTTCTCCCGTTGTCTATCCCTTCGTCACCCAATTCGGGCTGACGGATGTCGCCTGGGCCGCTGGATATCTTCTGGTTCCGAACGTGAACGGGCTGATGATCTACACGATTCAGTCCCCCTAAGGCCGCTTGCGCGCGGCGAACGAGGGCGGATCGCAGCGCTGCATTTTGGATCCGATCAGCTCTAACAACCGGTCTTCTTCCTCGACGTAAACGGCGATTTTGAGCCAATATAGCTGGACGTGGGCATGTTCCAAGACCGACGCGATCGTGTCGGGCAGATTCATCGCGTCTTTCTCGGTGGTGAGCAGACAATTCGATCCGTGCATTTTCGCCTGGGCCGCCAGGCGGTCCAGTTCCGTGCAGGTGTAATGGTGATGATCGTCAAAAGCCCAGTGGAAAACCGGCGGAAGGTGCAAGGATCGCAAAGTTCCCCAGAAGCTGGCCGGGTTCGCCAGGCCGCAGAAGGCCGCGATTGGCCCATCGAGGGAATGCTGCGGCTGGCGTGTTCGGTAGTCCACCCAATAGCGGTGCTCCAGGCGCGCCCGAAAGATCGGCGCTTTCGGATTGAGGGCGCGTAGTTGGCGCACAATGCCGATGTATTCGCGGTCCGGCGCCGCGCGCATGATAACGAAAGCTCCCGCCCGCGACAGCGCGCTCAGAGGCTCGCGCAAATTTCCCAATGGAAATACCGCGCCGCCGCCAAACGGATTCAAGGCATCGATGACCACCAGATCCAGATCGCGCCGCAGCTTGGTGTGCTGGAACCCGTCGTCCAGAAGGAAAATATCGGGCCGGTATCGTTCTTCCAGTAAACGGCCGGTGATAAAGCGGTCGGCGCCGATGCCGGAGTGGGCGTAGCCGGATTGAACGAAGATCTGCGCCTCGTCTCCAGTGAAGCTGACGGGCGCCGGTTCTCCTGCCTCCACCAGGATGCTGGTCTCGATGGAACGGCGGCGATAGCCGCGCGTGAGGATGGCGGGATGGTGTCCGGCTTCGCGCAGCCGCTCGGCCAGGTGATCCACCATGGGAGTTTTTCCCGCCCCTCCCATGCTGATGCCGCCGATGCTGACCACCGGCGTAGCCAGCCGCCGCGCATTTGCAATCTTGCGCCGTTGCTGGCGGGAGCTTACCGCGGCCCAGATCTGCGCGAGGGGCCACAGCAGGAAGCGCGCCGGGCTCAGCCGATGCCAGCACGGAACGGCCATGTCCTGCCAGCGGAGAATTTCGGACACGGCTCTTTTGGTGGCTCCGCGTTTGCTCGCAGCCAATGCCAGCGCACGCGTGCCCAGATTCTCGCGGAGTTCATTATTATCCAGCAGTGTGGCCACCGCGCCGGCCAGTTCTTGCGCGCCGGCGATTTCAAGAAACGCGCGCTGCTGGCGAAATTCCGCCGCGATAGCCGCGAAGTTTTCCAGGTGCGGCCCGGTGACAATCGCTTTGCGGCAGGCCGCCGGTTCCAGGACATTGTGGCCGCCGCGCCGCGCCAGCGTGCCTCCCATAAAGACCACGTCGGCCAGGGGAAACAAGGCGGCCAGCTCGCCAATGGAATCGAGCAGCACTACGCAGGGCAGCGCCAGTGCCGCCGGGAGTGTGTTTTGCGACCGGCGAACATAGTTGATACCAGACGCTTGCAGCTTCGCCTCGGCTTCGTCAAAGCGCTCCGGTTTGCGCGGCACCAGGATCAGCAAGAGTTGGGGATGGCTGCGCGCCAGTTTCTGGAACGCGTGCAGCACGGCGTCGTCCTCGTCGACATCTTCGCGATCCGCGCCGGGCATGCTGCTGGCGGCGATCCAGATGGCCGTGGGATGGAGCTTCGCAATCAACTCAGCGATAACGGCCGGCGGATCGGCCTGCAGCGGCTCCGCATCGTACTTCAAATTGCCGATGGCTTGCACCGCATGCCGGGGCGCGCCCAGCTCCAAATAGCGCGCGGCATCCTGCTCGCTTTGCGCCAGAATCATATCCGGACGCCGTAAAACGTCTTCAAATAAGAATCGCCAGCGGCGATAGCGCGGAAAAGCACGGTCTGAAATCCGACCGTTCACCACCAGCAGGCTGCAGCCGGCGCGCTTGGTTTCACGATACAGCACCGGCCAGATTTCGGTCTCAAGAATCACCACCAGGGACGGACGAATCCGCGCCAGCACCCGCCGCACCGCGAAAGCGTAATCGATGGGGGCGTAAAAGATGGCATCCGCCAGGC
>DATHNM010000406.1:0-2200 GCA_035486095.1 Bryobacteraceae bacterium
CGACGGCACCAGCTCCTTCGCGGTCGTGGTTCAGCTCCCGGCGCTTGTCCCTTGCTTACGCGCGGGGCTACGTTGGGTCGTCCGCTGTTTGGCCGAATTTTCGCCCGCGCCTAAGCAAGGGGACAAGCGCAATTAGCCTAACCGCGACCGTAAGGGAGTCGGTGCCTTTAGCTCTAGGTCCCGCGCGAAAACAAAACCGCGCGCATCTTTCTCGCAAACTCGGTTTCCGAAAACTGCGCAGCCCAGGCTTGCAGCTCGGCCGGCTGAACCTGATTCTCACGCTGCTCCCATCGTTCCACAGCATCGCGCAGCGACGCGTCGCTGGGCGCATTGAAAAAGATGCCGCCCAGCGGCTCATCCACCGGCACCGTTTCGAGCGCGCCTCCTCTTCCCAGTGCGATTACCGGCTTTCCACTCGCCAGCGCTTCCACGGCCGTGATCCCAAAGTCCTCCTCGCCCGGCATCAGAAATGCCCGGCAGCGCGAATACAAATCGCGCAGTTGGGTATCCGTGGCCTTCCCGCAAAACTCGATATTCCCATTGGCGAGCCGCCGCAGCGCCTTGTATTCTGGACCGTCGCCCACCACGCGGAGCTTGCGGCCCGTAGCAACGCATACGCGAATTGCTGAATCCAGGCGCTTGTAGGCCACCAGCTCCGAGACAATCAGGTAATAATCCTCTGGCGGATTTGAGTAGAATGTCTCTACCGCTACGGGCGGAGAAATCACATCGGATTCCCGGCGATACGTCTTCCAGATGCGCCGCTTGACATTTTCGCTGTTGGCAACAAAATCATCCACTCGCGCCGCCGACGCATAATCCCAAAGGCGCAGATAATTCGCGAACGGCGCCATCAGCGCGCGCTTCAAACGCGAGTGCGTCCAGTCGTTCCGATACGCGGGATACAGGTCCCACAGGTAACGCATAGGCGTGTGGCAGTAACAGACGTGGCGCGTTGTAGAAGGAAGCATCACACCCTTGGCGGGCCCAGACTCGCTCGACACCACCAGATCGTAATCACGCAGGTCAAAACTCTCCAGCGCCATCGGCATGATTGGAAGAAGCGAACGGTAGTGTTTTCGAAAAGGCTGCAAAAAGGATGCCTGCACGCGATGGCCGCGAATCACTGGCGACACGGCATCCGGATCGTAGAATAGTGTGAAAATGTCGGCTTCCGGCAGTAGGCGGCACAGCGCCTCCACCACTTTCTCGCCGCCGCGCAGGTTCACCAGCCAATAATGGACGATGGCAGTGCGCATGGAAAGTTTGCTCTCATTGACTATCGTAGGAAGTATGCCATGCTTGGCAGACGCATGAATCGGCCGACGGAGTACAGCCCCGAAACTCGCCAGCCGCGCTCCACCAGTTGGCGCATGCTGGCCGACACCGCGACCGTCGGAAGCTGGACCGCCGCGGTGAAAGTGGCGGGCGCCGTAAAAGTGATCCTGGCCGCCCGGCTGTTCGGTGCCGGCGATGCCATGGACGCGTTCCTCATCGCGTTTCTGCTGCCCTCTTTTTTCATGGACCTGCTGGCGGGCCCACTGGATTCGGCGCTGATTCCGGCGCTGATCGAGTTACGCCAGAAGCAGGGAAAAGCCGCGGCGGAGGCGCTTTACTCGAACGTGCTGGCGGCGGCGGGCGCGGCCTTCGTTATCGCGGCATTGCTGGCTGCAGCGATTTCCGGCATGGTCCTTCCGTTGCTCGCCCCCAGCTTCGCGCCCGACAAGTTGGCTCTCACCGAGAGCTTATTGCTGGTAATGATCGCGGTTGTGCCTTGCGGTAGCCTGGCCTCCACGTGGCGCGCGGTCCTGAACTCCGAGCATCAATTCGCTTACTCCGCAGCGGTGCCACTTATCACCCCGATCGCATCCATCGTGGCGATCCTAGTCGGCGGGAAGCAATATGGCGTCATGGCGCTAGCCGTCGCCACTCTGGTGGGCGGAACACTGGAGGCGATTGCGGCTGGTATCGGCGCGAAACGTGCGGGATACCCAATGATCCCGCGTTGGGCGGGCGTTACCGCATCCTTGCGGCAGGTGGCGGACCAATACGTGCCGCTAGTGGCGGTAACCCTCGTCATGACTGGGACATCACTAGTCGACCAAGGCATGGCCGCTCGACTGGGTTCCGGCAGCGTATCCGCTTTAAATTACGGCACGCGCTTGCTGGGCGTGCTGATCGTAATCGGTCCCACCGCGGT
>DATHNM010000407.1:0-17812 GCA_035486095.1 Bryobacteraceae bacterium
GCGTGGCCGAGTTCCTGCTGCTGAACAACGAATTTCCGCATTCGGTTCGTTTCGCGGCCGACCATTTGCAGCGCTCGCTCGAAGCCATCAATCAGGCGGCGGCCAGCAAGCGATCGCCGCGCGTGGCCAAGATCGCCGGCCGTTTGAGCGCGGGACTGATGTTCACCCCGCTCGATGAAGTGGTCGCCAGTCTGGCTGAGTTTTTCGCCGACATCCAGAAGCAATGCGCGCGCATTCACACCGCGATTTACGAAGTCTATATTACGTATCCAGTGGAAGCGGCCATCGAAGCCTGATGTAACCAGGAGGGCTTAAATGTATTACTCCATCCGCCATCTCACCAAGTTCCGTTACAGCGCACACGTCAGCGAAAGCCTGATGGAGGCGCGCATGCAGCCGCGTTCGGATGGTCAGCAGCGCTGTCTCTCGTTCCAATTGATGGTGCAGCCCAAGGCGCGCGTGCAATATTATCGCGACTACTTGGGCAACATGGTGCATCATTTCGATGTGCCGGGCCGACACAAACAGCTCTCCATCGTGGCCGATGCGCTGGTGGATGTGCAGCCGGTGCAGCCCTTGCCGGGTTCGCTCGGCGAGAGCGCCTGGGACGAGCTGGATGAGATGATCGCCGCCGGCGATTACATCGAGATGCTGATGCCCAGCCATTTCGGCCAGTCGACCGAACTGCTCGAACAATTTGCATCCGAGCTGGATGTGGAATCGCGCGAAAAGGCGCGCCAGCGCGATCCTCTGGAGTTTGTACTCAACCTCAATGCGCTGCTCTACAGCAACATCGCCTATGTACCCAAGAGCACCAGCGTGGATTCACCCATCGATCACGCGCTCGAAAGCCGGCAAGGCGTCTGTCAGGACTTTGCCCATATCATGATCGGCCTGACGCGGCGCATCGGAATTCCCTGCCGCTACGTCAGCGGCTATCTTTTCCACAAAGCTGGTGAAAAGACCCGCTCAGCCGAGGGCGCCACCCACGCCTGGGTGGAGACGCTGCTGCCGGGCCTGGGCTGGGTGGGTCTGGATCCAACCAATAACGTGCTGGCCGGCGAGCGGCACGTGCGCACCTCGGTAGGGCGCGACTATGCCGATGTTCCTCCTACCAAAGGTGTGTTCAAGGGGTCGGCCGACAGCCAGTTGCTGGTGGCGGTGCACGTTGCGCCATCCGATGCGCCGCCGCTCGAACCGGAGCTAAGCGCCGACGATTGGTCCCAGGCGTTGCGCGAAGACGGAGTGGACCCGGAACTAGCCGCTCATCATCACCAGCAACAACAACAGCAGCAGCAATAGCCCGGAACCGCCGCTCCTCGGCCAGCGGCTGTTCTAGTGCGTTCCGTTGGCCGGAGCGGGCGCGGGGTTAGCGGGAGCAGCGGCCGTGGCTTGCAGCGTTTCCTTTTCCTTTGGCTCGTCTTTGTCCTTCGGCTCTTCGATGTTTATATAAACGGGCTGCTCCAGCAGCATCGGCTCTTTGCCCGTGGTCTTGACCAGAAGCTCCAATCGACCCGGTTTGACGAACGGAGGCACGCGGAACTCGATATAGTCCTCGGCCTGATCCAGCACCTTCACCTTCATGTCGAAGGTATGGTCGGTGAGGTAGACTTCGTCTACTCGGGCCTTGCTCAGAAAGACGCCGTGGACCCGCAGGACGGATCCAATCTTGCCGCTATCGGGCTGCACGTTGTTCATGACAGGCACTTGCGCCAGGAGCGAAGCTGCTCCAGCAAGGCAAAGCAACGAAAGTACAAGCGTAGGTCGCATTCTCTGGTGTGCTCCGTACCAAGGACTTTATTCCCATGCGACATGGACCGCAATGGGTGGAAAGTACCAAAAGGAGCTGAGAAAACCGCTGAGGCAAAGACGGTATGGAGAGCTAGGGGGAACGGAAGGAAAGCAGGAGGGCTGACACATTTGCCAGCCCGTGAGAGGAGGAGAAACGAGAGTTAACGTTCGGCGGCCAGGTGGAGACCTTTGTGGATGGCGTAGAGGGCCAGTTCCAGGCGGTCTGACACGCCCAATTTATCGAAGATGTTGTGCAGGTGGTTCTTGACGGTCTGTTCGCTGATGAACATCTTCTCCGCCATTTCCTTGTTCTTGTAACCCTGGGCCACCAGTTGAACGATCTCGCGTTCGCGCTGGCTGAGAGGGGAACGCTCGCGGGTTTTGCCGGAGCCGCCGCCGCTGCCAACTTCACCAGGGGCCGCGAACTGCCGCATCACAGCCGCCGTGGTATGTGAATCCAACCAGATCTCGCCGCCGTGCACCTTGCGAATGCTCTTGACGATCAACTCGGGCGCGGTCTGTTTCAATACGATGCCGGAGCATCCCAGCTTCATGGCCTGAACGAATTCGTTTTTATCTTCCGAGGCCGTCAGCACGATCACGCGCGTCCGTTTGTTGGTTTGCTGTAGCGCCTGCAGCGCGGAAAGGCCGTCCAGATTGGGCATGCGCAGATCCAGCAGCAACACGTCGGGATCCAGTTCCTGCACCCGGTCCAGCACTTCGCATCCGTCCGAAGCTTCGCCCACCACCTGGAAGTCTTCTTCCAGGCTCAGGAGCTTCTTCAGGCCGTCGCGGACAATCGGGTGATCGTCGGCGATCAGTACCCGAATCATGCCCTTCCTCGGTTCCGCAGGGGTGTGGCGAACTTCATTGTCTTCCACTGACGTGAAGGTGTCGTTCATATATAGTGTATCGACCATCCGCATCTAGATTCTACAGGGGTACTGGTACGTAATCAATTTCAGGTAACGCTTAAACTGATCGGGCGAAACTACTTAGATCCATTAGGTGAAAGGCTTTAGAAGCCGTTTTAGAGTCTCCTGAACCAGTACTTACTCTAGTACTATTTTTGGAGCCGGTCAATTCTAACCGTTAGCCGGCGTCCCCGTGGCAATTCCTTGCCATAGTCAAAGTCTTGGCGTTGCGCCCCCCGGCTGAATGTGACCTAACTAATTGATAAAGAAGCCACTACGCTTTGGGCGCGCTCTTGCACTAGTGGGCGCGTGGTAGACGGCCTGACGAACCAGATCGAGCGCTACATGGACCTGCTGGCCACGCGGCAGAAGCTTGTGGTTTCCAATCTCGCCAATATCGATACTCCAGGTTATAAAGCTCAAGACATTGATTTCCAGTTCGAGTTCATCAGCCTGGCGCAGGGTCAAACTCCGCAGGTCCGGGATACCCCCGGACTGGTCACCAAGAGCGATGGCAATAGCGTCAGTCTAGACCGGGAAACGCGTTTGCTTTCCGAGAACGCGCTGCGCTTTAACGTAGCTTCCAACCTGATGAAAGCCCAGTTGAAGATAGTGGAATCGGCAATCAAAGAGGGCCAATCCGGATGAGTTTGTTTTCAGTGCTTTCGGTGAGCGCCTCGGGGATGGCGGCCCAGCGTGCGCGGGCTGAGCTTCTGGTGCAGAACCTGGCAAATTCCGAGACCACGCGCACGCCCGAAGGAGGCCCCTATCGCCGGCAGGACGTGCTGTTCCAAAGCGCGCCCCAGACCTCGCCCTTTTCCGCGGTCTTTCAAAACGAGCTGACCAACGGGATCTCGGGCGTTGAAGTGTCCCAGGTCATCGAAGACCCGAGCGAAGGCGAGAAACGGTATCAGCCCGGACATCCCGACGCGGATGCGGATGGTTACGTAGCCTACCCCAATGTGAACCCGGCTGAAGATATGGTGGATCTGTTGGGCGCCCAACGTGGCTATGAGGGGAACATCGCTGCCATGACGGCCATCAAGGACATGATCCAGCACTCCATTGATCTTTTGAGATAAGTGATCTTTTGAGATAAGTGATCTTTTGAGATGAGCGACCCGTTGAGCTAAGCCGCATGTCCCTGCCAATCACCTCCCTCCGCCCCCCGGTGGCGCTGCCAGCGCTCACGCCGGTAAACCCGTCCCCGCAGGCCGGTGCGGGATTCAGTTCCGTGCTGGCCGACGCCATCGGGCGCGTGGATCAGTTCCAGCAGAGCGCGCAATCCAGTATCGGTAAATTTCTGTCCGGAGAGGACGAAGAGGTACATAAGGTGGCGCTGGCCACTCAACAGGCCGCGATGTCATTCGACCTGTTCCTGCAGGTGAGAAACAAAGTGGTCTCAGCCTATCAGGAAGTAATGCGCATGCAGATGTAGTCAGAGACCAGGGGCCGGCCGGTAGGACAGCCCGTAAGACAGATGGATCAGATCAAACGACTGCTGGAGAGCCTGACCTGGAAACAGATCCTTTCGCTGGTGCTGGCTGCGACCGTGGTGATTGGGGGCCTGGCGGCCTTTTCGCACTGGAATCGGGAGCGCGATTTTCGTCCTTTGTACAGCTCCCTGGCGCCCGAAGATGCGGCGGCAGTGCTGGCCAAGGTGCGTGAAAGCGGAACGGAGTTCCGGCTATCGGAAAACGGTTCGGTGGTGCTGGTGCCTTCCGAGCGGGTCGCCGAACTCCGCCTGCAGATGGCTGCAGCGGGGTTGCCCAAGAGCGGCCGCATCGGTTTTGAGCTGTTCGACAAAACCACTTTCGGGATGAGCGACTTCACCGAACAGGTGAACTTTCATCGCGCGCTCGAAGGTGAGCTGGAGCGCTCGGTTATGTCGCTGGCGGAGGTGGAGCAGGCGCGCATACACATTACTTTTCCGAAGGATTCCCTATTCCTCGATTCGCGCCAGCCGGCCAAGGCCAGCGTGCTGGTGAAACTGCGTCCCGGGGCGCAATTGTCGCCGCAGAACGTGGCGGCCATTTGCCAGTTGGCCGCCAGCGCGGTGGACGGGCTGCTGCCCGAGGCGGTCTCGGTGGTCGACATGCGCGGCAATCTGCTAAACAGGGCGCGCAAAGCCTCCTCGCCCGACGATCCGGAACCGTCCGAAGCGGCGCTCGACTACCGGCAGAAGCTGGAACACGACCTGCTGGCCAAGATCGACAATACGCTGGAGCCCCTGCTGGGCGCCGATAAGTTTCGCGCGACGGCCTCGGTGGAATGCGATTTTAGCAGTGCCGAGCAAAGCGAAGAGAGCTATGATCCCAGCAAGTCGGTGATGGTGAGTTCGCAAAAGACCGAAGACATGAGCGGCGGCACGGTGGCCGCGGGTGTTCCAGGCGCGGCCTCCAGCCTTCCACGGCCGGCTGTGCGTCCGGCCGGCGGGTCCAATGCCGTCACACGCCGCACGGAGAACATCAGCTACCAATCCAGCCACACGGTGCGCCACGTTCGGGAGCCGCAGGGCAGCATTAAGCGCATGTCGGTATCGCTGCTGGTGGATTCGGCGGTCCGCTACGAAGGCAGCGGGGCCAAGGCGAAACGCATCGTCGAAGCGCCTTCGGCGGATAAACTGAAATCGATTCACGATCTGGTGGCGGGTGTCATCGGCCTGTCCACTGAGCGGGGCGATCAGCTGGTGGTGGAGACCCTGCCCTTTGAATCGACCCTGAATCCGGAACAACTTCCGGCGCCCCCGCCCGCGCCGCCGACGCCGCCCACCTGGCGCGAGCAATTTCTGAAGAACAGGGTTTTCGCGATCGGCGTGGGAGTAGGAGCGGCGCTTTTGCTGGCGCTGCTTTTTGGCGTTATGCGGGTGATGCAGAAGCGCCCTCCGGGCAGCGCGGCCGAACTGCCCACGGAGCTTTCCGCGGGAGCCACGCCGGCCCAGCTTCAGGCCCAGATAGAGAACCAGTTGGCGGCGCAGGCCGCGCAACGGGAAAAGCAGCAGACAGATGCCCTGAACTCCCTGAAACTGCCGCCGGTGACGCAGAAAACCGCGGTATTGACCAAGCACATCAGCGAACAGGCCAAGAAAGATTCCGCCGGCATGGCTCACGTCCTGCGGGCCTGGATGACCGAGTCCGGCGACGAAGCCAAGCACTGAACTTGAGCGCAGCGGTAAAGAATGATTCAAAATCTGGACACCGCGACTTCGACGCCCAATGTCCCGGGCATCCGCAAAGCCGCCATCCTCATGATCATCCTGGGAGACCAGGTGACCGCGGACATATTGCGGCAAATGGACGAGGAGGAAGTACAGGCCATCGGCCACGAGGTGGCGCGCATCACCTCCATCAGCAACGAGCAGGCCGAGGGTGTGCTCGAAGAGTTCTACCAGATGTCGATGGCCCACGATTACGTGCTCAAGGGCGGCATCGACTACGCGAAAAAAATGCTGATGAGCGCCTTCGGGCCGGAGCACGCACGCAAGCTGGTGGACCGGCTGGTGAAAACGCTGGGCAGCGAACTGGCCAATTTCGACACACTGCAGAAGGCCGATCCGCAGCAGCTGGCCAAGTTCATCCACAACGAGCATCCGCAAACCATCGCGCTGATCCTTTCGCATCTGAACGCGTCGCAGGCGGCCGGCCTGCTGGTCTCGCTTCCGCAGGAACTGCGGGCCGACGTGGCGCTGCGGATGGCCCATCTGGACCAGATTTCGCCCCTGATCGTCTCCAAGATCGCGGCCATCATCGGGCAGCGTCTGAAATCGCTGGGGGAACTGAGCCGCGAGTCTTACGGGGGGGTGCGGGCGGTATCGGAAATGTTCAACCGCCTGGATTCGGGCAGCAGCAAAGACATTTTAGAAGCCATCGAGCAGAACGATCCCAAGCTGGTGGAGACCATCCGGCATATGATGTTCGTCTTCGAAGACCTGCTGCTGCTGAGCCAGGAGGCCATCAAGGAAATGCTGGGCAAGGTGGACCGCAAGATCCTGACGGTGGCCTTGAAGGGCACGAGCGATCAATTGAAGAATCACATCCTGCAGCTGATGTCGCAGCGCGGCGCCGAGATGCTGAAGGAGGATCTGGAGTCACTCGGGCCCATCAAGATCAAGGAAGTGGAAGCGGCGCAACAGCAGATCATCGCCGTGATCCGGCAACTGGAAGCGGATGGCACCATCAGCCTGAAGGGAACGGTGGGAGAGCAATATGTCGTCTAGGCTGCTGCGCGGCGAAACCATCGCCACTGAGCCGGCGGCCTGGCGCCGGGTCTCGTCATCGGAAGTCATCGCGGGCGGGGGTACGAGCGAGACACAACCGGCCGCGGGTTACATTTTGGAACCCGCCTCCCCGGCTGCACCCCAGGCCGAGGGCGACCTGGAGCAACGCGTGCACGCAGCCCATCTACAAGGTTTTGAGGAAGGACAGGCGGTGGCGCGTCAAAGCCTGACGGGCCAGCTGGAAGCTATGCAGCTGAAGCTGGGGCGCAGCATTGAGGAGCTCACCGGATCGCGCCTGCGCTATCGCCGCGAAGCAGAGCAGGACGTGGTGGCGCTGGCGCTGGCAGTGGCGCGCCGCATTCTGCATCGCGAACTGACGGTGGCGCCCGAGGCGCTGCTAGGGCTGGTGAAAGCGGCGCTCGACAAAATGGAGGCGCGCGAAGTGCATCAGGTGCGCGTTGCGCGCCAGGACGCCGCCATACTGCGGCAATTCTTTGAGCAGATGGGCCTGCCACACAAAGTGGAAGTGATCGCCGATGCCAACCTGGCGCCTGGCTCGGTGATCATCGAGTCCAGCCGGGGGCTGCTGGATGCCTCGGTGGACACACAACTGGCCGAGATCGGGCGCGGCTTCGCGGATCTGGTCCGGTAGCTGGGGAGGAAATAAACTTCGCCATGAACATGCAGCCTTATTACGAAAAACTCGCGCGCCTCGAGACCTGCCGCTGGACGGGCAGCGTGAGCGAGTTGGTGGGGCTGCTGGTGGAGTCGAAAGGGCCGGAAGCGGCGGTGGGCGATTTTTGCGAAATCGCCACGCGCACGGGCCGCGTGATTCGCACCCAGGTGATCGGCTTCCGCGACGGGCAGGTGCTATCCATGCCGCTGGAAGAAACCGACGGGCTGCATTTGGGCGATCCCATTGTCGCGCGCCAGGAAGACGCCCGGATGGAAGCCGGGCCGCAGTTGCTGGGCCGCGTGATCGACGGATTCGGACGACCTTTGGACGGGCTAGGCCCGCTAGCCGGCGGCGAGCCTTATGAACTTTACGCGGCGCCGCCGGGGCCGCTGGAACGCGAACCGATCGGCGAAGCGCTGGCCACCGGCATTCGGGCCATCGACAGCCTGTTGACATGTGGCAAGGGACAACGCATCGGAATCTTTGGCGGCTCGGGCGTGGGCAAGAGCACGCTGCTGGGGGCCATGGCGCGCTCGAGCGAGGCAGATGTCAGCGTGATCGCGCTAATCGGAGAACGCAATCGCGAGGTGCGGGATTTCATCGAGCAGGAGCTGGGGCCGGAAGGACTGAAGAAATCGGTGCTGGTGGTGGCCACCTCAGACCGTCCGGCTCCGCTGCGGATTCGGGCCGCGTTTGTGGCGCTGGCGGTAGCGGAATATTTCCGCGATCAAGGCAAAGACGTGCTGTTGGTGATGGATTCGGTTACTCGCCTGGCCATGGCGCAGCGCGAAATCGGATTGGCCGCCGGTGAGCCGCCCAGCCAGAAGGGCTACACGCCTTCGGTGTTCCATCTGCTGCCCAAGATCTTTGAGCGCGCCGGCCGCTTTCGCCAAGGGTCCATCACCGGCTTCTTTACCGTGCTGGTGGAGGGCGACGATTTCAACGAGCCCATCTGTGACGCGGTACGGGCCATTCTGGACGGCCATATCGTTTTGTCGCGCGAACTGGGCGCGTCGGGGCACTATCCGGCCATCGACATATTGCAGTCGGTCAGCCGCCTGGCGCCGCGTTTATGCACGCCGGAACAAAAGGCGGCGGCCGCTAAGATTCGCGACGCGATGGCCACGCATGAGCGCTCCCAAGATCTGATCAACCTGGGCGCTTATGCCAGCGGCGCGAATCCGAAGCTGGACGCGGCCATCCGGCTGCGCCCGCTGCTGCTCGATTTTCTCAAGCAGGACAGCCGGGAACAGGCCCCTTTCGAGAAGACCATGGCGGGCTTGAGTGAACTGGCCCGGCGCGCTGAAACCGGGCCGGGATGAAGCGCTTTCAGTTTCCTCTGGAACGGGTGCGGCGCTGGCGCGCCGGGCAAGCCGCGCTTGAAGAACTAAAGCTGGAGCAGTTGCGCGAGCAACAGGCCAGGCTGGAGGAAGAAAAGCGGAGTATCCAACGCGAACGCGCGAACAGCGAGCGGGATGTGCTGGGGCGGCCGGTAATGGAAGCCACCGAACTGCAGAACCTGGACGCGTTCCGGGTGCACGCGCGCGACAAAATTCGGGAGTTTGAAAATCGAGAGCGCCAGGCAGCGGCACAAATTGAGCAGCAGGGCCAGCGGGTTATGGAAGCGCGGAGAAATGCCGAACTGCTGGAACGCTTGAAGCAAGAAGCTGGGGCCGCATGGCAACGGGCCAGCGATCGCGAACAAGAGAGCTTGGCCACCGAGCTGTACCTGGCGCAGTGGACGCGACGCCGGTAGCGCGGGTCTTCAGGAACGTCACAAATGCGGAAGCATTGCGCGTCAGGCCGGGGAAGGTGGCGATGGTGCGCTCGTCCGGATCGACGATGGCGTAAAAGGGAATGGCCACGGTGGCGAAGCGCTTTTCTTCCAGCTGCTGATTTTGTTCAGACTCGGCGTCGGTGCCGTCGGTATAAAGGTCCAGCAGCACGAAATCCTTCAACAATCCCGTCACTTCGGGCCGCGGGAACATATTGGCCTTCATCCAATGGCAGTTGGTGCAGGCATAGCCGGTGAAGTTGATAAAGACCAGCTTGTTTTCCGCCCGTGCCTTGGCCAGGGCTTCCTTGTACTGGTTTTTCATCCATACCGGCGCCGCGGATTCGCTGCCTCCCGCCAACAGCGCATTGCCTTTGGCTTGCACTGGAATGAAAGCTTCCACATTGCCCAGCGATCCGCCGAACAGCCCAGGCAACAGGCTAATGGAAAAAGTCAGAAACAGCGCGGCAATCAGGACGCGGCCAACTCCCAGGCTGTCTTCTGCCTTGATTCCTTCCAGGCGCAGGAAGCCCAACAGATAGAGACCCGGCAGCGCGAACAGCACCACCCAGGACGCCAGAAACATCTCGCGCGAAATCCAATCGGTCTGCAGAATCTGATCGGCCGAGCTCAAATACTTTACCGATATCGCCAGCACCACAAACCCCAAAACAACCTTGACGCGCAGCAGCCAGCCGCCGCTCTTGGGCATCTTTTGCAGGAACGACGGAAAGACCGCGAGCGCGAAAAACGGGGCTGAGAGACCGGTGGCAAACGCCGCCATGCCAACCACCGGCTGCAATCCTCCGCCTTGAACCGAACCGGCAAGCAGAGATCCCATAAACGGCCCAATGCAGGCAAACGAGGTAAGCGTGAAGGTCAGGCCCATCAGCAGCGAACCGAAATAGCCGCCGCCGTCGGAAGCCTGGTTAAGCCTGGTTAGCAGGCCGGAAGGAAGGGCCAGTTCGTAGGCGCCCAGCAGGCTCAGGCCAAACACCACGAACAGCGCTCCGATGAATCCGTTCACCCATGGACTGTTACCAAGCTGCACCACCCCGGCGGAGCCAACCAGCACCTTGATCAGCGCGCCAATGCCGGTGAAAAAGACGATGATCCCCAGGCAAAAGGCCAGCGCTTGCAGGACGCCCTGGGTCTTCGATCGGGTCTGGCGATTCACGAAGTAGGAAACCGTGAAGGGGATCATGGGAAAGACGCAGGGAGTGAAAATCGCTGCGATCCCGGCGGCGAATGCCGTGAGCACGAAGCCGAGGCCGAACTCGCCGGAGACGGGCGCGCCCGGCGGGGTTGGCGGGGTCTGAGTAGCGGGCTGTACGGAGGACGTTGCCGCCGCTCCCGACACAGGGGTTGGCACGAGCGTATAGCCCGTGGGGATGGCGATGGCTGCCCCCTTGGCCGAGGCATCGATGGTGAGGGAAGCGGTCGCTGATTTTTTCTTGGGCGGCAAACAGATGGTGTCGTTGCAGCTCTGGTAGCGCACGTTCGCAGCGATATCAACGGGGCCGGCGGCTGCATCCTTCTTCAGTTCGATGTCGAACAGCAAAACATACTGATCGGAAAATGTCTCGGTATCGATGCCGAAGCTGGCATCCAGCTTGCGCACCGGTTTCGCCTGGTAAATCCTGAAGCCGGCCACCGCCGGATTGTCCGCGATAACCGCCGTGGTCTTGTTGGGTCCGCCGGGCGGCGTGGTCATCGAATAAACGTGCCAGTGCTGCTCAATGGTCCCGGTGAATTTGGCCAGAACATGCGAGCCAGGCGCGGCGCTCTTGGATTCAGATGTCAGAGTCCATTGAACAGGATCTTCCGCCGCTCCGGCCAGAGAAGCCAGCGCCACGAAGGAAATTAACAGCGGCCGCAGCATATCAGTCGGCTCTCGCGGCGCTGGCCGTGGTCAGCTGGGCATTGGCGTGGCCGTGGCGCAGCTCCGCCTCAATCTGTTCGTTGATCTTGCCTTCGGCAAATTCCGCGGCCACGCGAATGGCGTTCTTAATCGCGTTGGCATTGGGCCGGCCATGGGTGACGATGCAAACACCTTTGACCCCCAGCAGCGGAGCGCCGCCGTACTCGGAATAATCCACGCGTTTCTTAAATTCCTTAAAAGCGGTGCGTGCCAGCAAGGAACCGATCTTGCGCGTGATGGTGGCTTCCAGCGACTCGCGGAGCATTTTATACACCATCTCAACCAAACCTTCGCTGACTTTCAACGCCACATTGCCGATGAAGCCATCGCAAACGATGACGTCCGTCTCACCGGCATAAATATCGCGGCCTTCCACATTGCCGATGAAATGAATGGGCAGTGCTTTCAGTAGTGGCGTGGCGGCGCGGGTGAGCTCATTGCCCTTGTGTTCTTCCTCGCCGATGGAAAGCAGGCCCACGCGCGGCCGGTAGGTGCGAAAAATGACGCGCGAGTAGATGTCGCCCATGACAGCGAATTGAGCCAGCATGCGCGGCGAACAGTCGACGTTGGCGCCCACATCCACCACGATGACAGGCGTGCCCTTGAGCGTGGGAAAGGCCGCCGCCAGAGCCGGGCGGTCGACGCCGGGAAGCATGCCCTGCACCAGCTTGGCTGTGGCCATGACGGCGCCGGTGTTACCGGCGGAAACGAAGCCGTCCGCGATGCCGTCGCGCACCAGCCGCGCTGCCACCCGGGTAGAGCTATCGCGTTTTTGGCGCGCCGCTTTGCCGGCGCTGTCTTCCATGGTGATTTGTTCGCTGGCGTGCTGTACCTCTATGGGCAGACCCGCGATATGCTCGTGCTTGTTCAACTCAGCGCGAACGATATCCTGCTTGCCAACCAATATGACGCGGACGCCCATGGACCGGGCAGCCCGAATGGCTCCCTCGACCTCTGCCTTTGGGGCGTCATCGCCGCCCATTGCGTCAACCGCGATGGTCACCATGGAATGACGATTTCCGGCTCGTTATTCTTCCGCAACCTCGATCACTTCACGGCCTTTATAGCGGCCGCAATGCGGACAGGCGCGGTGCGGAAGCTTCGGTTCGTGGCAATTGGGGCACTCGGCGTGGCCCAGCACTTTCAGGTGATCGTGGGCCCGGCGGGTGGAGGTGCGCTCCTTGGAGTGTCGTCTTTTCGGATTCGGCATCTTATGTTCCTTTAACTTGAACTTTCTTGAGAGCGGACCAGCGGTCGTCCACGAATTTGGCTTCGCATCCGCAGTTTATCAGGTTACGATTTTGTCCGCATATCGGGCACATCCCCTGGCACTCGGCGCGGCACAGCCGCTGCATCGGCATGCTGAGCAGAACGTGCTCCCGTAAAACATCCTTCAACTCGATACCGCCCCCTTCATAGAAGGCGATTTCGGCTTCCCCCTCATCAATTTCGACTTCTTCGACGTCCTCAGCCACTTCGGCCGGGCGGTAAAACAGATCGTAGCTGGAATCGATCGGAAACTCCGCCGGCTCCAGGCAGCGATTACAATCGCAGCGCATTGTGACCGCCAGATGTCCGCGAACCCGGATTTCGCCGAGCGTATGCGGCAGAAGCTCCGCGGAACCTTCCGACTGGAGCGGAGTAGCCTGACTTAACCGGTCGCCGTCGTCTATAAACTCGATTTCACCCGGCGGGAAGGCCACATCAAAGTGAACCTTCTTAAGTTCCAGCTCCTTGACGCTAATAAACACACTAACACCTCGCCGTTACGGAGCGTTAAGCCATTAGTATAGCAGGAGTTGGGATTGCCGGGGGCGGCGGTTCATTTCCGGCGCACGCCCGGGCTTTCGTCCTCTATAATCCACATCGTGCGGCGCGGGATTCCGGGCGGTCTCTGATCACTGCAAGTTTTCGTTCAACAGCTTGGCCAGGCGCGCGCCAGCCAGGGCTATCCGATTTTTCGCGTCTTTGAGCGCCCTATTGTAATAAGCCTGGCTGATGGCATAGCCGGAACCGCTCGCCGGTTTAGGGCTTTTGCCGATGGGCGGCATCTTGTACGCGTCCTTCTTCGCCAACTTCAGCGATTCGGCGGCCCAATCGGCTGGGTCGGTATCGCTAACGCCGGTTTGCGCCGCAGCCAGGGCAGCCGCGAAAGTGGCCGCCAACGGCAGCGCTGGAGCAGGCTGGCCTTCACCCGGCAGGTCGTCCCAAAATGCGTGCAATTCGGTGGGCGCGCTTTTTGAAAGCGTGCCTTCGAACTGCTTTTTCATGGCGGCAGGCAGCGTCACCGGCACGGTGTTGCCGCCCGCATCTCCCACGCCCGCATAGTAGCGGACGGACCCATGCAGAGGCTGATGTATATCCCCCACAAGATGCTCCAGCCAGATCAGATCGTAGGACTTCAACAGATCGTCCTCGGAAGATTGAATAGCGGCACGCAGCGCAACGATTTGGGTGGCCGCGTTCGGCACAGGCGTGGCGGGTGGTGGGGTGTTATCGGATGCAAACGCGGTGTCGATGAAATGCCAGTATCCGTGGCTTTGCGTGTCGCTATAGCCGATGTTGACATCGGTGGTGATGTTTGGTGGAGGCGTGTCGGAGTCCATCAGCCATTCGTGCTTAATGGTGTCGGCCCAGGTGGCCGCGCGCATGAACAAATAGAGATTCTGCTGATCTTGCGACAGGCCGGAGGGAAGGTCCTGCACCCAATCCGCATAGCCGGGAATGGACTTGGTTTTCGCGGGATTTTGTAACTCGGGCACCAGCATCAGAAGTGCCAGGACGCGAGTTTTTGTATTCGGCTGTAACTGCTGCCAGGCGATGTAGGCCACTGCTTCGTGGCCGGCGTTTCCCCAAGCACTCATTGGCTGTTGACACACCAGGACACAGAACAGGAGCCAAGGAAGGATTGCCGCTTTTGGAAAAGCCATACACACCCCCACAAAGTCTAGCGTAGTTTCACGCCACGGCACGGTCCTTTTGCCGGTGGGGAAATGCAGCCGCGGTGCATTCATCTCCCGGGGTTCGCCGTTCAATAGGAAGTAGCGAAGCCTAACACGTAAAGGGGATGTGCAAACTGCGCCTTTGCTCTAGGCTTGAGCTTCGCACTTCTATAAACCAACGGAGGAAACTACATGGACACTATTACAGTGAAAGACGGCACGCAGATTTACTACAAGGATTGGGGCACGGGGCAGCCTCTCTTTTTCCATCACGGTTGGCCGTTGTCCGCCGACGACTGGGATGCACAGATGATGTTCTTCCTGGGGCACGGCTACCGGGTGATCGCTCACGATCGCCGCGGGCACGGCCGTTCCACTCAGACCGTGAACGGTAACGACATGGACACCTACGCCGCCGACGTGGCCGAACTCACCAAATTGCTGGATCTCAAGAACGCGGTTCACATCGGTCACTCCACCGGCGGCGGCGAGGTGATTCGCTATGTCGCGCAGCACGGTAAGGGCCGGGTTGCCAAGGCGGTGATCATCAGCGCCATTCCTCCTGGGTTGCTTAAGTCGGAGCGCAATCCGGACGGACTTCCCATGGAGGTGTTCGACGGGCTGCGGGACGGCACAGGCAATCATCGCGCGCAGTTTTACCAGGACATCACCATGCCCTTCTACGGTTACAATCGTCCCGGCGCGAAGATCTCACAAGGCATCCGCGACAACTGGTGGCGCCAGGGGATGATGGGCGGGATCAAGGCTCAATACGACTGCATTAAGGCGCTCTCCGAATCCGAGTTTTACGACGATCTTAAGATTATCGACGTGCCGGTGCTGGTGATGCACGGCGAGGACGATCAGATCGCGCCGTTCTCGGCCACCGCGGCAAGTTCCATCAAGCTGCTGAAGCACGGGACGCTGAAAGCCTATCCCGGGTTCCCCCATGGCATGCCGGCCACGAATGCCGACCAGATCAACGCCGATATTCTGGAATTCATAAAATCGTGAAGGCCAACGCCTCATGAATGAGCTGCTGAAAGCGGCAGCGGTAACGCACGGCGGCTGGAGCGCTGGAACAAAGTGAAAACGGTCAATGTGGCCGGGACGATCGAGACGAAGCGGGAGCGGCTCGGCATGGACTTCCCTAGCCAGGACAAGCGCTCCCTCTTCGAGCCGGACCGCGTCGAAGGACATCGGAGGGACACGCCGTGGGATGACATACCTCACACCAACGTTCTCCCAAGGAACGTTGCGCTACAATGCCCCGTGCAGGGAATCTGGCATTCCCGCTTCAGCGCTCGGGAGGCGAAGACATGGCGAGAACTTTGCAGTTGAGGAAATATGCCGCACGCGCAGCGGCGTGTGGCTTGGCGACGTTCTCGCTCGCCACGCTGTTTGCTCAAACCAACGCGACCGCTGGTAAAGCGCCGTGCGAGCGCGCCTGCCTGACAGGGTTCGTGGATTCTTACTTCAAGGCGCTGCTGGCCCACGACGCCCACGCGTTGCCCCAGGCGGCGGGCGCGCGAATCACAGAAAACGGCGCCGAAAAGGCGCTCGCCAATATGTTCTGGGATGGTGCCGCCGAGACGGTTTATCGCTTCGACGCGGTTAACACGCGGCGCGGCGATACGGGAACCGAAGCTGTCATCCGCAACGCGGACGGCAGCAAGACCATGTACATGCTGCGGCTTAAAGTTCGGGACGGCGCTATCACCGAAGTGGAAACGATCAAAGCCAACAAAGGCGAAGCCGATCGGCTGTGGGATCCGGATCGCCTCAAGGAAGTTCCACCCGCATTCAAACTGTCGATTCGCGATTCCCAGCGGGACTCTTATTACGACTTGATCGCCGCAGCCGATAGCTATTGGCGCGCCTTCCAGACGAACGGCACTCCGGCCTACCATCGCGCGCGGCTTTTGCCGGATTCGGCACGCTTCGAAAACGGCGTCCAGACCACCGGACTGGTGCGCGACGGCGTCTTCAACGACACCGCGCGCGGCTTCGACGAGGGCCGCTTCATTGGCCGAAACATCTGGGACCGCCGTTACCCGGTGGTGGACGAAGAGCGCGGCGTGGTGCTTTCCATCGTGCGCTTTGGGCTGAAGGGCGGCGCGAAGAGCCAGTCATTGGCCACCTCGAACGACCGGCTGGTGGCGGAGTTCTTCGCCATCAAGAACGGATTCATCCAGGAAATTCAGGCCGTGCTGTTTAATTTGCCGGACGCCAAGCCCACCGGTTGGCCCGCCGGCTACGGTCCCGGCCCGGGCGCCACCGAATAGCGCGGCAGCGGCCTACTGGGTGAACTGTTCAAACGTTCTATCCAAGTTGTCCGCGGAAGAAATTTCGGCGCCGGCAGTGCGTGCGGCCAGGCGTCCGGCTCGCGCGGCGAGACCGTTGTGAATCAGTTCGATATCCCAATCGGTGAACGGCAATGGCCGGTCCTTCATCTGGGAGTAATCGCGCGCTGTCCAATGCGCCTTCATGACGCCGCTTTCGGAATGCCGGTCAACGCCTTGCAGAACGTGGGTGATCTCATGAACCAGGACGTGCGCCAGGACCACCGTGCTGAGGTCTCCGCGAGCTGAATGGTTAATACGGTCATAGAACACGACGATGTGAACGCCTTCATAAGGCATCGCGTAGGCCAGTGCGCCAGGCGAGTCATTGGCGGGAGTCTTGACGGAAATTCCTATTTGAATGCTGTCGCCGGCAGCGGGACACGAGTGTCGCCAGTGCAGTTTCACGCCGATGTTCGAGAACATATTCGCAGCCAACATTTCGGCGCGGGGGAGATTGCCGGCCGCGGGCACCTGGTCTATACAGACGGTCACTTGATGATCCGCCACGTGGCCGGGTTGGATGGCCCAGGCGTTGCCTCCGATGGCGGCCGCCACGCTGATCGCTACCATGATTTTCATGTTGTCCTGCTCCTTCCGCTGGTGCAGGCGGAAGCAGCCAGGAGAAACCGGCCATGGCGTGATAGTCTTTTTTAGGGATTGAAATAGCTGTGGCGCGAAGCACGGAAGTAACTGATTTGTTAAGGGCTTGGAACGATGGCGACCAGGCCGCGCTCAATCGGCTTTCGCCGCTGGTCTATGGCGAATTGCGGCGCATGGCGCGGCGCTACATGCGAAATGAACGAGCCGGCAACACACTGCAGACCACGGCCTTGGTGAACGAAATGTACCTTCGGCTGGTGGACGTAAAGGAAGTGGATTGGAAGCAGCGCGCGCAGTTTTTTGCCATGTGCGCTCAGATGATGAGGCGCATTCTGGTGGACGCGGCGCGCGCCCGCGGCTCACACAAACGCGGCGGAGGAGCGGTGAAGGTGAACGTGGACGATGTGCCGGTCTTATCGCCGGAACGCGACGCGTCCCTGCTGGCGCTGGATGACGCGCTGGAAACGTTCGCTCAGCTTTCTCCCCGGCAGGCGAAGCTGGTGGAACTGCGCTATTTTGGCGGGCTTACGGAAGAGGAAACGGCGGAAGTGCTAAAAATTTCGGTACGCACGGTGAGGCGGGATTGGATTTTCGCTAAAGCCTGGCTAACGCGCGAGCTGACCGATCAGCGGC
>DATHNM010000408.1:0-3478 GCA_035486095.1 Bryobacteraceae bacterium
ACCGATTCGTTTACCGACGAAAAGGATCTCTTCTTCAATGGCGAAGGAATCCAGGTGATTCATCAGCCAGCCGCACACACCGATGGGGACAGCTTCGTCTTTTTCCGCCGGTCGGACGTGGTGAGCACGGGCGACATTTTCGTCACCACCGGTTACCCGATCATCGATCTGGCCAGGGGCGGCAGCCTGCAGGGGATCATTGACGCACTGAACCGTTTAATCGCGCTCACCATTCCCGCCGGCAAGCAGGAGGGCGGCACGATGGTGATTCCGGGGCATGGACGGCTGTGCGATCAGGCGGACGTGGTGTTCTATCAGGAGATGGTCACGGTGCTGCGCGATCGTATTCAAGCCATGGTGAAGAAGGGCATGACGCTGGAGCAAGTGAAGGCGGCGCGTCCGACGCGGGATTACGATCCAGTGTACGGCGCGACCACCGGCTTCTGGACCACCGACATGTTCGTGGAAGCGGCTTATAAGAGCCTGGGCGGGAAATAGACCGCGAAGCCCTTTCGGGCTGATTCATAGTAATCTCTAGCCATGCGCGTTCTTGCCATATTCTGGCTCGCAGGGATTGCTGCGTTCTGTCAGCCGCCAAAGCCAGTTAGTCCGGTCCAAATTGTGATCGCCCACGTGACGGTCATCAATCCAGGGGCGTCAGTTCAGTCCGATCGGACGGTTATTATCTCGGGCGATCGCATCGCCTCCGTTTCCGATTCCACAAACGCCCATTGGCCGAAGAACGCGCGGGTGATCGATGCCACCGGTCAATATCTTATTCCCGGTCTTTGGGACATGCACGTACACTCCGCGTTCGGCGATTGGTTTCCGGGTGGGCGGGACATCATTCTGCCGCTTTTTATCGCCAACGGTATTACCGGCGTCCGTGATATGGGCGGAGACCTTCCGGTTCTCATGGCGTGGCGCAAAGCGGTGGCGAACGGGAAGATAATCGGTCCACGCATGGTGGTCTCTGGCCCCATGCTGGATGGCTATCTGGCGAACGGCAAACTTCGGTTTCCCAGTTCCATCGCCGTCTCCACTCCACATGATGCGATAGCCGCCGTGGACTCGCTCAAAAAGCAGGGCGTGGACTTTATCAAAGTCCAGTCGGCTATTTCGCGCGACGCCTACCTTGCCGCTGCCACGGAAGCCCATAAACAAGGTTTGCCCATCGTGGGCCACGTCCCCGATAAGGTTCGCATCCGGGAAGTTGTGGAAGCGGGACAAACCAGTATTGAGCATCTGATGGGCATTTTCGAAGGCTGTTCCACCGAAGAGGACAAATTCATCCGGGGTGAAGGCAGCTTGCCTCTGCTGCTCTCCACGCAGAACCAGCAACGATGTGACTCGCTGGTTCAACTACTCGCGCGGCGGCAGACGTGGCAGGCCCCCACGCTGGTCTGGCAGCGCGGCGGAGAATTCCTGGACCAGCGTGACTTGAAGCATCAACCCCTGGACAATTACGTTCCAGCCTACTGGCGCGATGTAACCTGGCGCCGTTTTACCGCCGAGATGATGCCCGACCTTTTACGCGACCCGCTGGCCTTACGCAAAGACTACTTCGCGCGGAATTTGCAAATTACCGGCGCGATGCACCGGGCTGGCGTGCCGTTCCTGGCGGGGACAGATTCGGCACCGGGCGTTTACATCATGCCCGGATTCAGCCTGCACGACGAGCTTGCCAATTTTGTGGAAGCCGGTTTCACGCCGATGGAATCGCTCCAAACCGCGACTAGCAATCCGGCGAGGTTTCTGGGGCTGCAAGCCAGCGCGGGTTCGGTGGAATCCGGCAAGACTGCCGACCTGGTGTTGCTGAGGGCCAATCCACTCGAAGACATCCACAACACCCGCAAGATCAGCGCCGTTGTCGCCCAGGGCCGCCTTTACGATCGTGCCGGGCTCGATCAGATTCTGGCGCAAGTGCAGGCTGCGGCAAAGCGGCAGAAGTAACCTGTTTCCGCGCCCGACCTACTCAAACTACTTGGCTTCGCAAGCCGACGGGCTCCACTTCGAGCCGTCCTTCTCCATCTTGAAGTGCGTGCTGGTGACGAAATCCTGATAAAGATTGTCGGGATCGTGCACGATTGTGGTCACGATCAGCCACGAATCGCCATTGGGCTCGTTGGTGCGGTCGTAGTATTCAGTGAGCACCGCGTTGCTGCCATACGGCACGCCGTTCTTGCGCAGGTAGCCGGGCTTCATGTTGGTGGTGACCACCTTGAGTGAACCACCGGCTGGGGCTGGGCCGCCGCCACGACGGGGAGCGGGCCGCAGACCGTCCCAAACCGCATCGGAGTATCCCTGCCAGCTGGCAGCTTCATGCTCCGGGGCCTTGGCGTTGAAATGGAACGTACGGGTCTGGGTACCCGCGTCGGTCTCCACCTTCAGCGTATTGTCATCCACCCAGGTGATGTGGACGCGGCCGGGCACTCGCATGATGGCGGCCGCGCCATAGGCCTTGCATTGGTTGCCCGCGGCGATATCCTTATCAGGGTCCCACGCGTCGGCTGCTTTCCGCCCGGCCTGGCTGAGCGGAACGCTGGTGTAGTCGCCTTTCGCGGGAGTCACCATGCGCCAGCGCCAATCCTCTGTGACGATGGATACCCAATATCCGGTCAGATCCTCGGGCGCCGCCTGTTTGGCCGGGCGCGGCGCTTGGGCAGGAGGAGGACCGAACTGCGCCTGCACGCCGGCGGGTGCAACCATCAGCAACGCTGCTCCGAACGTAAGAGCCGCGCCCTTGGTGAGAAATCTTCGAATCATGGGTGTTATCTCCAATCTCATTTTGCGACGCAAACGCTGGGACTCCAGCCCTCGCCATCGGGAATTTTCTTAAAGTCCGTACTGGTGACGAACGGCTCGGTCAGATACTTTGGATCTTCAACAATGGTGGTCACGGTGAACCAGGTGTCGCCGTTCGGTTCTTTGTGCAGGTCGTAATATTCCTTCAGCACGGCGTTCTCGCTATAGGGCGGACCGTTCTTGCGCAGGTACCCGGCGCGCAATTGCGTGGTCACTACTTCCAGGGCTTTGCCGTGGGCGCCTTCGCGCGTCGCGCCGAGGCCGAAGCCCGGGGCGCCCGATCCGCGCACCGGCCGCTCCCAATTGGCCGCGGAATATCCTTGCCAGCTAGGCATTTCATTGGCTGCGGGTTTGCCGTTGAAATGGAACAGACGGGTCTGTGTCCCGGCGTCGGTTTCCACTTTCAATGTGTTCTCGTCCGCCCAGCTTATGTGAATGCGGCCAGGCACGCGCATGATCGCCGGCGCGCCATAGGACTTGCATTGCAGGCCGGCAGCGGTGTCCTTGGCTGGATCCCAGGCATTGCCGATGGCGCGGGCTTCGTTGTTCAGCGGAATACTGGCGAAATCGCCCTTGATGGGCGTTACCATGCGCCAGCGCCAGTCTTCACTCACAACGGAAACCCAGTAGCCGGTGAAATCGGCAGGCGCCACGGATTGCGCCGATTTCGCAG
>DATHNM010000409.1:0-17628 GCA_035486095.1 Bryobacteraceae bacterium
GCCAGGGCGCGTG
Source organism: Bryobacteraceae bacterium (assembly GCA_035486095.1). GTDB lineage: Bacteria > Acidobacteriota > Terriglobia > Bryobacterales > Bryobacteraceae > Palsa-89. The sequence goes on from DATHNM010000409.1 coordinate 14, forward strand.
AAAGCAGCAGGCTGGCGACATTGGCGCAAGCAATCAGCAGCACCAGCGCCACCGCGCCTGAGAGCATCAATACCTTTCCGCGCACGTCCGCCACTACCAGGTTGCGGAGCGGGCGGGCCGTCATTACCACAGCGGGATCAGCATCCGGCGCCGAGGGATGTTGTTCTCGATACTGCTGGTTGAGCACGGCCAGCTCGGCGTCGGCGTGCTCGAGCGTTGTTCCGGGCCGCAAGCGCGCCAGAACGCTGAGATAGCCTACGCCCAACCGCAGCCGCTGGGGAGTCATGAGCGAATACTCGAAGTAGCGCGGCGTCCAAATGTCGGCCACGCCCACGAAGGGGAATTGAATGCCGGCGGGCAGGACGCCGACGATGGTGTGCGGCGTGGCGTCCAGGGCTATGGTTTGGCCGATGACGTTCGGGTTGCCACCGAAGCGGCTGCGCCACAAGGAATCGTCGATCATAACCACGGGCCTGCTTTCCGGCTGGCCGTCCTCCGCGATAAACGTACGCCCCAGTTGAGGCTGCACGCCGAGCAGCGAGAAGAAGTTGGGAGAGACACGGCCCAGCGGCGCTTGTAGCGGCTCACCGTGCCCGGTGAGATTTGCGTTGTCAGTCGCCCATACGGCTACCGACTGGAACGACTGATTACGATCGCGCAGCAGCTCATAACGAAGCAGGGTGGTTTCGAAATCCTTGGCGCTGTCCTTGGCCCCCACAGTCACCAACTGCTGCGGGTCCCGATAAGGGAACGGCCGCAGCAGCAGCGCGTTTGTCACGGTGAAAATCGCGGTATTCGCGCCGATTCCCAGGGCAAGCGTGAAGATTGCGGCGAGCGAGAATGCGAAATTCTTGGTCAACATACGCGCGCCGAAATGAAGATCGCGTAGAAATGTTTGCATACTCAAGACCTAGGCGCCTGCGCCTCCCAACCACTTTTCCGCCAGTTTCGCGGGATCGCCCGACAAATCGATTAACGTGTTCTCCTGCTCGTTCGTTCCATCCAGGAAAACAACCAGCACACCTTTCGGCGTGGGACGCAATTCCAGTTTCCGGGCGCCGGCTTCCAAACGAAAGATGGATTCCATCCACACCGGCCGTACCAGGATTCGCTTGCGGTGGCCGATATCCCGGCAGGCCGTCAGCAGGCCAATGGTGAAGGGTCCGTTCCGGAGGGCTTCGGCGTAAGGAGCGATTTGGAGCGCCATCGATCGGGCCGCCTCCCGCGCCGCAGCCTCGCGCGCCAACGCTGCCGGATCTCTTTCGGTCCGCGATTCCAGCGCCTTCAGATTGTTTTCCAGATTATCGAGGAAGCTCATTCCTCTTTTAGGATAGCGATGTGCCAGCCCCGAATCAGGCCGGTAAATCCGCTGGACCGGCTGATATAATGACCGTCGCTGGGAGGCAAGATGAAAAAGTTGTGCTGGATTGTTCCCGCCGGATTGACGATCTTGGGCGCGGGTTGGATTTTACAGGCCGCCGGCAAGAGCGACAAGATCGACAGCAAGGATCTCCTCACCGGGCAGCAGGCCTTCGCGGATTATAGAACCGAAAAACCCGGGCTGTTCCACAAGATCACGCCCGCGGATCTTCCGAAACCATACGCCACAAAATCCAGCGCGAATTTTCCGAAAGTGGTTCCCAAGCCGGACAACATGTGGCCTATGGCGCCGGCCGGTTTCAAAGTGGATCTGTACGCACATGAGGGACTTACTGAGCCGCGCCAGATTCGCATGGCGCCCAATGGCGATTTCTTCGTGGCTGACAGCATGCCGGGACAGATCAAGATTTTCCGCGGCCGTGGCGCCGACGGCAAGCCGGAACAGGTTTCCACCTTCGCCACCGGCCTGAAGCAGCCCTTCGGGATCGCGTTTTACCCGGTTGGCAACAGCCCGCACTGGGTCTATGTGGGCAATACGAATTCGGTGGTCCGCTTCCCTTATCACGCGGGGGATTTGAAGGCCACCGGGCCGTCTGAAACCATCATTCCAGAGCTGCCCGTAGGCGGTTTCCATTGGACGCGCGATGTTGTTTTTTCGAAAGACGGCAAGCGCATGTTCGTAGCCGTGGGTTCGGGCTCAAACGTGGACGATCCGGACACGCATCCCAAGGAAATGCATCGCGCCAACATTTTGGAATACACGCCTGACGGCAAGTTCGTGCAGGTCTACGGAGCGGGCATCCGCAATCCCGTGGGCCTGGCTGTGAATCCGACGACGGGCGAGGTGTGGTGCTCAGTGAACGAGCGTGACGAACTGGGCGACAACCTGGTGCCGGATTACATCACGCACGTGAAAGAGGGCGGCTTCTATGGCTGGCCGTGGTTCTATATGGGCGCCAACCAGGATCCGCGGCTGGAAGGCAAACATCCCGAACTGAAGGACAAGGTGATTGTGCCGGACGTGCTGATGCAACCACACAACGCGTCGCTGGGGATTACGTTTTATGACGGCACGCAATTTCCGAAGGATTATCAGGGGGATCTGTTCGGGGCCGAGCATGGTTCCTGGAACCGCTCCGCGCGCGCGGGCTATGAGGTGGTGCGCGTTCCATTGGACAACGGCCACGCCAGCGGAGTTTACGAAGACTTCATCACCGGTTTTGTCACGCCGGACGGCAACGCTTGGGGCCGGCCCGTGGCAGTTGTGGTGGCAAAAGACGGCTCGCTGTATTTCACCGACGACGGCTACAAAGCCATCTGGCGCGTGAGCTATACGGGCAAATAGGAGAAAACTGAAAATGAGACCACTTACTTTTTTCGCGGCTGCCCTGGCACTTACCGCCGGCGCCGCTTTCGCACAGAACAAAGGGGGCGGAGGCGGCATTCCTTCGCCGCTCAAAATCACGGTGTCGGGTTATAGCGATGGCGGCGATATTCCGGACAAGTACACCTGCGCCGCCAAACCGCCGGGAGGTTCTCCGCAAATCGATTGGAGCGGAGCGCCGGCCGGCACCATGTCGTTTGCCTTGATCTTCCACGATGGCGACGTGCATCCGGGAAAGACATTTAGCGACGTGACGCACTGGATTGCGTGGAATATCCCTGCCACCTCGACTGGATTGCCCGCGGGCGTTGCGGCCGGCGCGCTGCCGGACGGCACCCAGCAGGGCGCCAATATCGCACGGGGGAATGCCTACATGGGTCCATGCCCGCCAGCGGGACTGCCGCACCACTACACGCTGGAAGTTTACGCCCTGGATTCGAAGCTTGATCTGCCGGCCACAGCGGGCCGCACCGATCTGGAGAAGGCCCTCAGCGGGCACATCCTGGCGAGCGGCGTTTACAATGGCTTATTCCATCGCTAGGGGAAAGTAACGACATGCCGCCAGAAGAGAAGGCAAGTAACGAGATTTCGCGGCGAGCGGTAATAGCGAGCGCGGCGCTGGTGCCCGTGGCAGCGCTCACCGCAGCCGCGCAGCAGCCTGCGGCGAAGCCCGCGGCGCTGGCTTTATCGGACGCGCAGCTGCGACTTCTGGCGGCATTTGTCGATCGTATTATTCCGAAGGACGAGCTTGGGCCGAGCGCGTCGGAAAGCGGTGTGCCGGAGTACATCAATCGTGCGCTGGGCGATTATCTGGCAGGTGAGAAACCCGCGTTCATCGAAGGGCTGGCGGCAACGGACGCGTTCGCGCATCGTTCCCAGGACCGGGCGTTTATAGACCTGACGCCGGAGAAGCAGGATGCGCTGCTCACCTTGATGGAGGGCGGCTCGGCCGAGGGGTTTCCCAATGCGCGCGCGTTCTTCAATCGCGCCCGCCGGCTGACCATGGAAGGTATGTTCGGCGATCCATTTTACGGGGGCAACAAGAATTTCGCGGGCTGGGATTTAATCCGCTACCCAGGTCCGCGGTTGGCAACTTCGCAGGCAGATCAGAAGATGGGCGTGGATATAAAGCCCTATCATCACTCTGCTTACGGAGCCTCCGGAGAAACGCATGGCCATTAATCTGAAGCCGGTGGACGTGGCCGTGGTGGGATTGGGCGCGGCGGGCGGCGTAGCGGTATTGCCCCTGGCGCGCGCTGGTTTGAAAGTGGCCGGAATCGAAGCCGGCACCTGGATGGATCCGGCGAAAGATTTTAAGCCCGACGAGATTCACAACAATGTTCGCGGCCTGGTGACCACTGTGCCGAAGGCCAAGAACGAAATTCCGACGTTTCGCACCAGCCCGGACGCCAAGGCACGGCAAGGCGCTACGCATCCGATGATGAACGCGGTGGGCGGCACGTCCATTCACTATCACGCGCAAAGCTGGCGGCTGAAACCGTGGGATTTCAAGACGCGTTCGGAAACTATAAAACGTTACGGCGCCAGTTTGTTGCCGCAAGGTTCCACTCTGGAAGACTGGCCGGTGAGCTACGAAGAGCTGGAGCCGTTCTACGATACGGTGGAGCACGAAGTAGGCGTATCGGGCAAGGCCGGCAATATTCAAGGCAAGCTGGATGCGGCGGGCAATGTTTATGAAGGCGCCCGCCAGCGCGAATATCCCATGCCGGCGCTGCGCACCTGCGACTTTCTGGATCACATGCACAAGGCCGCGCTGTCGCTGGGTTGGAAGCCCTTTCATGCGCCGTCGGCCATCAACTCGCAGCCCTATCGCGGGCGCGCCGCCTGCGCGTATCACGGCTATTGCGATCGCGGCGGGTGCCACGTCCGGGCCAAGAATTCCACCTGCTTCACCACCATTCCCGAAGCGCAGAAAACCAAGAACCTGACGGTATTCGACAACGCGCAGGTAACGCGCATTGTCTCCGATAACAACGGCAAGGTCAGCGGCGTGCTTTACATTCGCGAGGGCCAGGAGTATTTTCAGCCGGCGAAAGTGGTGCTGGTTTCGTCCTACACCTACGAAAACACGCGGCTGTTGCTGCTCTCGAAATCCAAGGCCTATCCCAACGGACTTTCGAACAATCACGGCCAGGTGGGCAAGCATTACTTCGGGCATTGGGACGCACAGGCGGGCGTTGGCGTGACGGCGTTGTTCCCCATGGACGTCAACACCTGGTACGGCGCCATGCTTTCGCAAGGCGTGGTGGTGGATGAATGGGCAGACGATACGTTTGATCATACCGGGCTCGGGTTCATCGGCGGATCCAGCTTGTGCGCCTTCATGGAGAAGCATCCCATCGCAGGGGCCAGCATGAGCACGTTCGGCCGCGCGCCGGCGTGGGGTTCCAAATGGAAACAGTTCGTGCATGACAATGCCGGCCGCTGGACCAGCGCGTATCTGCAGGGCAACAGCTTTCCTTACGAGAACACCTACCTGGATCTGGATCCGGAGGTGAAGGATCCCCTTGGCGACCCGGTGTGCCGCGTCACCAGCGGCCCCAAGGAAAACGAAACGCGGGCGGCCATTCACTCGCAGGACAAAATGGAAGAGTGGTTCCGCGCGGCGGGAGCCATTGAAATCGTCAAGGGCCAGCCATCCGGGCCGGGACTATCCACGCACACTTACGGCGGCACACGCATGGGCGATAATCCCGACACCAACGTTGTGGACCGCTGGGGATTCTCGCATGAAGCCCCGAACCTGGGGATGCTTGGCGGCTCGGTGTTCGGCACCAGCGGCGCGCGCAATCCCACGCTGACCATGCAGGCGCTGGCCTGGCGCACGGCCGAGCACCTGGCGAAAAACTGGAAAACGATTGCAGGATCGTAAACCGCGCCTCTACAACCTCCAAGGGACAGACCGCATGCACGAGCTGGCAGGTTGGACCAGCATCGGCGCGAACTACACCTGAATGTGGAGCTGAGCTTTTTCTAAAGCGCTACAGCGTCCGAACCGCCGCACGGTTCAGGACCGCATGGCCGAAACGATTGTTATACGCGAGAACCGCGCTTAGATTACTTTCCTCCCAGTTCGGCCAGCACCAGTTTGGCGTTGCGCGAAGCTTGATCCTGCATGGGGCTGGCGAGCCCGGCGGATTCCTGGAAGTATTTCAGACCTTCGCGCATCTGCGCCTTGTCTCCCACCGGTTTCCCGAGCTGGTAGTTTGCCAGACCCAGGTCGAACAGAGCGATTGCATACAGCTGGGTATTGCCCTTGATGGCCGGCAGAGCGGCTTTCAGAGCTTTGTTCGCCGGGCCATAGCGCATTTCCATGGTGTTGCCGACACCGGTGTAAAAACTGGCCGTCCCGATGAGCGCGGCTTTTTGAGCGCCCCAATCGGCGTCACTCACCCCTTCGCGTTTGCTGCGCGTGCTGGCGGCTTCCGCGGCTTTGGCGGCATAGCTGACGACGGCGTCCGCCCGATTCCCACGCCAACTGCAGTCGGCCGCATACAGCATGGCTTCCGCATTTTTCTCAACCGCTATCTTCATGGCGGCCGGGCATGCCTTGGCGCCTTCGCCCGCTTTGCCTAATGCGGCGAAATAGCTGTTGGCAACTTCTGAGAGGTACTGGCTCTTGGGATTCTGTTTGATCAGCGTATCCACCAGATCTACTTCATCCTTGGGCTGGGCCTTCAGCGCAACCACATACAGGGCGTATTCAGAATACTCGTCCACTTGCTTGGCGTATTCCAAGTCATGCTTTGCATCCTCGTCGGTGGGAGCCTTGGCGGAACTGGTGAGTTTGCGCGCCGCTTCGGAGGTGCGGGCCGACCATTTCTTGGTCTGTGCGATATCGTCCTTGGCTACCGCGGCTTTCAACGCAAAATATGCGGCGTCCATATCGGGGCCGTTGGCGTATGCGGTTTCGGCAACTTCCAGAACCTTGTCGTACTCCTTCTGCCCCAAAAGGCCGGATTCCAATTGGGATGCCACCCATCCGGCGGCCTCATGCTTGGGATATTTCGCTAGAAAATCCTGCCCCAGAGAAACTTTCCTGGCATCGTCGGTCTCCTGCCCCAGGTTCTGCAGGATCTGTCCTTCCGGAGTGCTCGGGTTGAAAACAAAATTCTGCTTCTCCTGCGCCAGAAGCGGCAGCACGCAAGGCAGAGCCAGCACGACCAGGCCGGCGAGATAACTTTTCATGAAATAGCTCCTATCGGTGGAAATTTATCACAATCGAAGGCTGCTTGGGAACGCGTTAGGTGGTTTCCCGATCGCCGCGGCGCAGGTACGCGTCATCCTTGGCCAGCCAATCCTGTCGAATGGGCGAAAACACGTCGAGATCCAGCGTATCTTCCAACGCGACGGCGCGATGCGGGACGAAGGAAGGGATGCGCAGCACTTCACCCTTATGGACTACCACTTCCCGGCCTTCCAGTTCGAATTTCAGCGCGCCTTCCAGAATGTAGGTCACCTGCTCGCTCTCGTGCTGGTGTTCGGGGACAACCGCGTCCTTTTTCAGGAAGATCTGCGCGATCATGGCTTTTTCGCCGCTGATGATTTTGCGCGAGATCATGTCGCTCATCACTTCCAGCGGAACCGAATCCCAATTGAAATGTTCCATAGAGAAGTCTATTGTACAGTGAGGAGCGCTGCCTCTGATCGCGGCTCGCTTACGGCAGCGTGACAGTGAAGGGAGTGGCCACGGCGGCCCCGCCTCTGTCCACGATGTTCAGCGGCTCATAGGACAGCGGCATGACCTTCATGGTTTTTCCGTCGATGTCGACTTCCAGAAAATGATTCTGCTCCGCCCAGGCCTGAATATGGGCGTTCTGCATGTTCTTCTGCACATTGCCGCGCCGCAATTCGCCGCCCGCGCCGCTGATGAAAAAACGAATGCCGCCGGTGGCCGGGCTGACTTCGCTGGCCTGGAAATTGTGCTCATGGCCGGCAAACACCACCTTGACACCGCTGTTGGTGAAAAGCGCAAACCAGTGTCGCAACTGCTGCAGGCTGGGAGGATGATCGGGACCGGCGGTGAACATGGGATGGTGGAAGTAAGGGATCACCCACAGCGGATGCGGCTTCGCAAATTCCGACTGCATCCAGTGGAACTGCGGGCTATCTTCCAGGTAGCCGGGGCGCGCCGGGCCGGATTCGGTGTTGCTGGTACTGTCGAGCCCGAAGAATTGCGCTAAACCACCGTAAGTGAAATCGTAATAGCGGGCCGGCTTGTTTTGGGGAAAGGGAAAATTATCCAGGATGGCCGCCAGATCGCGATGCCGCTCGGTCTCGTTGCCGTCGTGATTGCCGAGGGCTGGGAAGAAGGGAATGCTTCCCAGCAGGGGCTCATAAGGCTGGAAGAACTTAGAACCCCAGTCTTCGTCGCTGGCGCCGGTGTGGCCGAATCCGTGCACGTCGCCATAGACGTTATCACCCAAGCTGAGCAGAAAGCGGACCGGGTTGCCGGTTGAGGCGCGGCGCTGAAACTCTTCCCACATGGCGCGCGCGACGTTGTACTGCGGAGCCTTACCGTTGCCGAAATCGCCCACCACAAAGAACGTCAGCCGCTGGGAATTGGCGGCCCAGGTTCGGACTTGTCCCTGGCCCAGCATCTGGCCGTGCAGCGAGACGGTGTACTTGTAGGAATGGTCGGGCGCGAGATCGGCAACCGTGATGGAATTTCCAACCGCGATCAATTTGCGATTTGCAATTTCAACCGAGGCTTCGCCGAAGGAAGGCGACGAGCGGCCGATGGTGTTTTCACCCGCGGTGGTGCCCCAAGCCAACTGGACGTAGTCCGGGCCAAGGTCCATCACGTAGGTGTAGAACTTCTGAGCGTCCGCGTGAAACGCCGACGCCAGCAGGACCAGCGGAAAAAGCCATTTCCGCATCCGGAAAGCCTTTATTGTTGTTTGGCTCCGCCGCCAGTTTCACGGGCCAGGCGAACCTTGGCATCTTCCAGCTTCTTTTGAACCTTGGCGAGTTCGGCATGGTCCAGGTCACTGGGCGGCCCGGCCTGATACTCGCGAACCGAGCTTTGCCATTGAGCGATGGCATCGCGGATTTTGCCTTCCTTGAAGTAGACTTCGGCCAGATGATCGTGCACGGTGGGATCGCGCGACATGTAGCGCAGCGCTTCCCTCAATTTGTCTTCGGCCTCCGGCAACTTATTCATGCGGAAATAAACCCAGCCCAGGCTGTCCAGATAAGCGCCGCTATTGGGCTCATGCGACACAGCCTTGCTGACCAGATCGCGAGCTTCTTCCAGCCGGATATTGCGGTCCGCCAGCATGTAGCCGAGATAATTCAGCGCGGCGTCGTTGTCGGGATTCAATTCCAGAACTTTGCGAAATTCGGCTTCGGCCCCGGTGAAATTCTTCATGCGCTCGAACATCGCGCCGCGCCGGAAAGCGATATCCTGCTTCTCCGCGCTGGATTTTGACAGGGCTTCCGCGGCATCCAGCACCTTGGCCATTTCGGTAAAGTTCTTGGATTTTTCGTAGATGTCAGCCAGGCTTAAATCCACTTCGCGATCGTTCTTGCCGTCCATCAGGCGGCGGGCTTCGGCCACCGCGGGATCGGTTTTTCCAAGATCCGACAATACGAGAGCGCGGGTGGCGGACACCACGCGATCCTTGGGAAACTTTTTGACGGCTGCGTCGGCTTCAGCTTCGGCCTTGGAATAATCCTTGGCTTCGCGGTACGTCTCGACGACTTCGGCTTCGGCGCGTCCGGCGTTGTCCGGATCCAATTCGGCCGCCTGATGGAAGGCATCCACGGCGGCGGGGTACTGCTCGATGGTGCGCTCCAAATCGCCCAGATTCTGCAGCAGGTTGGCCCGGCTGCCCTTCTCCGCGGCACTGTAGCTCTTCTTAACGGTGGCATCCAGGATGCCTTTCAAAGTCTTGATGGCATCCGGAATCTTGCCCTCGGCTTCCAGCAGATTCACGTCGTTGTACTGGACTTCCAGATCGTTCGGATCCATCTCCTTGGCCTTGTCGGCCGCTTCGCGGGCCTTTGCAAAGTCCTGTTTCTGACGGTAGATCAGCGATATCCGCAGCTGCGATTTGATGTCCTTAGGATCTTCGGCCACCGCATCCTGATACATTTTCAGGGCGTCGTCCAATTGATTGGAAAACAGCAGATCTTCGGCCAGCGCCTGCTTCAGCTCTGTATTGCCCGGTTGTTGATCTATGGCGCGGCGCAACATTTCCGCCGCCAGCGAATAATCCTTCAATTGCTCGTATACGCTGGCCAGGCTGGTGAGGCTGCGCGGATTAGGATCCTTATCGGCCACCTTGCGCAGCATTTCAGCCGCGGCTTTGTTGTCTCCCAGATCGGCATACACGGTGGCCAGGCCCGTCATGGCATCTTCGTTGGCGGCGTCCAGTTCCAGCGCTTTTTTGTAGGCGGCCATGGCTTCGGTGGAATTCATGAGCGCCTTCTGAAGGCGGCCCTGCATGATCCAGCTGTCAACATCCTTGGGGTCTGCCTCGGTGATTTTCTGGTACTGCTCGATGGCCTTCTTCACCATGTCGGTATCGATCTGATTGGTCTGTGAATCGCCGATCAGGTGGGTATAGATGCGCGCCAGCAGCCGGCGCGAGTTCAAGTCGTTAGGATTCTGTTTGAGGGCGTCTTCAGCGTCCAAAACCGCTTCGCGCAGCCGTCCGGATTGGATGTATAAGTCCGAGAGTTCTTCGGCGATAAACGTTGCGCTGGGATCGGCCTTGAGAGCCGCGCGGTAGGCATCGGCGGCCTTGCTGAAATACTCGCCCCGGTTGCCGTAGGCGGCAGCCAGTTCGGAATACAAGTGGCCCAGGGAATAGTCGTAATACGCGGCTGCTTTGTCAGCCGGCCCCGAGGGCGGCGCAGGAGCGGGAGCTTGTTGGGCGAAGGCAGCTGAAACTACCAGCAGCAGACAGGGGAGGCTTGCCAACCGGCGCGTTGGGATCATCAGAAAGGGCTCTCTTTCCCATTCCCGGACCGCTCGATCCAGGGACAGACTTACTCAATTTCAGTATAACCCCGAAGTTGGGAAGTGGTCGCGATTGGAGGTAGTCCGCTAAAAGTTACCGTGCCAGCCAAGAGGGAGAGGCCCTACAGCCCTGCGGAGGTAGCGTCAACGCAGGTTGTCCCGATCATGGGGCAACCTGACCCAGAACGCATCTGCTCTTCGATTGTCGAGCGCAGCAATTTATCGCTTCGCATAGGGCTTCGCCGATTCACTCGGCTCACGAATGGCTTCTCGAAAAAGGGGAGAACCACTGGGCCGCAGTGATCCTTTGGTACACGTGGTACAACTTCGGTCGCGTTCACAAGTCCCTGCGTTGCACACCAGCGATGGAAGCGGGGATCGCCGACCACGTGTGGTCCGTGCGTGAGTTACGGGAGGCAGCATAAAATTGAATCCTCCCGATGCTCCACTACCCGCAGTGGCCACGATGGCTCCAGGCAGTTGTCGTAATTCCGCATGTGCTTTTGGCGATGTTCGCCACTATAGTTTGGTGGCCAAAGTCCAAGGAAGAGCGGCGTCGGTTCGCTATCGTGGCTGCTTACCTTCTCTTGTTCTATTCAGTCATGCGATTCGTGTTCAAGATATAAGGACCTTCCCGTTATGGCCACGTCCACCGTCAAACACGATCAACCGACATTTAGCGGACTACCCGATTGGAGACTATGGCAAAATCGGGCTATTTCCAGAAGCCGATAAGTCAGCTGGCCGGTTTATCCCGGCGCTGCCACAAGGCCGTTATCCTTAATCGCGTATCATGAGATTTCGCAAGGAATCTTCCCTCACCGAAATGGCGTCCAGAAGACCAATTACATATCAAGATGCGGGAGTCAGCATCGACGAAGCCGACCGCGCGGTTTCCCTTATTCGCGAGCACGCGCGGGGGACGTTCACCCGCTCAGTTCTCACCGATATCGGCAGTTTCGGAGGCGGATATCTGCTGGCGGGCTGGAAAAATCCCGTACTGGTAAGTTCGGCCGATGGGGTAGGCACCAAGGTGAAGATCGCTTTCCTGACGGGGCGGCACAACAGCATCGGGGAAGATCTGGTGAATCACTGCGTGAACGACATAGCGGTGCAGGGCGCCGTGCCGCTGTTTTTTCTGGATTATTTTGCGGTGGGGAAGCTGGATGCCGCGGTAGCGGGGCAGGTGGTTGAGGGCATAGCACGAGGCTGCCATGCCAACGGGTGCGCGCTGATCGGCGGCGAAACGGCCGAAATGCCGGGGCTGTATCAAGAAGGCGAATACGACCTGGCCGGGTTTATCGTGGGCGCCGTGGAGCGCAAGCAGATGCTGACGGGCGCCGGTATCCGGGCGGGCGATGTCCTGCTGGGGCTGCCATCGAACGGCATGCACACCAACGGCTATTCGCTGGCACGCAAATTATTGTTCGATACGGCGCGGCGGCCGCTCACGGACGCGCTGGCCGATGAATTACTCAAGGTGCATCGCAGCTACCTGAAACCGATCCGCGCTTTAATCGAGGCACGCATGCTGAAGGGCGCGGCGCACATCACCGGCGGCGGCATCACCGATAACACTCCCCGGATATTGCCGGCGGGCCTGGGGGCGCGGGTGGATCTTTCCAGTTGGACCATTCCGCCTTTCTTTGAGGAACTACGCGCGCTGGGCAACCTGGAACCGGCCGACTACCGGCGAACGTTTAACCTGGGCGTCGGCATGATCCTGGTGATCGCCAGGCGGAATCTGGGCAAAGCGCGAGCGTTGTTGAGCAGCCTGGACGAGGCATGTTTCCACATGGGTGAGGTGGTGGAATCGACGGGCGCGCGCGTGGAGTATGTGTGAAGCGTCTGGGCATCCTGCTTTCCGGCCGGGGCTCTAATTTCGAGGCGATCGCGGAAAACATCCAGCGCGGCAGGCTGAATGCGGAGATCGCGGCGGTGATCTCCAACCGCCCGGAAGCGCGCGGAATTGAGATCGCGCGGGAACGTGGTTTGCCCGCGATGGTGCTGCCTTCGCAAGGCGTCCACCGCGAGGAATATGACCGGCGCGTGGTGGCGGAACTTCAAGACCGCGGCGTGGAGCTGGTCTGCCTGGCCGGTTTCATGCGGCTTTTGACAGGCGAGTTTTGCCGGGCCTTCCCATTACGGGCCTTGAACATTCATCCATCGCTGCTGCCCGCGTTTCCAGGCCTGGACGCTCAGCAGCAAGCCATCGAACACGGGGCCAAAATCAGCGGCTGCACGGTGCATTTCGTGGACCAGCAGTTGGATGGGGGTCCGATTATTCTGCAAGCCGCCGTGCCGGTGCTGGACGGCGACACGGAGCACACGCTGGCGGCGCGAATTCTGGTGGAAGAACATCGCATCTACAGCCAGGCGATTGGGATGGTTCTGTCGGGGCGCTGGCGTATTGAGGGCCGGCGCGTGATGGCGGAGTAAGCAACGTGAGAAGACTCAGCCGGGCCCTGCTTCCCACCTTGCACTACCTCATGCAAACCGAAGTGCATGTGTTCGCATTCGCCGTGTCGGCGGGTTTACTGCTGTCCTTCTTTCCTTTTCTCACCGTGATGCTTTCCATTTGCCGCTACGTTCTGAAATGGCAAGCCGGGGTGAGCGCGGTTTACTTTGCGCTGGACGATTATTTCCCGGATGCTTTCGGCCAATTCATACGGCGGAATTTCGAAGTCACGGTGGCGTCGCGCGGGCCGGTGCAGGTGATTTCGCTGGTGCTGTTGTTTTTCACCGCCAGCGGAATCTTTGAGCCGTTGGAGGTGGCGTTGAATCGTGTTTGGAAGTGCCCCAAGAACCGAAACTATTTCAAGAACCAGCTGATCAGCCTGGGCCTGATCTTCGCCTGCGGAGCGCTGATGCTGTTTTCCACCACGCTGACAGCCTTGAACAACCGGTTCATGACAGGCATCACGATTCGACAGACGGCGCCGGTGGCGAACCTGATCGGCCTGCTGCTGTTCAAAGCCGCCGCCATTCCCATGTCGATGCTGGTGCTGTTTCTGATTTATTGGCTGCTGCCCAATTGCAAAATCAAACCTGCGCGCATTGTTCCGGCCGCCATCGTGGTCGGCTTTCTTCTGGAGCTGCTGAAATACATCAACCTCTGGACGTGGCCCTATCTGCGGGCCAAGCTGCAATCCGAGTACGGCCCCTTTTACTACACGGTGACGATCATTCTGTGGGGTTTTTTGGCGGCGATGGTGGTGCTGGGGGGCGCGGAGTGGACGGCGAGAAAATCCGAGGCGGCAGGTCCGGAGTAAGGTTTCCGTCGTAGAGCGGGGCCGCTAGTGGGCTGATGTGGCTATTGGATCGACTGTCAAGCCCGGAATTAAACCTATGCGAAAAGGACCAAGTTCCTATTGCGTAGAGCATGCCCAGGCCCCACACTAAGTGTTCACCACCATGCCAGTAACCTTCCCGGCGATACCCAATTCAAAGGTCGGAAAAAGCGCAGCAAGCGAATTAGAGCTTCTTTCCCGGTCGCTGAGCGGAGCGCCGCAAGAGGAGCCCGAAAAGGCCGGCGTGATTCCGGCGGTACCGGAAACGCTGGAGGAGACGGGGCTGGCCGCGTCCACGCTGCAACAACTCATCCTTAAGATGTTTTACGCGCGCGGCGACATGCTGGGCCGCGAATTGTCGGAAGCCTTGGGGCTGAAGTTCAGCCTGATAGAAGGGATCATCGACTATTTCAAGCACCAGCATTTCATCGAGGCCAAAAAGTCGCTTGGAATGGGCAACAGCACGGTGTTGTTCTCGCTGGGGGAAGCCGGGAAAAACTACGCGCGCGAATGCATGGAAAGTAACCAGTATGCGGGTCCCGCGCCCGTTCCACTGTCGCAATACACGGAGCTGGTTCGCAGGCAGCGGCGCGCCGAAGGCTGGCTCACGCCGGAGGCCTTGCAGCAAGCTTATCGCCGGATGGTGGTGACCGACCGCATTCTGGCCCAGATAGGTCCGGCGGTCAGCTCAGGAAATTCGTTTCTGATTTATGGGCAGCCGGGAAACGGAAAAACATTTCTGGCAGAGGCGCTGATGAACGTGGACGATTCGTGCGTGTATGTCCCCCACGCGCTGGATTGTCAGGGCACCATCGTGCAAGTGTTCGATCCTCTGTACCATCAGCCCGTGGATAAGGACGAGGTGCAGTCCGTATTTTCGAACGGCCCGCAGCATGACCGGCGCTGGATAAAGTGCCGGCGGCCGTTTATCGTCACCGGCGGCGAACTGACGCTTGAAATGCTGGATCTCAATTTCAACGCGACATCGAAGATTTACGACGCGCCCTATCAGCTGAAAGCGAATAACGGGATTTACCTGATCGACGATTTCGGCCGGCAACAGTGCACTCCGGCCGAGGTGCTGAATCGCTGGATCGTTCCCATGGAACGGCGCGTGGACTATTTGAAATTCAACAGCGGCGGCAAGATCACCGTGCCGTTCGAGGCGTTTCTGATCTTTTCGACCAATCTGAATCCGGAACAATTGGGCGATGAAGCGTTCTTGCGCCGCATTCAATACAAGATGCTGCTGCGTAATCCGGACGAGCAGGAGTTCGCCAGCATCTTTCAGCGTTTCTGCGAATCAAAAAGCCTGCCGCACCAGGACGGCTTGATTGCCCGGTTTATCGACAAACACTATCGAAAGGCCCGGCGGCCGTTCCGGCGCTGCCATCCGCGCGACGTCTTGTCGCATGCCATCGATCTGATTCATTTCGAGAAGCTGCACTTCGAATTAACGGACGAGCTGGTGGATCGGGCGTTCGAGAGCTGCTTCTTGGAAGAAACGGGAGACTGAGGGGCACCCCTTTACGGACGCGGTTCGGAAAGGCACTCGAGATCGACGTTGCCGCCCGACAGAATCACGCCGAGCTTCTGGATTCCGCGCGGGAGCTTCCCCTGCATCACGGCGGCCGCTGAAGCAGCGCCACTGGGTTCGACCAAAATTTTCATTCGGGTGAGCAGGAATCTCATCGCCTCAAGAATTTCGGCATCCTTCACCAGCACCACGTCTTCGACATGTTTCTGAATGATGGGAAACGTGAGTGCTCCCGGCTTGCTGGCGCGCAGGCCATCGGCCATGGTCTCAGGCAAAGGAATGCCCACACGCTGGCCCGCCCGTAACGAGAGAAGCGTGTCGTTGCCCGGCTCCGGTTCAACACCGAAGACGCGAATGCCGGCGCGCAGGGCGTGAGCCGCGATGGAGCTGCCGGAGATCAATCCGCCGCCTCCGATGGGAATCACCAGGGCGTCAAGATCGGGCACTTCGGCCAGCAGTTCCAGGCAGGCGGTGCCCTGGCCCGTGATGGTCCACGGATGATCGTAGGGAGGAACAACGGTGGCGCCGGTCTCCTCCACGATGCGCTGCGCGATGGCTTCGCGATCCTGGGCGGCGCGATCATAGGTGACAATTTGAGCGCCGTGGGCTCGCGTGGCCGCGAGCTTTAAGGCAGGCGCATCGGCAGGCATCACGATGGTGGCCGCCATGCCTCGCGCTTCGGCGGCGATGGCGACCGCCTGTCCATGATTGCCGGACGAGTAGGTAACCACGCCGCGCGGCAGATCCTGCTGCGGGATGGACAGGATGAAGTTGGCCGCGCCGCGGATTTTGAAAGCCCCGCCGCGCTGGAAGTTTTCGCACTTGAAGAACACGCTGGCGCCGGCCAACGCGTCGAAAGTGCGCGAAGTGAAGACCGGGGTGCGCCGCACGATGCCGCGCGTGCGTTCGGCCGCCGCTTGTATATCGGAAAGCTGAATTTCGGTCATGCGCCCGGTTTAGTAGCCCGCTTGTTTGTCGACAATGAATTCGAGCGGCTGTCCGTTGCGGAAACGCTCGAAGTTTTCCATGAACTGATTCACGGCCAGCTCCATCCAGCCGGTGGTGTGATCAGCGCAATGGGGCGAGAGCAGCACGTTTTCCATGCGATAGAACGGATGATCGGAAGGCAGCGGCTCGGTCTCAAATACATCCAGCGCCGCGCCGCGCAGCATGCCTTGGTTGAGCGCGGAAATAAGGTCTTGCTCAACCACCACGGCGCCGCGGCCCACATTGATGAACACGGCGGAGGGCTTCATGAAGTGGAACTCTCCCCCTCCCAGCATGCCTTGCGTCTCGGGCGTCAGTGGCGCGGCGGCCAGCACGTAATCGGACAGGCCCAGCATTTCATTTAGCTGTTCGCGCTGGAAGGAACGCTCCAGCACCGGATCATTTTCCGGCGAGGGAGTGCGGCGGCGAAGGGCCAATACCTTCATACCGAGCGCGTGCGCCAGGCGGCCCGCCTCTCGTCCGATTCCGCCATAACCAACGATGCCCAGGGTCTGATTGCGAAGGAATGCGACATCGAATTGTTCCCAGCGCGCGGCTGCCTGCTGCCGGATCAGACGGCGCAGGTCCTTGGCGAAGTAGAGCATCGCCGCGATGGCAAACTCGGCCAGCGCCGGACCGAAAACGCCCCGGCCGTTGGTGAGCGGAACGGGGCTTTCAATCAGTTCGGGCGACAAAACTTTCTCGACGCCGGCCGAGAGAGCATGGATCCATTTCACACGTTCGGCCAGCGGCAGAATTGCTCGCAGCGCGGAGCCATCGTGAAAACCATTCAGGATCACGTCGGCTTGCGGAGCATGCTGTTTCAGGAACTCGAGATCGTTTCCGGTGTGCACGGTCACCGGCTGCGGCAGCCGGTCCAGGAAGCGCAGGAACGGATAATGCGGGCTTGAAATGACGAGAAGAGTGATGGGGTCCATGAAACCAGGAAGATAACATAAGCCTGTTAATATCGTGGGCGTGGCGGCCCCGCAACAATTACGCGATTTGCCGGCGGTGGATCAGGTGCTGGCTGCACTGGGGCATTTGGAA
>DATHNM010000410.1:0-6491 GCA_035486095.1 Bryobacteraceae bacterium
CCGCTATTGTAAGTGCCGTCGTGTTTGAGCGTGAGGCCGGAAATGCGCTGCTTCAGCGCGTCGGGCAGGCTCTCGTACGCGCGATACATGTTGCAGAAATGTGTGTCGCCTCCGGATGGTGGAATTTCCAGCGCATAGAGCATGCTGGCCTGGGGCGGATTTTCCAGATAGGACATGTCGGTGTGCCACACCGCTTCGCCCGCGCCCAGGCTGCCAATGGGTATCCCGTTTTCAATTACGTTGGAAACCACATAGATTTCCGGATGGCCCTCCACGAAGCGGCGGCCGGTCTCCTGCACCGGCGCCCAATCCAGATCGCCAAAGCGTCGGCTGAAAGCGATGAGGTCTTCCACAGTGAGATGCTGGCCGCGAAAACGCACCACCAGATGCTTCAGCCACGCGCCGTGGATTTCGTTGAAGTCCGAGGCGCTCAAGTTCTGCAGTTCGATGTTCTGAATTTCCGCTCCCAGCGCGGCGCCGCTAGGGACGATCGTCATTGCTCCGCCGCATCCGGATCGATCTGGTGAATGGGCAGATCCCAATGCACTTCGGTGAGTTCCCAGCGCCGCTGTTCTTCGTGTTTCATCTTGGCTTGATCGGGAAACAACATTTTCTCTACCTTGCTTCCGGCCGAGGACGAAGCGACATCCTTGTAGTAAATCACGATCCGATAATCCCAGCGGCGGTCTTCGCTGGTGTGCAGGCCCGGCCGGAAAACTTCGTACTTCACTACGCCGCCCAGTTCCTTCTCTTTGTTGAGCGTGGCAATCTGATACTTCTGGAAGATCTGCCAGAACTCATCCTGATAGCCCAGCTTCACTTTGTAAACCCACTCCACGATGTAGGGCGGGTTGGTTTGCGGGCTCTGTGCAACCGCGAACGGAAGACTCGTTAGCGCCAGCAGAGAAAATACACCCAGCGCTTTTCGCGCAATCGACATAAGATATCTCCGATCCATTAGAATGTAGCTCGAAACCCTCGGGAGCCAACCCCCGATCCGGAGCTAAGCCCCCTTGACGGGGTTACCCCATTCTGATATAAACCAGTAGAGATAGTCGAGTATGAACTCGCCCACCGCCATCAGCGTTCTGTTGTCCCTGGCGTTGCCTGCGTTGGGACAAATCGCGGTGCGCAACCAGGGCTACGTTCCATTCAGCGATGAGCCTATCAATTACCGCACGCATGAGGTGACCGATCCGGTCGCGCAGTTGCAAAAGCTTTTGGATCATGGCGATGTAAAGCTGGATTATGAACCGGCGCACGGCTATCTGAAGTCGGTGCTCGACCGCCTGCAAATTCCAATCAACTCGCAGACCCTGGTCTTTTCCAAAACCAGTTTCCAGTACAAGAAAATCACCCCGCGAACGCCGCGCGCGTTGTACTTTAACGACGACGTGTATGTCGGCCAGGTGCACGACGGCAAAGTGCTGGAGTTTGTGTCGTTCGATCCGATGCAGGGCGCGATGTTTTACATCCTGGATGAGCATCAGAGCGATCATCCGGTCTTCCAGCGCGCGGAACTGGATTGCACGCAATGCCATATCGCGGCCGGAACACGAGGCATTCCGGGCGTTCTGCTGCGCTCCGTCTTCACCATGCCAAGCGGCACGCAGGCCGAGGAGACCCATGCCTTCATCACCAGCCAGCAAAGCCCGTTGAACGAACGTTGGGGCGGATGGTACGTCACCGGAACGCACGGCAGCCAGACGCATATGGGCAACGTGGTGGTGGAAGATAAAGAGCATCCCGAGCAACTGGATCGGGCGGCGGGCGCCAACGCCGGCGATCTTTCGAAATGGATTGAACCGGCGGCTTATCTTAGCGGCAGCAGCGACATCGTCGCGCATCTGGTGCTCGCGCATCAGACCCAGATGCACAATCTGATCACCCTGACGAATTATCAAACGCGCATCGCGTCGTACAAGGCAGGCCAGAATCCGCTCTCCGACGAGCAGCGCAAAAAATACGAAAAGCCCGCCGAAGAGTTGTTGCGTTATCTGCTTTTCGCCAATGAAGCAGCGCTCGAAAGCCCGGTGAAAGGCGATTCCGGGTTTGCGCAGCAATTCGCGGCGCGCGGCCCACGCGACTCGCAAGGGCGTTCGCTGCGGGATTTCGATCTGCGCACGCGATTGTTCAAATACCCCTGCAGCTACCTGATCTATTCGGAAGCATTCGACGACATACCCGATCCAGCCAAGGGCTACATTTATCATCGTCTGCTGGAAGTTTTAACCGGTCGCGAACAGAGCCCCGATTTCGCGAAGCTGACTGCGGAGGATCGGCGAGCGATCCTGGAAATCCTACTGGCGACGAAGCCAGGACTGCCCGACGAGTGGAAAAAGTACAAGAAAGGAACCACCTCATGAAGGGTCTCGCAAGGAACATGATTAGTCTGACGGCAGCGCTGGCTGGCTTCGGCGCCATTGCCGCATGGGCGGATTCGGCCGCGGCCATCGACGGGCGCTGGGACGCCAGCGTGACCGTAAACGGCGTCGTCATCCCATTCCGCTTGGATATTTCGGGCAGCGGCCCCACTCTCAAGGGCACGTTTTACAACGGAGACGATCCGGAGTACACCACCAAGGCGACTTTCGAGAACGGCGCGCTGGTATTAAATCAGGAACACTACCTGACCAAGATCACCGCGACGTTGAAGGACGGGCAACTCACCGGCATCGTGCATCTGCATGGTGGCGGCGGCGAGCCGGGTCCGGAAGGCAACGCCTTCCAGGCCAAGCGCTATGCCGCTCCCGCAGCCGTCACGGGGGCACCCGACATCGCCGGAAACTGGATAGTTCCGTTTGAAAGCGGCAAAGGCGAAAAGGCCTGGCGATTTATTGTGAAGCAATCCGGCGCCGACGTCACAGCCGCCATTCTGCGCGTGGATGGCGACACGGGCGCGTTGACCGGGAGCTTTCACGAGGGCAAGTGGCTGCTCAGCCACTTCGACGGACAGCGCCCTTATCTGCTTGAGGTAACACCGGCCCAGGATGGATCGCTGGCTCTGGTGCAAAAGGGCGGCGGACCGCGCCAGGGAAGTCTCACCGCATATCGAGAAAACCAAGCGCAAGCCAAAGCGCTACCCGCGCCCGCCGATTACACCACGCACACCACCATGAAGGATCCGAACGAAGTGTTCGCCTATAGCTTCCCGGACGTAAACGGCAAGGTGCTTTCCAATAACGATCCCAAATTCAAGGGCAAGGTGGTGCTGGCCATCGTGACCGGCACATGGTGCCCGAACTGCCATGACGAGGCGCAGTATCTGGTTCAGCTTTACAAGAAGTATCGCGCGCAGGGGCTGGAAATCGTCGCGCTCGATTTCGAGGAGCCGGAGCAGCAGGACGATCTGAATCGCGTGCACGCGTTCATCAAACAATATGGCGTGGAGTACACCTACCTGATCGCCGGCGCGCCGGCCGAGATGTGGGAGAAAGTTCCGCAGGCCGTAAATCTGAATACCTGGCCGGCAACGCTCTTCGTGGGCCGCGACGGCAAGGTGAAGCACATCCACGCCGGGTTCGCAGCGCCTGCCAGCGGCGAGTTCAATGCGCAACTGAAGCAGGAATTTACCTCGACCATCGAAAAGCTGCTGGCCGAGAAGAGCGGGAACCTGATTTCCGCAAACGTCCAGTAAACCCTTTCTTCTGAAGCTGATCCGCCAGCTGCGAAAACGCGGCTGGCGGTCCCCCCTCCTGCGGTCCAGCAAAACAGTACCTTTCCCTACATTCGACTAGAGCGTTTTTACGCCCGCGCTAGGCCCAGTTTCACCGAAAAATTTCGCTATGGGCTTCGATAAGCAAGACATAGCATGTCAAGCATTCCTTCCGTCCGTCTTTTATCTAGGACTGCCTGGGCGACAGTACTACTTTTATTCATAACGTCTCTCCAGGCAGCCGGCACACAAATTCTGAAAGGGCACGTTCCGGAAGCAGTAGCGGTTTCCAAAGCCATGGGTCAGGTGCCGCCGGCCACCCGCATGAGCTTTGCGATCGGGCTCCCGTTGCGCAATCCAGACCAGCTGGAGAATCTTTTGAAGCAGGTGGTCGACCCGGCGAGTCCCAACTTCCGGAAATATCTGACGCCGGAGCAGTTTGCCGAACGTTTCGGCCCCACCGAAGAAGATTATCAGGCGCTGGGGGCGTTCCTTGAAGCCAACGGGCTCTCCATCACCGGCCGGCACCCCAATCGCACCATTCTGGACGTCAGCGGAACGGTAGCCGATATCGAAAGCGCGTTTCACCTGCACATGACGTACTGGAGCCACCCCACTCGCGGCACTTTCTTTGCGCCGGATCGCGAGCCGTCGCTAGACGCGGGCGTGACTATTCTCGATATCACCGGTCTTGACAACTTCGTGGTCCCGCGGCCCATGGATCTGAAGGCGCGGCCGCTGGCTGCCGGAACTCCGCTCACCACCGGGTCAGGGCCCAGCGGGCTTTTCAGCGGCGGCGATTTCCGGGCCGCCTACGCACCGCAGGTAACGCTCAACGGCACCGGGCAATCCATCGGTCTGTTCGAACTGGATGGTTTTTACGCCGCCGATGTGCAGGCCAATTTCAAGCAGGCCGGCCTCACCCCGGTTCCCACGCAAACCATCTTGCTGGATGGCTTCAACGGCGTGCCCGGCACTGGAAACGTAGAAGTGACGCTGGACATCATGATGGCGGCCTACATGGCGCCAGGCGCCTCCAACATCATCGTGTACGAAGGAACCAACTGGAACGACGTGTTGAACCGCATGGCCACCGATAATCTGGCCAGCCAGTTGAGCTCATCCTGGGGCTACAGCCCCACCAACGCCACCACCGAACAGATATTCAAGCAGATGATTGCGCAAGGGCAGTCGCTGTTTCAGGCGTCGGGCGACAATGGCGCGTATCAGGCCGGGATCATGCCGCCGGCCGACGATCCGAATCTCACGGTAGTGGGCGGCACCAGTTTGACCACAGCCGGTGCGGGTGGCGCCTGGCAAGCGGAAACAACTTGGTCCGGTTCGGGCGGCGGGATGAGCACTTCCTGGCCGATTCCCAGTTATCAGCAACCCGCACTCATGACCGCGGCTGGCGGCTCGGCTACGATGCGCAACATTCCCGACGTGGCGCTCACCGCCGACGTCCAGCTGTTTCTGATCTGCAACAACGGCCAGTGGGTGGAAGTGGGGGGCACCAGCGCGGCGGCGCCTTTGTGGGCCGGCTTTCTGGCTTTGGCGAATCAGCAGATTGCTGCGAACAAACAGTCGCGCGTCGGATTCGTCAATCCCCTGATCTACGCCATCGGCGCCGGATCCAGCTTCGCTCGCGATCTTCACGACATCAGCACCGGCAACAATGACGGCTTCAATGCGCTCACCGGCTACGATCTTGCCACCGGTTGGGGCAGTCCAGCGGGCCAACCTTTGATCAACAGCCTGGCTGGAACATCGAATGCGCCCGGCTTTGGGCTGTCCTCATCCGCTTCTACGTTGTCGATCGCCGCGGGAGCCAGCGGCACCAACACCATTACCGTCAGCCCGCAGCAGGGCTTCAGCAGCCCGGTGAACCTGACTGTATCGGGATTGCCGGCGGGCGTAACTGCATCCTTCAGCCCCGCTAGCGCCATGACTTCGAGCGTGCTGACGCTGATCGCGGGCAGTTCGGCCGCCGCAGGCACGTCCACCATTACGGTCACCGGCACTTCCGGCAGCCTGGCCAACACCGCGCGCCTGGCGCTTACTATCACCGCGACTTCGGCATTCACTATCTCGGCCACGCCGGCGGACCTTACTCTCACCAGCGGCGGATCGAACACCACCACCATCGCCATCACTCCGCAAAATGGCTTCAAGGGCCCTGTCACCCTGGCTGCCTCGGGGTTGCCCGCGGGCGTGACCGCGTCCTTCACCGAAACCAGCCCAACCGGAGGCGGCAAGCTGACGCTGACCGCGACGAATTCCGTGGCGACAGGCGCTTCCATCGTCACGATTACCGGCACATCCGGCAGCCTGCGCATGACAACGACCATCAATCTGACCGTGAATGCGGTGTTGGGCTACAGCATCGTGCCATCGCCGGCGAGCGTGATGGTGGCCGGGGGCGGCAGCGCGGCCAGCACCCTGACCGTAGCTCCACAAGGCGGCTTCAGCGGATCAGTCAACTTCTCTGTTACCGGCCTGCCCGCGGGCGTTACCGCAGCATTTAGTCCGGTGACCACCGCGCACGCCAGCACGCTGACGTTTAGCGCCGCCGCGAACGCGCCGCTTGGAACCTCCACAGTCACCGTCATTGGATGGTCGGGCGGCACCTCGGGGGGCATCAGCAGCAAAACGAGCATCGCAATCACAGTCGCCGCTCAGCCCAGCTTCAGTCTTTCCGCCACGCCCTCCAGCCTGAGTGTGAATGCCGGCGCAACGGGCGCCAGCACCATAACCATCAACGCTGAAAACGGCTTCAACTTTTCCGTGGCGCTGGCAGCCTCCGGATTGCCCGCGGGAGTAACGGCATCCTTCGGAC
>DATHNM010000411.1:0-3732 GCA_035486095.1 Bryobacteraceae bacterium
GCGAGCGTCAGTTCCAGTTTGTCGGGTGCGGGCGTGGCCGGTAGAAAGATGCCGGTTTGGACGGTACGCGGGTGCACCGGTTTAAGCGTGAGTGCGATCGCGAGAGTGGGCGCCGTGGGGGGATGCGCTTCGAGATCCATTTGCAGAAGCTTCAAGAGCGACTTGCTTTCACGCATAGGGACGGGAAGGTGCAAAGTGCGGGTATGCTCGGTGCGGTCTTCCAACTCAAGACAGATCGTCACTTCGTTGGCCGCCATGGCATTCGAAAGCAGCCGGGCGCATTGCTCGTTAAGCAGGCGCGCGATCAGGAACAGCAGCGGCTCCAGCAGGCTGACCGGATGATCCAGCTGGATACGATCTGCATACGTGGTCTCCGGCTGGAATATTTTGAGCGGCCGATGGATGGCGCCGCGCGCCAGTTGCTGCAAGTAGACGCCCTGCGGCCCGAAGCGTTCGGCGAGGCCATTTTCGGGCAATTCGGCCAGTTGATCCAGCGTATAAATTCCCCAGCTTTCGAAAACCTGCGCCATCTCATCGGTGAGCGCAAGCGTGGCGACATCCAGATCGTAAAGATTTGGCGCGACCGTGACACCGGGAAAATTGCGGGCGGCAATGATGGCTGCGTCGGCTGTTTCGGCGATGGCGATATTGACTTCGTCGGCTGCGCGTTGAGCTATGGCCTCGGCGATCTGTTGCGGCGATCCATGCATTCGTTCTAAGCCATCCACGCGGAAGACCACCGTGTCGGGCGCGGTTTGTTCGAACTCCGGCGAAAAAGCGGCGGCGATTTGAGGCAGATTGCCGGAAGGCCCGTGAATGCAAGCGAACATCATAGGATGGCCTTTGCATGGATGGCGGCCTGGGCCGGCCGCACGGGTTTGCGCGATGCCGCTGCGAGCTCCACTTCGCGCAGGAGGGAAAAGCCGGGCGCGCCGGTCCAAATGGTTTTCTTGCGCTCGATATCCAGCATCAGCGATGCGCAGGATCTCGCCACAGGTTCTTTTTCAGCGAGTGCAAGAATAGTCGGCGTGTTTTCGATGGCGCGGCGGAATCGATACCAATAGGAAATTGGGATGCGGTTGGAAACGCGCGGCGGAACCTGGCAGAGGTCGAGTACGATGGCGCCGAATCCGCCCGCGTGGAGCAGATAATCGGCGGCTTTGAGCGCGTGCCCGGCGTTGTGCCCGCAGCGGATCCAGACAAGCTGCGAGAGAGCTACCCCGGCCGCGGCGGCCGATACGGGATCGAATGAGTCGTCGGTGTCGACGTAGGCGCAGATTTCAAGCTGGGCGGTGGAGGCGGCCAGCAGAGCATGCACCAGCGTGGTGCGGCCGGAGCTTTCCGGGCCGAGGATCTCCGAGATGGCGCCGCGCGGGAAGCCTTCAGCGTGGCCCTGTGTGAGCAGGGCATCCAGCGGCGCGAGGCCGGTGGGAAGGCATTCCAGGATTTTGACATCCGGACGCAGTCCAAGCGTAGTGACGCGAGCGGCGTTTGGGTTCATGCAATTTCGCCTTTTCTTCGCCACTCATATTTTGCTCACTTGGAGTGAAGTTGTCAAGAGTACTTGCGTCGCGCGAGTCCGCGCTCCAGCCGATCTGATCGTCCAAACCTGTGTCCCAGGCGTCTGGTGACTTCACCACCGAGTTCGGATCGGATACTGCGAAATTAGCTCGTCGGCAGTCAGCCGGATCATGGTTCATTATTGAACTTAAGGAGTGAACTAAGTAAAAAACAGCCGTCCCGCCTGGTAAACCCATAGCGCTCGCCCTCCCAAAGTGAGATGATCTCAGCTAGGCCGACTGGCCTTGAACAGAGGAGGACCTCGATGCGTCTTCGATTCCAAGCAGTCGCTCTGGCAGCCTTTGGTTTCGCTCTCCTGGTGTCGCCGGCCCCGTGCGCCGAACCCGCCGCCAAGGACACCGCGAAAGCGGCCAAGACCTGGACTCTGCCGCACACGCCGGAAGGGCAGCCCGACCTACAGGGCTACTGGACCAACGGTACCTACATTCCATTGGAACGGCCCAAGGAGCTGGGCGCCAAGGAATTTTATACCGAAGCCGAGGCGGCAGCCCTGGAGAAGAAAAAGCTGCAGGAGGATCATAGCCAGGCCGCCACTGACATCCACTATGACAACGTGATTTGGCAAGGCGACAAGTACGCCAAGGGATCGCCGAGTTTGCGGACGTCTATAGTTTTCGATCCCCCGGATGGACGAATTCCTCCCTTGTCGCCGCAAGGGCAGGCGCGCGCCAAGGAACAGGCCGCGCTGGCGCGCGATCGCGATGCCGCTGTCAGCGCGGAAACCCGCAGCCTGGGTGAGCGCTGCATCACGTGGGGCGCCGATGGGCCTCCCATGCTGGGTTCCACATACAACGCCAATTTTCAGATTTTGCAAAATGCGTCGTCCGTTGTGATTCTCACCGAAATGATCCACGCGGCGCGCACCATTGCGCTCGATGGCCGTCCGCATATCGCCGCCAACATCCACCAGTTGGCAGGAGATTCGCGCGGCCATTGGGAGGGTGACACACTGGTGGTGGACTCCACCAATTTCAGCGATAAAACCAACTTCCGCGGGCCGCCTTCCACCGCCCGGCAGGACATCTTCTCCAGTCCGGAACTGCACGTCATCGAGCGGTTCACGCGCATCAACGACGACACCATTGTCTATCGCTTCACCGTGGACGATCCGGGCACCTGGACCAGGTCGTGGTCGGGCGAAATGCTGATGCGGAAAGCCAAGGGCCCCATCTTCGAGTACGCCTGCCACGAAGGGAACTACGGTCTGGTGGATATTCTGGCCGGCGCTCGCGCCGCGGAGAAAAAAGCGGCGAAGTAAAGCTTCAGGAGCCTTTGGTCGCCGCGCGCAAGTAGGTAAGAATCGCGGCCAGTTCGGCGTCGTTGTATGCGCCGATAACAGCCGCGTGCTTCCAGCTGCTGCCCTCAGTAAATTTCACCGTGCCCGGTTGCGTGTTGCGCTCTACCGGCGGAGCTGAGGTCAGATCGTAAAACAGCGTGGCCTGCTTGCCATTGCTCAACACCAGCACCGGCATGGATTCATCGTCCACCAGGCCCGTCTTCACGTCCGGCGTCGGCAGCGCCTTCAGCGCCGCTACGGAAGCCGGCACTTGTACGATTGGAGCTGCCACGGAAATTCCGAAACCGCCCACTTCATGACAAGTGGAGCAACGTCCAAAGCCACGCACGGCATCGGCGAACAAGCGCGCGCCGCGAGCGGCTTCGCCGGTGAGTTTGGGTCCCGAGGGCGTCGCGGACTCCGGCCCGGAGTCCGGATTCACCACGCCATTGAGCGTCGCCACATAAGCAACCACGGCTACCAAATCGGCCGGCGACAAAACACTGGCGAATGATGCCATGCCAGTGCCCGGGATGCCGCGCGTGACCACGCCATTGATATAGGCCTGATTGAAGCTGCGGCCAGCCAGGCGTGGAGCGCCGCCGGCACCGCCTCGCACTCCGTGGCAGTAACCGGTGGCGCAAGATTTCGCAAACACCTGTTCGCCCTGCTTCGCCAGGCTCTGCGCCGCGCAGGACGCCGCCCAGGCCAGCACCACAGCCGCTAAACCAGAAAACTTCATCGCGATCCCTCCGGCAAGGCAAATACCACCAGCGTGGAACCCAGCCGCCAGTCCTGATCTGGAAACAAAGCCAGAGCCGCGCCCCCCACCACCGAGACATGCCATCCGGTTGAAGTGGCGATGTATTGCTTTC
>DATHNM010000412.1:0-2986 GCA_035486095.1 Bryobacteraceae bacterium
CCATTTTAAAGCCAAGCTGCAGGAGCCGCCGGTGGCGGGTGATGCCACCTCTGCGCAGCAGGATGAACAGCTGCCGTCTTATAACGCCTATTCCATCGACGGCGACGTAACCGCGCCACTGGTGTACGTCAACTACGGCGCTCCCGACGATTACAAGGAACTGGAACGCCTGGGCGTTTCGGTGCAGGGCGCCATTGTGATCGCGCGCTATGGGCAGACCTGGCGCGGTATCAAGCCTAAGCTGGCCGGCGAGCACGGCGCGCTGGGCTGCATCATTTATTCCGATCCGCGCGACGACGGATATGCCCAGGGTGAAACATATCCGGCTGGGCCATTTCGCCCCGCCGATGGAGTGCAGCGCGGGAGCGTAATGGATATGCCGGTCTATCCGGGCGATCCGTTGACGCCCGGAATCGGAGCCACCAAGAATGCCAAGCGTCTGAAGCTCAGCGAAGTGACCACGCTGACAAAGGTTCCCACGCTGCCCATTTCCTATGGCGATGCGCAGCCTCTGCTGGCGGCCATCACTGGGCAAGTTGCGCCGGAGAACTGGCGCGGCAGCCTGCCGATTACGTATCGCGTGGGTCCGGGCGCGGCCAAGGTGCATCTCAAAGTCAGTTTCAATTGGGACACCAAAACGCTTTACGACGTGATCGCCCGCATCCCAGGCTCAACCTATCCCGACGAATGGATCATCCGCGGCAATCATCACGATGCCTGGGTGAACGGCGCCGAGGATCCGATCGCGGGAACGAATGCGCTGCTGGAGGAGGCTCGAGGCCTGGGTACCCTGCTGAAGCAGGGCTGGCGGCCCAAACGCACCATCGTTTATTGCGTGTGGGACGGGGAAGAGGAAGCGTTGCTCGGTTCCACGGAATGGGTGGAAGATCATGCCGAAGAGTTGCAGCGCAAGGCCGCTGTTTACATCAATAGCGACGGAAACGGGCGCGGGTTCCTGAATATGTCGGGTTCGCATACGCTCGAGAAATTCATCAACGGAGTGGCGCGCGACGTGAAGGACCCGGAGACCGGCCTCACGGTCTGGAAGCGGCTGCAGATGCGCCAGATTGCGCGCGCCGCGGCCTCCGCCACCACGTCGCAGCAGCAGGATCGGCAGGAAGTTCGCCTACGCGCCGATCTGCGCATTGGAGCGCTGGGCTCCGGGTCCGACTATTCGGCATTCATCGATCATCTGGGTATTGCGTCGCTGAACCTGGGCTTCGGTGGAGAAGATGAAGGCGGCATCTATCATTCGGTTTACGACGACTTCAACTGGTACACCCATTTTTCGGACACCGATTTCAGCTACGGCCGGGCGCTTGCGGAAACCGTGGGGCTGGCCGTCCTGCGCCTGGCCGATGCGGAAATCATTCCGTTCGACTTCAGCGATTTCACCGATACCATCCGCCGTTATGTGGACGAAATCGAGCACCTGGCCCAAACGCAGCGCTCCGACATTCTGGAACGCAATCGCGAGATCGACGATGGCGTTTTCGCGGCCACCAACGATCCCCGGCGTCCGCTGGTCGCACCGGCCAAGGATCCGGTGCCGCCGTTCATCAATCTCGCGCCGCTGCGAAATGGGCTGGCGGTGTTGGAACGATCAAGCGAGCAATATGAAAAGATGCTGGCCCATGCCATGGAAGGCGATCGGCTGGCGCGGGCGTCGTTGCCCGAGATCAATGCGCAATTGATTGGCGTGGAACGGACGCTCACGCTGCCTGATGGACTTCCCGGGCGTCCGTGGTATCGCAACCAGATCTATGCGCCCGGGCTCTACACCGGTTATGGCGTGAAGACGCTACCCGGGGTTCGGGAAAGCATCGAAGAAAAGCAGTGGGCCTTGGCCGAAGAGCAGGTGGTGCGTGTGGGCAAGGTGCTTGAAAACGCCGGGGAGAAAATCCAATCGGCCGCAGCGGCGATCGGAAACTAAGCGGCATGCAAGAGAGCGCGCCGGAGCGCACTTACAGGGCAAATTCTGCATTTTCAGGCCAATACTGAGGCCTGCGGAGGCGCCCTTGCATGCAGGATCTATTTAGTATAAAATTCATACGGGTAAGTTGTGCGGATCATCAAGCAGAGTGTAGGTTTTGCTATAGTTTGCGCGGCCATGGCAGGACTGCCGATGGCATTTGCGCAGAGCACGGCCTCACAGGCTTCTCCCCACGTCCTGCTCGACAAATACTGCGTCACCTGCCACAACGATCGAGCGAAAACCGGTGGCCTGACGCTCGAAAAGATCGATGTGGCGAATATTCCCGCGAACGCCGAAACATGGGAAATGGTGATTCGCAAGTTGCGCGTGGGCGCCATGCCGCCATCTGGGATGCCGAAACCCAGCGCAGCCGACGTTAGCGCACTCCTATCATCTTTAGAAAGCTCGCTCGACAAGGCCTACGCCGCGAACCCCACTCCCGGCCACGCCACGCTGCACCGCCTGAACCGCACTGAATACAGCAATTCCGTCCGCGATTTGTTGGCGTTGGATGTGGATGCTTCCACGCTGCTGCCGCCCGACGACGAAAGTTACGGTTTCGATAATAATGCCGACGTGCTGGGCGTGTCGCCGTCGCTGCTGGAGCGCTACGTTTCGGCGTCGCGCAAGGTGAGCCGGCTGGCGGTTGGCGATCCCACGCAGGGCGCGGTGGCGCAAACATTTCGCACCCGGCCCGATCTTTCGCAAGACACACGCGTGGAAGGGCTGCCGCTGGGAACACGCGGCGGACTGTTGATTCATTACAACTTCCCGTTAGACGGCAAGTACAGCATCAAAGTGGTTCTGGCGCGCAATACGGTGGATGTGATTCGCGGCCTGGAGGAAGCGCATCAACTGGAAATTCTGGTGGATGGCGCGCGCGTGTTCCTGGCCTCGGTGGGCGGAACGTCCGACACCGAAGCGCTGGTGAAGAATCCGGCGGAAGCGCGCATGATGATTGAGACCCGGCTGCAGGCGCGGGTTCCGGTAAAGGCCGGACCACGAACCGTG
>DATHNM010000413.1:0-4950 GCA_035486095.1 Bryobacteraceae bacterium
ATCCACCGAACGCAGCCGGAATCCGTGCTCAGCGCCTGCACCGCGCCGCCCGCGCTGCCGACAAACAGTGTCTGGCCCAGCACCGTGGGCGCGCCGAACGCGCTGACATCGCCTTCAAATCCATAAGCCCACTTCAGCTTCAGTTTGCCCACCTGGCTGAGTGTGATGCCGCTGCTGGTGGTGTAGCGGGTGTTCGTCAGGTCGGGCCCCCAACCGCTCCAGGCGGGACTGGGCGACGCGCCAATATTCACGGTACGGTCTTTGCAATAGGCTTGGGGCGGGACCGGCAAGTCGATCCGCTGGACACCCAGATAATTAGCCACCGCCTCGCGTTCTTCGCGATTGAGAACGTAGGCGACGTTGATCATGACGCCAAAATCCAGTGTGCGTAAAATGCGCGAAACCGAGAGCTGTTTCAACGCGTCGCGAGGAGGCGCGGTTTCATTCCCGCCATCATGACAGGAGGCGCAGCGACGCTGATACACCGCTTCGCCAGACACGGCCGCCAAGCCAGGGATGGCAGAGATGGACGCCAGTATCGCCACGGTTCGAAGCGTTTTCATTAGCGCGCTCCCAGGCCGGCGCTCAGATCGGCCTTGGATGCGGCTTCATCCTTCAGGGGCGTTACTTTGTCCGGATCGATTCGCACCATCAGGTAGGAGATATGGTCGTCGATTTTTGTGAACCAATGCCCCACCCCGGCCGGTATGATCACCACGTCGCCCGGCTTGAGCTGATAAGTTACTCCATTGCGAATGGACACGCCGTTGCCGCCTGGCCCGTTCAGCATCTTTACCGCCCGATCGTCCGCCGGTCTGCGCTTCAAATCGACGATGTCGGAGCCCAGGACCAATGTCGCCGAGCCATCGATGACGTGATACACCTCGCTCACCAGATCGTGCTCAGCCACCGCACCACTGGCTTTGCTGTTGCGATAAACCACGCCGATATCGACGTGGCTCTTGCCTACATCCACGGCGCGCACCTGCTGATCTGTCACCACTGCGTCGGCGGGCGAGCGTTTCAGGTAGGCCTGGACTTCGTCGCTGGTGATGTAAGTGCCGGAACATTTATTACAGCTGGGGTGCGAGTCCTGCGCCGAAAGTGCGGAGGCCCAAACGGCCAGAAATAGAATTTTCCAATCGATCCGCATGTTTTCTCCTTTAATGCTTGGGCCACAGCACGCGCTGGTCTTTACTGGTCACCGGCGCCAGACCCTTATACACGAATCTCTGAACGCGCTGCCCGCGATAGGTTTCGGTGGTATAGATATTGCCCTTGGAATCGCTGGCGATGCTATGCACGCCATAGAATTCGCCAGGCTGACGGCCGCCCTCGCCGAAGGTTGTCAGGACTTCGAGCGAATCGCGGTCGACAATGTGCACGCGATCGTTTTCTCCATCCGCCACGTACAGGAATTTTTGCCGCGGATCCTGCGAGAACGCGATGTCCCAGACGGAACCGGAACCCAGCGTCTGTTTTTCGATGAAGGCTTCCTTGACGAAAGTTCCGTCCGGGTGGAAGACCTGTATCCGGTCGTTCACGCGGTCGCAGACGTACAACAGATCGTCATGCGAGAGCATGGCGCAGTGCACTGGATTCCGAAATTGCTGCGCGGGCGGGCTGTTCGGATTATAAGGGCCGGCATCCACGTCGTCGGGTTTGTGTCCGTACGCGCCCCAATGCCGTTTGTATTTGCCGGTGTCGGCGTCGAACACGATCACGCGATGGTTGCCGTAGCCATCGGCGACGTACAATTCGTTGGTCTTGGGATCGACGAAGGTCTTGGCCGCCAAACGTACATTTTCGACATCGTTGCTGCCCTTGCTGTGGGCGGGCTTGCCGATCTGCAGCAGAAATTTTCCGTCCTGAGTGAACTTGAGGATTTGGTTGTCGTGGAAACTATCCACTTTGTCGCCGGCCTTGGACTCTTCATCCTGGCCGTTGATGGCCCCGCGCCCGCTTTGCGGTCCCCGGCCGTTGCCACCCAGCCAGACGTTGCCTTTATAGTCCACGGTGATGCCGTGCCCCGAATCCGGCCAATCGTAGCCGGACCCGGGACCGCCCCAGTGTCCAATCAGATTGCCTTCCTGATCGAATTCCAGAACGGGCGGCGCGGGGGCGCAGCATTGCGAGATTTGCGGAGTAGTGGTGGCGTGCTGTTCCCCGGCTTCGAGAGAACCGACGCGATGGATGATCCAGATGTGATCCTGCGAGTCGGCGGAAACGCCGATGGTCTGGCCGAGAATCCAATGATTGGGCAGGGGCTTGGGCCAGAATGGGTCCACTTCAAAGCGCGGGGCCATGGCGGCCGCGGCATGAACCACGGATCGCGTTCGCAGCGGGCCATAAAGCAGCAGCGCTGCGACGAATAACAGGATGTAGCGCTTCATCTGATTGCCTCCTCGCTCGTGAAGAGTATATATGATGCGGGCGCATGCGGATTTTCGGGACGAACGTGTTGGCAGGAGCGGGAACAGGGTAGGTTGAGAACGTGCGCCACTTGAATTCCATGGCGCCGCGGTAGGGTTAGTTCCCCCGAACAAAATCCATCCTGCATGGAACCAAAACCGCGCTCCCATCCCGCGAGCCGGGAGTGAACTTCCATTTTCTAAGCGCGTTCGCTACATCGCGCGACCACTCGTCGTCCGACGTTTTTTCGACCCGTACATCAACGGCCATTCCGGTTTCATCGACGTCGAACCGTACTGTAGCGCTGGCGGCGGTGGCGTCGCCTGCGACATGGGGCGCCGCGACTTTATCGATAGTTGGCCGCAGCCCACCAGCAGCAAGATTGAATTCTGCTCGCGTCAGGCGCCAGTGGACCTTCTGATCGTTATCTTGAAGCCGAAAGTTCACTTCGATCTGGGCTTGTACGTTCACCGGGACGCCACTCTTTTGTCCGGGATTAAATTGCCATTTGCTCACAGCGGCAATCGCCTTTTCATCCAAGCCCAGGCCAAGGCTTCGTAGCACCTTGATATCCCGAGGAAGGCCATAATTGTCCACCACGATAAACAACAACACGGCACCCTGGAACCGGGCAATGCGCGCCTCCTCGCTATACTCCGGCTCAACTTTGAACTTGATGCTGGGAGCGCTGACATCTCCGCCGACGCGCTCCGCGTCCCCCGCCGGCTGCGGCGACTCATCGGGCAACGCAAACTCTCCCGGCATAAGTTCGGAGGCAATCGCGACTGCTTCATTCGAAACCGACCGGGCAGCTATGACTTTTCCATCCGCGCCGCGCATGAGCTTTACGAAAAACACCCTTGGCAGCGGGGCAGTCTCCACTTGAATTACCGGAAGCCTGATGGCACGAAGGGCCGGCACAAGTTTTCCCGCGGCTTGATCTTCAATGTCTAATTCGCGCACGGACTGGATGCTACCATCCGCGTTGGAAGCAAGAAAGAAGTAGGACGGCTGGCCGGCGCGCAGGTATTCTGCCAGCTGGCCCGGCAAATCGGCTCCCAGCGGAAACCAAACACGATCGAACGAGAGAGGCTTGATCTGGTCGAGTTGCGCCGCAACATCCGGCGGAACAAGCGGGAGCCGGCCCGGCTGCAAGAGCGCGGCTTCGCGCCATGCTGAGCCAGCTATTGCGCCATGGCCAGCTTTCGATTCTGCTTGAGCCAGGTGCGCATAGACCACTCCGTCGGGCGCCAGGCTTGCGGCGGCGTTCAGCAGGCTGATAGCTCGGTCGTTCTCGCCCTTCTTGAACAGCAGCCAGCCATAGGTATCCAGATAGGCTCGGCGCGCGTTCTGAAATCTGATCGCCGCCGCCATGCCGGTGCTTCGAGCGGACCCTTCGGTGGACTCTAGCTGATCCAGCGCTCTGCGTATATAAGACTCTGCTAATTCGGTCTTGTCACATTCAGCGAGAACGTACGCCGCGCTATTGAGCAGGCTTCCAGACGGGGACACTCCGAGCACCGCACCAACCGCCTGTTCTAGCGCGGCAACCTTGCCCTGGCAGATTCTGGCCATGACCAGATTCAATTGCTGCTGTGAATTGCTTGGCTGTAGCTGCAAGGCTCGCGACGCTGCATCTTCGGCCTCGCTCCATCGCCCGGCCTGCATCAGAGCTCGCGGCAGATTCGCGATTGCGAATGGATCTCCCGGGCGCACTTCCAGTTCTTTCTTGAAGCTCTGGATCGCGCTGTCGCCATAGCCTTCGCGCTCTTGTAGCAGACCAAGATTGTTGTATGCGTACGGATCCTTGGGATTCAGGGCTATTTGCTTCCCATAAGCCGCCTGTGCTTCTTCCAACTTTCCAATCGCAGCAAGTGCGCGGCCCAAGTTGTTCCACGCAGTTAGATCCTTAGCATTGGCTTGCGTCGCTCGCTCAAACAATTGGCGGGAAGCGTCGTATTCCCGCTGTTGGTAGGCTTGTAATCCGTAGAGTTTAGTCTTGTCAGCCGGGATGGATTGGATCCATTCCGTCAGATCCACTCGTTTGGTGCGCCGCAGCACAAATGCCCGCTTTTGATCGTCACCGATCATTTTCCAAAACGAACCGACCTCGGCCCTTATCGACCCTGCAACCTGATCCTGTTTGAGCTGAAATTCACGCACTATGACCAGCTTTCCGCCGGTAGTCTTGGCATCGGACTGGTAGCGTGCGAAGGCGTTCTCGTTCTTCAGGTGGGCATCCGCTTCCAAAGCGAAGCCGGCCGGAATCTCAAGGGAGATCTCTTCGTGGAACTTTCCGGCGGTTCCCAGGCGTAGACTTCCATCGGGCTGTGGCATGAATGCCGAGATCAGCATGACGAGATCCAATTGGAGTGGCTGTTGGCGCTGAATCGGAAGAATGAAATCGTCTTCTGCAATTCGGAATTGGATCTGAATAGGCCGTTCCTGGTTTTCGCCATCGATTACAGCGGGTGTCGAGTGCGCTTGACGGGCCCTGGTGAAGCCTCCCAGAAGGGCTCGGGGATCAGGCCGCGAGGC
>DATHNM010000414.1:0-2958 GCA_035486095.1 Bryobacteraceae bacterium
ACTGGAAGGCCACGGGTTGCCAAAATCGCCCGTAGGAAAAATCGACGTCGCGGTGGCTAATACCGACTCAGGCCGTGTTTACGCATTGATCCAAACTGCCGATCAAGGTTCACTCTGGCGATCCGATGACGGTGGCGAAAACTGGAGCGTGGCCAGTTGGGCGCGTGCCCTGGTTGGGCGCGCCGGCTATTACATTCGGATCGCTGTGTCGCCCACCAACGAAGACGAGGTGCTGGTAGCCAACAGCAGCTTCCACCTGTCCAGTAACGGCGGCAAGACCTTTAAGACGGTCCCTTGGGGCGGCGACACGCACGATATCTGGATTGATCCGACGGACAGCAATCGCATTCTGGTGACGCATGATGGCGGTATGTACATGACCAAGGATCATGGGCAAACCGCGACTCGCGTTTCGCTTCCGATCGGCCAGATATACCACGTGGAAGTGGACAACGATGTCCCATATCGAATTTACGGGAACATGCAGGACGATGGCACCATGCGCGGCCAGAGTAACTCACCCGAGATCAGCCAATTCGCGCCCAGCGGCGGAGGGGGTGGGTTCGGAGGATTCGGCGGATTCGGCCGGGGTTTCTTCAGCACTTGGGACCACGGGCTGGGCGGCT
Source organism: Bryobacteraceae bacterium (assembly GCA_035486095.1). Lineage (GTDB taxonomy): Bacteria > Acidobacteriota > Terriglobia > Bryobacterales > Bryobacteraceae > Palsa-89. The sequence continues at coordinate 627 of DATHNM010000414.1, forward strand.
GCGAATCCGGCTTTACGCTTCCCGATCCCACCGATCCCAACATCGTCTGGGCCACTTGCTACGGCGATGAGGTGACCCGTTACGACTACACCACCAAGATGGCGCGCTCCGTCAGCCCCTGGTTGCACACCCTGGATTCGGAGCCGAATGCGGCCAAGTATCGCTGCCACTGGACGCCGCCCATGGCCATCGATCCTTTCGAACACAACGTCGTCTATTACGGATGCCAAGTTATCTTTCGGACCTCCAACGCCGGCATCAGTTGGAGCGTGATCAGTCCGGACCTGTCTACGCAGGATCCCAGCCGCATTGTGTCATCCGGAGGAATCGTCGGCGACAATCTCGGCCAGTTCTACGGCGAGGTGGTTTTTTCCATCGCGCCTTCCGATGTTCAGAAGGGCTTGATCTGGGCCGGCACCAACGATGGAAAAGTCTGGTACACGAAGGACGGCGGCGCCAAGTGGAACGATGTGACGAAAAATATCGCCGGCATGCCCGCCTGGGGGGTAGTATCCAAGATCCAGCCCTCTCACTTCGACGCCGGGACAGCCTACGTGGCGGTGGACCTGCATCTGATGGACAACCGCGATCCGTTCATTTTTAAGACCACCGATTTCGGCCAGACCTGGACCAAGATCAGCGACAGCCTTCCCAAAGGGCCGCTGGCTTATGCCCGCGTGATCACTGAGAATCCGAATCGCAAAGGCATGTTGTTCGCCGGCACCGGCAACGCACTGTATTATTCCATGGACGATGGCGCAAATTGGAAACAGCTCAAAGATGGATTGCCGCCCTCGCCGGTTTCGTGGATCGTGGTCCAAAAAAACTATCATGACCTGGTGGTGTCCACCTACGGTCGCGGGTTCTATATTCTCGAGGATCTAACGCCACTCGAACAGTCCGAGTCTGGCACAGAGGCGTCCGTACGATTCTATGCCCCGCGCGCAACCTATCGTTTATTGCGCGGCGGGAAAGCCTTGCTGAATTATTCACTCAAAGATCCTGCCAAGGATGAGATCAAACTCGAGATTCTCGATTCGCATGACAAGGTGATTCGCGAGATGAAGGTGGGCAAGGGACAGGCCGGGCTTAATCGCGTGTCGTGGGATCTGCGCTACGAAAAACCGCACCTGGTGGAGCTACGCACTACACCGCCGCAAAATCCACACATCTGGGATGAACCTCGGTTTGAGAAAACGCAGACCCGGCCGATCACGCATTGGGGCCTGCAGCCAGCCGAAGTGGGACCTATCGCGGCGCCGGGTAAATACACTGCACGCTTGACCGTGGAAGGGCAGACGTACACACAGCCGCTCGAGATCCTGCGGCCTCCCACCAGCCACGGCACGGACGCGGATTTGGAAGCTTCCGTAAGACTGCAGGTGAAGGTTCGCGACGATATCAGCACCGCGGCCGACCTGGTGAACCAGATCGAATGGATGCGCAAGCAGCTGGAGGACGGCCGCAAGCCGGTGGCCTCGCAAAGCGCCAAAGAGGCGCTCCTGAAGGCCATGAACGCGATCGACCAGAAAATGCAGCAGGTGGAATACCAGCTCATCACGCGGGCGGATGCGCTCAGCGACGACAAGTATTTTCAGACCGCTTACAAGCTGTACATGAATTTCATCTGGTTGAACGGTGAAATCGGAACGGGCGCGGGCGATGTAGCCGGCAGCGCCGATTATGGTCCAACCGAGACGGCCATCGGCCTGGTGCTGGGCCTTGAGAATCAACTGCACGCGGTGCAGGCTGAGTTTAAGACGCTCATGGAGAAGGATGTCCCGACGTACAACAGTTCAATCTCAGGAACAGGCCTTAATCCGCTCACTGCTACTCCGCCTCCAGCGCCCCCAGCTCCGGCCAGTGAACCGCGCTAAATCAGCCCAAGCACCGTCTCCCTAACGGTCGCGGCCACGGGCGCCTGTCCCCTGGCTTACGCGCGGGGCTACAATTCGGGCAAAGCGGCAGGCCCAAAGTAGCCCTGCGCGTCAGCAAGGGGACCGATATTTCACGGCCTCCCACGACCGGTGCTTTTGAATTTTTCACGGTGATTTTTGCTTCAGCCAGTTATCAAGAATTTCAGCCTGAAGTCCCGTCGGGCTGGCGACGGGCTTCACCTTAAAGCTTTTCTCCACTTTCTGCCCCAGCACCACTTCCATCTCTCGGATCGTCCCGCGGCGCGACACAAGAAACCGAACCTTCTCGCCGGCCTTCTTGAACTTGAGCGCCTCATCCATCGACTTTGCGCTCACCCGCGCGCCGTCTAGCGCCAAGACCTGATCTTGCGCCATCAACCCGCCCCGTTGCGCGGGCGAATCCCACTCCACGCTGG
>DATHNM010000415.1:0-3720 GCA_035486095.1 Bryobacteraceae bacterium
CTCCTTGGCGGTTGCGCCAATCAGGCTCGCGATCTGCTTCCGCGACTTTTCGACAGCCTCTTCGGCTTCCCAGCCGAAGCTGTGATTGCGGCTGGCAGCGTTCCCAAAGGTCTGAAGGAAATACGGCTTCATCGCCTCGAACACGCGAGGATCCATCGGCGTGGTCGCGTGATAGTCCATGTAGATTGGCAGTTTCATATCTCTTCCTTTTTCACATCGCCCTTTTCACATCGCCCTCTTTACATCGTCGGCGTTATCGCCAGGTCGTACAAACGATCCGCGTGCTTCGCCACATCGTCTTCCATTTTGGATTCCGCTTTCGAATCCACGGACATATCTGAGATGCTGATGCTCGCCAAAAGCCGCAGGATTCCTTCGTGAACCTTCTGCAGCGGATCGCGCACCGTGCATTTGTCCGTGTGGACGCAATAGCCATGCTCGGTAAAACAGGCAGTCAGAAAAATGGGCCCATCAATAGTCCGGATCACTTCGTACGCGGTGATCTCTTTCGGATCGCGAGCCAGTTTATAGCCGCCGTTGGTTCCATGCTCGGAACGCAGGAAACCGCTCTTCACCAGCTTCTGCAAAATTTTCGATAGCAACGCCGCAGGAATGCCATAGGTTTCCGCAATCTCTTTGGCGCTGGAACTGGCGGGCGAATTCACCGCTAAATGCTTCAAAGCGATGAGCCCGTAATCGGCTTTCTTCGTAAGCTTGAGCATTCAAAATCCGATCTTGGACCGGAATAGTCCTACATCATTATGACCGATCCGAATGACAAGCGTCAAGTGGAATTGTTTCAACCAGATAGACAAGTACGACTGGAAGCATCGCACATCCGGCCGCTGAGTCCGGCCTGAACAACCCATCCCCACCCGCCGATGGCCTAATATTACACTTGAAACGATCCGAACATGAGCTCCGCCCCCAAACAAATCGTCATCTTGGGCGGCGGATTCGCCGGCGTCTATACGGCCCGCGCGCTGGAAAAGCTGCTGCGGCCCGATGAGGCCACCATTACGCTGGTGAATCGCGAAAATTATTGGGTCTACCAACCGATGTTGTCGGAGGTAATTTCGGGCTCCATCGGCCTGGCCAACGTAGTCTCGCCCATCCGCAGACTTTGCCCACGCACGAATCTGGTGACGCGCGAGATTGAAGACATCGATCTGGCGAACAAGGTGGTGACCGTCAGTCCCGGTTTTCGCCCGCGCCAGCTCAAGCTGCCCTATGACCATCTGGTGATCGCACTCGGCAATGTAACGAACTTCTATGGCATGCCTGGCATGCTGGAGAACGCGCTGCCGTTCAAGACCCTGGCTGATGCCATGATCCTGCGTAATCACGTGATTCGCACGCTGGAAGAGGCCGACGTGGAGGAAGATGCCGAACTGCGCGGCAAGCTGCTGACGTTTGTGGTGGGCGGCGGCGGGTTTTCGGGCGTGGAAGTGATCGCGGAGCTGAACGATTTCGTCCAGGCAGTGAAGGGGAATTACTTGCGATTGCGCAACCAGCCGCATCGCGCGGTGCTGGTTCACTCCCGTAACCGCATTCTGCAGGAGATGGCCGAACCACTGGCGTTGTTCGCGCAGAAGACGCTGCGAAAACGTGGCGTAGAGATTATTCTGGAAGACCGGTTGGTGGCCGCGACCTCAGAAAAAGCCATTCTGAAATCGGGCGTCGAAATACCCTGCAAGACCATCGTGTGTACCGTGCCTTCCGCGCTGCCGCCGGTGATCCAGAAGCTCAATTGCGCAAAAGACAAAGGCAAGCTGCTGACCAACACCGGTCTGGAATTAAAGGATTACGAAGGGCAGGTGTGGGCGCTGGGCGATTGTACCTCGGTGAAAACCGTCTCGGGCAAGGAAGCGCCGCCCACCGCGCAGCACGCCATTCGCGAAGCCACCACGGCGGCCACCAACATCGCAGCAACCATTCGCGGAGGCCGGCGCGCCCAATTCGCGTTCGAAGGCCTGGGAACGCTCGGCTCGCTCGGCCACGGCGCGGCAGTGGCCCAGATTCTGGGCGTGAAGCTTTCGGGTTTGCTCGCCTGGATTTTGTGGCGCTGCATCTACCTGATGAAGATGCCGGGCCTGAATCGCAAGGTGCGCATCGCATCCGATTGGACGCTGCATTTGCTGTTCCCACCCGATCTGGCGCAAACCAAACTGGACCCTGAATCTGGGATTCAGAAGCAGCACTTCGAATCGGGCGACGTGGTGTTCCAGCAAGGCGACCTGGGCGATAGCGTCTACGTGATCGAGACTGGCGAATGCGCTGTGTTGCAGGAAAAAGACGGCGCGCAAACGCTGCTCGCGACGCTCAGCGCGGGCGACTATTTTGGCGAGATGGCGCTGCTAAGTGATCAGAGCCGCAACGCGACCATTCAAGCCCGCAGCGCGATGAACGTCCTGATTATCCCCAAGGCCGATTTCGACAAATTGCGCCACAGCGTCCCCGCTTTCGGCGAAATCTTCCGCGCCCTGGCCCAGAGACGAGGCGAATCGCGCGCCACGGATGCGGCAGTCAGTACGTCGGATTCTGCGGGAACTTGAGGTACGGCAGCCGAACGCCCTGATCGATAATCTGATCGGCCTGAATATTCGCCGGCGCGTCAAATCCGGTGGCCCCCGCGGAGGTAACGAAATCGTCCTGATCCACGCCGTCGCCGCTCACGCCCAGCCCACCCACCAGCACGCCGTTCTTATACAAAGGGAGAGCGCCGGGAAAAAACACCACGCCGTTTTGATTTGGATTCGCCGCTTGCGATCCCTGCGTGCATGGATTCAGCGTGTCGAATTGATAGAGCTCAAAAAACGGACCCGGCGCCGTGCCATCGATGCCGGGCGGATAAATCGGTTGTCCCCCGAAGCCGATGGTCCGGTTGGTCACCGCGGTGCCCATGGGAACCCCAGGCAAATCGCTGGATGTGCGATTCGGCCCGCTGAAGAAAATCACATTGCGCGATTTGGCGACGGCTACGTCGATGCTGAACACCGTGGCGTCGGGCATGCGATGCAGCGCGATGATAGCCCCATCCAGATCGGCCACCGCGATCACCATGCGCGCGCGCGAGCCGATGGGCAATCGAATCACCGCGCGCGTCAGGTTGGCCTCGGCCACGGCCGCGTTGACGATGCCCTGCACTTCGTCTTGCGTGAGTCCGCCCAGGGGTCCGGCGCGCGGTGCCACTAAATCACCTTCCGGCGGTGGCTTCGGACTGCCCAGCGGGCCCAGGGCGTAACTCCCATCCGCCGATCCGGGCCCATAACCCTCCGGCCTGGTGGTCTGGTTGACGAACGGCAGCGCAATGCCTCCGATGATTACCACTCCGGGCGGCGCGGGATTTGCGCCGAAACCCGCCCCCACCGCGCCCGACAGAGCCGCGAATTCGGCCACCTCCGGCGTCACACCGGCAACGCCTATGCCACCCACCATCACGCCTTGTTTGAACAACGGGACTCCGCCTGGATTGACGGCCGTTGCAGCGCTGTCATTCAGGTTCGCTTTGCCGGTCAGAATACCCAGTCCCGGTTGCACGCCATCGATGGATCGCGCGGGCGGAAAGTCCTGGCCTTTGATGTACTCGACATGGAACGGACAGCCGCGATTGCTGTTCTCGATGCCGTAGAGCGGAGCGTTGCTGGTAAACGCAATTCCAGGGGGGAAATGGATGCCGCTGATGAAGCGCACGGTTCGCGAACACAGGGGCGCTTGATC
>DATHNM010000416.1:0-12694 GCA_035486095.1 Bryobacteraceae bacterium
CACGACACCGTTTCCGGCGTGCTCACTTCAAAGGGCGGCATTTCGGCTCCGGTGGTGGTGAACGCCGCGGGCCCCTGGGCAGCGGGGATCGCGCGCATGGCCGGCGTCGACTTGCCGGTGCAACCGCTGCGCCGCATGCTGGTGCCCACCGAACCTTTTCCCGGGCTCCCTGAACGGCTGCCGATGATGATCGATATGTCCACTGGCTGGCACTTCCGCCAGGAGGGCCTGGGATTGCTCATGGCCTGGGCTCACCCCAATGAGGAGCCGGGCTTCCGCGCCGACTTCGATCCCGCATATATCGAGAAAATTCTTACGCACGCCGCCTCGCGGGTGCCCGATTTCGCCAACCTGGCCGTGAATCCCCGGCGCTGCTGGGCGGGGATGTATGAAATGTCGCCCGACCACCACGCCATTTTGGGTCCCTCGCCCGATGTCCGCGGATTCTACTTTGCTAACGGTTTCAGCGGCCACGGCGTGATGCATTCGCCCGCCACCGGCCGCATTCTTGCGGATCTGATCCTCAAAGGCGAGACCCACGTGATAGACGCCCAGGACCTGAATGTCCAGCGTTTCGCCGAAGGCCGGGCGATTGAGGAAACCGCGATTCTTTAGCAAACTTTTCCGGAACAAATCCGGATTTCCTTCGTCTATCACCCCATGAAACTCCTGTTCCTCGGCTTGGTTGCGATTGTTCTGATCGCCGTGACGAGCGGCGCAGCTTGTTTTCGGGATTCAGATGGATTCTGGCGGTGGCGCGATGAGGCACGGGAGGCAGCCAGAGAAGCCCGGGAAACTGCCCGGGAACAAGCGCGGGAGTTCCGTGAGGTCCGGCGGGAGGCCTTGCACGCCCGGCGCGAGGCGGCCCGTGAACGTGCCGATCGGATTCGCGACGAGATTCGCCGGCAAATGCGCGAATGGCGCGATACCTACTGATACAGTTCTGGCGCCGGACTCTTTCGCAGTATCACTTCGTTTCTCGCGCATACATCACCTTGCCGCCCACGATGGTGTAATCCACTTTCACCGACTGAATCTGGCTCTCCGGCACGTTCAAAATATCGCCCGATAACACTGTCACGTCGGCCAGTTTGCCCACCTTCAGCGATCCCTTGCTGCCTTCCTCAAACGCTGCGTACGCATTATTGATGGTGTAGGACCGCAGCGCTTCCATGCGGCTCATCCGCTGATCCGGGAAAAACACCGTCCCATCTTTCAGACGCCGGCTCACTGACGCGTAGTAGCACTGGATGGGGTCTACGTCCTCTACTGGCGTATCGGTGCCGTTGCCCACCACCGCGCCCGATTTCATCAGCTTCTGCCAGACATAGGCGCCCGCCTCAGCCCGTTCGCGCCCCAAGCGGGTAACAACGAACGGACCGTCGGAGGTGCAATGAATCCCCTGCATAGCCGCGATCACGCCCAACTCGCCGAAGCGCGGGATATCTGCTGGATCCAGATGCTGCGCGTGCTCGATCCGCCAGCGCAGGTTTTTCTTATCCGGATGCTCCCGAAAAACCGTCTGGTACAAATTCAACACCTCACGATTCGCGCGATCTCCGATGGCGTGGGTGCAAAGCTGAAAACCGCTGTCGATGGCCAGTTCCGCGGTCTTGCGGATGTAGGAGAGCTGCTCCACGTTGATGCCATTTCGATTAGGCGCGTCGGCCGGCAGGTCGGAATAAGGCGCCAGCAACCAGGCGCCGCGCGATCCCAACGCGCCATCCATGTACTCCTTGATCGCGCGCACCGTCAGATGATCGCCGCCCACGCCGAGCATGTAATAGCGGTGCAAGTTCGCTGCCAGATCGGATTGCGGCGCACGCAGCATCACCCACAAGCGCAACCCCAACTGGCCTTGCTCCGCCATCTTGCGAAACAGATCCACGGTGGCAAGAGGCGACCCGGCATCCTCGAAAGTGGTAATCCCTTTCGAGAGACATTCACGCTCGGCCAGTTTGATCTGCTGGCGGATTTCCGCTTCCGCCTCCGACGGGGAACGCCGCGCTCGATACGAATCCAGCACATGCCCGATCAACTCTTGCGCGCCTTCATTCATCAGTCCGGTTGCATCGCCGTGCGTATCCCGCAAAATCTCACCACCCGCCGGATCCGGAGTTTGCCTGTCGATCCCGGCCTGTCGCAGCGCTTCCTGATTCGCGAAACCGGCGTGGCCGCTTACATGTGTCAGCCAGACCGGGTTATGCGGAGAAACGCGGCTTAAGCTTTCGTGCACCGGAAATCCGCGCACATTTGGCTGCGGCACGCGATCCCATTTCGCCTGATGAAAGCCGCTACCGAGAATCCAGGTGCCGGGCTTGGCTTCGCGCGCCGCCGCGGCCACCAGCGCGACAATCTGATCCCAATTCTTCGCGCCGCGCAGATCCAGCATCATCTTGGAGGCGCCCAGTTCGGTGAAATGCCCGTGCCCCTCGATGAATCCTGGTATCGCCAGGCGTCCGTGGAGATCGATAACCCGCGTGGACGGACCCACCAAAGCATCCACTGTTTGGTTCGATCCAACAGCAATAATCTTGCCGCCGCGCGCAGCCAGGCCCTGCGCTTGCGGCGCGCTTTGTTCCAGCGTCACGATCTTACCGTTGTGCAATACTAGATCGACTGGTTGTGCCACCACCGTCCCGACGCTCAACACCAGCGCGAGCGACAACATTTTCGTTTCGAATGCCACTAGAATCATTACGTAAGATATTCCCCTGAGATCGCCCCATTATGGCGCGTGTTCCAAGTGTCGCTCAAACTGAACCGGCGTTCCGGCCGTTAACGATCGCCGCTCGGAAACTGGCGGTTGCGGGACGTTCCTGCGCCAGCTGCGGGTCGGACGAGATACGTCCTTCGAACCGCCGGAATGCGCTGGATGTTCTGCTGGCCTGCGTGTTTCTGGCGCCCTTCCGCTGCCGGGTTTGCCGCGGGCGCTTCTATCGGATGTGGCGGCCCAGTTTGCAACATGCGGAGCCACCAGTTGCTCCTCTCATGCTCATGCCGGCACGGCGCAAGTTGGCGAGCCAGGATGTGGCTGAACCGCGCCGCCTGGAGCCGGAACCCATCCATCCGCGCAGCCACGAACCGCAGTTACTTCCTCGTCCTCGCCCAGAAATTGAGGCACGTGAGGTTAAGGTAACAATTCCCGCACTTCTCGAAACTGTGCCCGCGACTATTCCCGCCGTGCCGCCGCAGCCACTTTCCGCTGGCGCTCCCGCGCCTATTTTGATACTTGAAAGCGATCTTTCTATCCGCAAGCTGCTGTGCCGCTTACTGGAGCGGCGCGGGTACCATACCGTGGAAGTGGCACAAGCCGAAGATCTCGCCGCCGAAATGCTTGACCGGCGTGTGGATCTACTCATTGTGGATGTCTCAACAGTTGAAGCGGGGGTGACGGCGGTGCTGAAACTTGCGCGCGCTCTTCCCGGCTTGAAGATTCTGGCGCTCTCGTCGGAGCCTTTGCCCGACAACGAAAGCCCTGAGCGTTTGTTGGTGCTGCCCAAGCCGTTCCCCTTGGACAGCTTTGTCGATGGCGTGGACCATTTGCTTGGACGGTCGAGCGCCCCGAATAATTTGCCGTGAGCGATTCCGCCCAACCCGCCAGACTTCTGCGCCGCGCTTTGCCCTATCTCACCGTGGCAGTGGCGCTAGCAGTGGCTTACGACGGATGGACGTTCTTTTCCCGTTGGTATGACGCACGCGAGGCGGAAAAGGCGGACGTTCGAAAGCAAGTTCAAGATGCGCGCCGGACGCTGGAATTGCTGGGGGGCGACCAGCTGAAGATACTGAGCTTCTACGCAGCTCCTACTATCCACCGCGGCGAACACGCCACCATTTGCTACGGCGTGAACGCGGCCGAGAGCGTGCGCATTGAGCCGCCAGTAGAGCAACTCCATCCGGCAGTCAGCCACTGCATCCAGGTTTCGCCGCTCAAAGACACGGATTACAAACTGATTGCCCAAGATCACGCCGGCCACGTAGAAACCCAGAGCCTCACCATCCAGGTTGTTCCATAGGTTGTCACCTAACCATCATGCGAACCCGTGCTTGATCCGGTTCGCGCGCTGCACGCGGCAATTCAGGCACAGGTCGATGGTCACCGTCCCATCCGAATTCTCAACTCCCCCCGCACCCAGGGTCTGCGCCTCCTCTTTCGAGACCGCCTGCAGCGATAGCCGCGATCCCGGCGGCAGCTTTTGTCCGCAGCCGTCACAATATCTTCCGTTGTTCTTGAGCACTGCCTACTAAAATAGAACTTGATCTCACCCGCGCGCCAGATCGCTTTCGATGTCCTGCGTAAAGTCCACCTCGGTGGCTATGCATCCGACCTTTTGCTGCAGCGATCGGCCCAGCTGGACTCGCGCGATGCCGGTCTCGCCTCGGAAATCGTTTTCGGATGTCTGCGCTATCAAGCGCAGCTTGATTATCTGATCGCCCGCCGCGTGCCGCGCGCGCCCGACCCCGAGGTTCGCATAGCGCTGCGCATGGGCATTTATCAGCTTCGCTATCTGGATCGCATCCCGCCGCATGCCGCCGTAGGCGAAAGCGTGGAACTGGTGAAGCGTGTGCATAAAGCGCCGGCCGCCGGCCTGGTGAACGCTATCCTGAGAAAAACCGATCGCACGCCCGTGCCTTGGCCGGACCGCGCCACCGACCTTTCCATGCCACCCTGGCTGCTGGAACGATGGGATCGGCAATTTGGCCGCCAGACAGCCAATAAAATCTCTGCCGCCTTCCTGCAACCGGCCGAGACACACGTCGCCAGCACGGGGCGCATACAGGATATTGGAGCGCAGTCTATTGTGCCGTTCCTGGATTTACACCCGGGCCAAACGTTTCTCGATCTGTGCGCCGCGCCGGGCAACAAGACCGCGCAAGCCATCGAATCCGGTGTCCGGGCGGTTGCGTGCGATTTTCATCTGCATCGGCTGACACAGATGGTCGAGATGAACTGCCCCCTGGTAGTGCTGGACGGCACGCGGCCGCTGCCTTTCCGCGCCGGCGCGTTCGATCGTATTTTAGTGGACGCGCCGTGCTCTGGAACCGGCACGCTGGGCCGGAATCCCGAAATTAAATGGCGGCTCCTGCCATCCGATCTGCCCGATCTGCATAGCAAGCAGGTGGCGCTGGTTCGGCAAGCGCTGGAACATCTTGGCCCTGGCGGCCGTCTGGTCTATTCCACATGTTCGCTGGAAAAAGAGGAAAACGAACTGGTGATCCAGGAGGTGGGCGGCACCTGGGAGACCACCGAACGGCTGCCTGGATTAAATGCCGGCGACGGCTTCTTTGTAGCGATTTTTTCCCGCTAGCCGCTCGCTCGGAACACCCGGCGCGAAGGAGCTCTGCTACGTGACGCGAACGTCAAATACCGCCAGCCAATATTGCAGCGATTGCAGTGCGAAGCCGCAGAACATTAGCGCCACGCCGAACACTCCCATGCGCCGCTGCGGCAGATGATCGGCGTAGTATTCGATGTGAGGGCTGAAGGCCATGCCGACGCCGGTTACCAATCCGGTCACCACACCTAAGCGAGTGGCGAACAACCAGGGATGCTCGACGTGCCGGACCACCGCGCTGCACAGAAGGGCTGCGACGATATATCCGGCAGTTCGCGCTAAAGACGCCAGGATGAAGATGCGCGTGAATCGTGGGCCGCGCGCAGACGTATATTGCATGGAAGGGCGCACGCCGCGGATGTAGGCAGCCACTTGCCCGCCTATCAATAAAACGCAGTAGAGAAGCGCGAAGCGCAGGCCAACCTGAGGATACAGCGCCGCGCTGAAGGCCGCTGCGCGAATTGAGCTGAATAACGTTTCCCACGGCAGCGAGTAATGATCCCGGTGCTTCGATGTCCGGTTGAGCTCAATCGCGACGGTCACCCCCAGCGAAAGGCCGGAAGCCACGCCGAAGAGCAAGCCCAGGCCGAGCCCGTAGCCCAGGCCAAACAAAATCGAATAGGTAACGGCCCTGGTCAGCAGCCGCAGCGGGCCATGCGGACCACCCAGCAAATCGTACGCAAGATAGAGACTGCCCAGCACATCCAGACAACTGCCCGCGATAGCGATGGCGGCAACCGTGTGGTGGTCCATCCAACGATTGTAGAGGTCTGGCGGCTTACTTCCAATCGGCCGTGAAGATATTAAACTCGTAGGGCGACTTGGCGCCCCTGTCGGATGCGAAAACGATGGTCTTTCCATCCGGCGCAAACTCGGGAAAGGCCGTGAAACCGCCGAAATCGGTCACTTGTTCCAGGTCCGTACCATCCGTGTTGATGAGGTAGAGTTCAAACTTTCGTCCGTCGCAGTTGTGCTTGTTCGACGCAAACAGAATCTTCTTGCCATCCGGCGTGAAGGTGGGAGCAAAACTGGCGCAGCCGAAATTCGTGATCTGCTTCGCGTTCTTTCCTTCGCCATCGGCAACCTGCAGTTCCATCTTCATCGGCGACGTGAGATTCTCTTTCAGCAAGTCGTGATAGCGCTGCTCTGTTTCGGGCGTTTGCGGATGATTCGCGCGCCACACCAGATGCTTGCCATCCCGCGAAAATACCGGACCCCCGTCGTATCCATCGGTCTTGGTGAGCTGCTTTTTGTCTGAACCATCCGGTTTCATCGTCCATAAATCCAGATCGCCCGACTGCATGGAAGTGTACACAATCCTGCCGGTCTTGAAATTCACGGTACCTTCGGCGTTGTAGCCAGGCGCCCCGGCCAGCGTCTTCAGAATTTTCCCGTCATCAGTGGCCAAATAAACCTTGTACGTTGGGTACACAGCCCACACGTAGCCCTTGCTGCGATCCGCGGCGGGCGGACACGCGTCGCCAGACTCATGCGTTGAGGCATACAAGATATGTTTGTTGTCCGGCAAGAAATATCCGCAGGTCGTGCGGCCCTTACCGGTGGACACCATGTGCTGGTTCGAGCCATCGCGATTCATGATGAAAATCTGATCGCAGGCCAGCTTGTCGCGCGTCGATTGGAAAATGATCCGCTGCCCGTCCGGCGCCCAATACGCCTCAGCATTCTCTCCGCCGTTGGTGAGTTGCTTGAGTTCGCCGAGATGCGCGGAAGTTTGCGCGGGCAGGAGTTGCCCCAGCCCACCAATCACAACGAGAATGTATAGTAAGTGTCTATGCAAGCCACTATCCTACCCTATGTTTTGTCTCGGGGATTGGCGGCCAGGCACAACCTGAGATGGCACGAGAACCTCGGCCCAGCCAAGTCCACCCAACGGTGACGGTGGTTGTTCCGACGTTGGCAGCGGACGAAAGTCTGGACGAGTGCTTGATCTCTCTGGAGCGCCAGACGTTTTCCGATTTTGAAGTGGTGGTGGTAGACAACAGCGCGCGGCGCCGGGTGGCGGGCGGCGGCCGGGTCCGGGTGATCGCGAACGATCGAAATGTCGGTTTCGGAGCAGCCGTCAATCAAGCGTTTCGTCAGTCCCACGCTCCCTATCTGGCTGTGCTGAACGACGATGCCACAGCGCATCCCGGCTGGTTGGAAGCTTTGCTGCTAGCGATGGAACCGCGCTCCGACGTCGGTATGTGTGCATCGCAAGTTCGCCAGGCGGACGACAGTGGTCTGGATTCGGCAGGCATGCTGCTTTGTCTGGACGGAAGCAGCAAGCAGCGTGGGCACATGGAATCTCCGGGGGCCTATGGGCGCCAGGAAGAAGCGCTCTTGCCGAGCGGCTCCGCAGCCTTGTATCGCCGCGAAATGCTGGAAGAAATCGGCCTCTTCGATGAGAGCTTTTTCTTATATTGCGAGGACACCGATCTTGGCCTGCGCGCGCGCTGGGCCGGATGGGAATGCCTGTATGTTGCCGATGCGGTGGTGGAACATCGCTATTCGCATTCGTCCGGCAACGCGTCTGCGCTCAAGGCATACTATGTGGAGCGCAATCGCCTCTTCGTGATTTTCAAGAATTTTCCGCTGCTCGATCTGCTGCGGGTGCCGTATTACGCCATGTCGCGCTACTTCTGGCATTTCATCTATGCGCTGCGCGGACAGGGCAAGGCCGCTGAGTTCCAGCGCGAGAGCGGCGGCTTCATCCGTCTGCCCTGGTATGTCGTTCGCGGCCATCTGGAATTGCTCGGGCGATTCCCCGCCATCTGGCGCCAGCGCCGCGGGATAAAACGCCGCCTGACAACCAAGCAATTCCGCCGGCTGATCCGGCGTTATTCGATCAGTCCCCGTCAGGTGGCTGCCCTTTGAAACAGGCAACTGGACCCGATCGGCTTCTGGTTCTGATTCCGGCCTTTAATGAGGTGGGCGCCATCGCCGGCGTCATCCGGGAAGTCCACAGCGTGGTTCCGGAGGCACCCATTCTGGTTGTGGATGATGCCTCCACCGACGGCACGGACCAACACGCGCGAGCGGCCGGCGCGCACGTGCTCCGCCTGCCGTATCATCTGGGCCTGGGCGGCGGTGTTCAGGCCGGATACAAACTGGCCTACGAACTGGGTTACGAATATGTGATCCGCGTGGATGGCGATGGCCAGCACGATCCCAAATACATCCCGGTTTTGCTGAAGACGCTGCGTGAGACCGGGTGTCACATGGTCATCGGATCGCGCTTTCAGAATGGCAACAGCGGCTACACCAACTCAGTTCGCGCCATTGGCATTTGGTTTTTCCGCCTGGTGCTGCGGCCCATTCTGGGGAAACCGGTGCGTGATCCTACTTCCGGATTCGTGGGCGTGAACCGCCAGGCATTACAAGTGTTCACCGGGAGTTTTCCCCTGGAATACCCGGAAATTGAGGCACTGGTAGTATTGCAGCGCAAGCGCTTCCAGTTTCAGGAAGTGCCTTGCCGCATGCGGCCGCGCAAGACTGGCCGCAGCACTATCACCGCGGTAAAATCGCTGTATTACATCTTCCACGTTCTGCTGGGAGTGTTTATCAACGTCCTGAAATTCGAGCGCCGCCGAAGAAGGGAATAAAAGCATGGAACGCCTACTCAATGTCACTACGGGTCTAAGCATTCTGCTGGTGGCGATGATCCTGTTTTCCGTACGCCGCTCGCACATCCGCGTGGAATATTCGGTAAGCTGGCTGGCCGCGGCTGTTATTCTCCTGGTGCTGTCACGTTCCTCTTTCGCGCTGAACTGGATCTCAAACCAACTGGGTCTCGGCGACCCGCCGCTCGCCCTAATGCTATTGGTCTTCTGCCTGTTCGTGATCGTGCTCTACCGTCTTTCGGTGGTTATTTCAGACCTGAAGGACGCCAATATCGCGATGGCCCAGCGGATCGCGATTGTTGAATTTCAATTGCAAAATCGCAATGAAGAGTAGCAAACCGAAGAGATCGAACCGCCCCGCGCCGTCCATCGCAGCCGCGGAGCCGCGCGCTAAGCCCTGGTTCTGGATCTATGCCGCAAGCCTGGCCATCGCGCTGTTCGCCGCCTTTGAAGTCTATTGGCCGGCCATACACGGGCCATTTCTGCTGGACGATACCTATCTCACTTACATGCGGCCCGATGCCGCTTATCTCAGTTTGCGCGATTGGCTGCGCCAGATGCGTCCGCTGCTCATGTTCACTTTCTGGCTGAACTATCAGCAATCCGGAGCACAGGATACGTTCGGCTATCACGCACTCAATGTGCTGCTGCACTTCTTCAACACTATCCTCACGTTTCTGTCGGTTCGCAAGGTGCTGAGCTGGGCCGCGGAGGAAGAATCGAAGGCTCGCATTCTGTCCTTGTTCGCGGCGGGGCTTTTTCTGCTGCATCCGGTGCAGACTGAATCGGTCAGCTACATCGCCAGCCGATCGGAAACATTGAGCGTGTTTTTCGTTCTGGCGGCCCTTACGGTCTATCTCTATCGCACCACCGCGGAAGTATCCATCCCCAGAATCCTGGCGCTGCTGGCCCTGTTCGCGGCGGCCGCTTTGTCCAAGGAACACACCGTCGTTCTTCCAGCCCTGTTCATTCTCACCGATTACTATTGGAACTTCGAATTCTCCCCCTCCGTCATCTGGCGGAATTGGAAATTGTACCTTCCCATTGCGGCCGGCGCCGTTTTCGCGCTGCTGAACATCCTGCGCATTCTTCGCGGAAACCAGAGCGCCGGGTTCCAGATCCAGGGTCTCACCTGGTATCAATATTTTTTCACCGAGTGCCGCGTTATCTGGGATTACATTCGCCTGTTCGTCGCGCCGTTAGGCCAGAATCTTGACCCCGACATCGATATCTCGCGCAGTGTCACCGCTCACGGCGCGATCTTCGGCCTGGCCGGATTGCTAGCAGTGAGTTGCCTGGCCTGGATCTACCGGCGGCGCTTTCCCATGGCATCCTACGGATGGTTCGTGTTTCTGATTCTGTTGGCGCCTACGTCGTCCTTCGCGCCGATCCGCGATCCCCTGGCGGAGCGCCGCATGTACCTTCCGTTCATTGGCCTGCTGTTCATTACCCTCGAATTTCTGCGGCGCTGGAAAACTTCCCGCAACGTTTTCGCGGGTGTGCTGGCGCTGGTGCTGGTAGTGGAAGGCGCCATGACGTACCAGCGGAATATCCTTTGGGGCAGCGCGATAGACATGTGGAAAGACACGGTGTCTAAGTCGCCGCAGAAATTGCGGCCGCGCTTCCAATTGGCGCAAGCGTATTTTCAGACCGCCGCCTGCGCCGATTCGGTGGACGAGTTTGGAAGAGCCGCGGCGCTGGAACCGCCCACATCGGACCTGCTGCTGGATTGGGCGCTGGCGTATGATTGTGCAGGCAATCCCCAGCAAGCCATCGCGAAACTCCAGCAGGCGGCGGCGCGGCATCCGAATGGCCACGTGTATTCGCAGATCGGAATGGAATACGGAAAGACAGGAAAGTACACGGAGGCTTTGGACGCCCTGGCGACGGCCCAGCGGCTGGATCCCGGGTTCGCCATGACGTATTACTATCTCGGAAACATTCATGCCATCCAAGGAAACCAGGCGCAAGCCCGGGATGATTATCAGCATGTGTTAGCGCTCGATCCCCACAACGCACCCGCGACCGAAGCTTTGGCTCGCATGGGCCGCTAATGATTCGCATTGGGGTGAATGCTCTCTACCTAATCCCTGGAGGCGTTGGGGGCACTGAGATCTATCTCCGAAATCTGCTCGCAGCGCTGGCCGAGATCGATTCGGAGAACCAGTACATCATCTTCACCAACCGTGAGACCGGCGCGGATCTGGTGCCCGATCGCAAAAACTTCATACGGGCTCCACAGCCGGTGGGAGCGAGTTTCCGTCCCGCGCGCATTCTATGGGAGCAGTTCGCGCTCCCGTTCGCCGCGCGCAAACATCGGCTCAAGGTTATGTTCAATCCCGGATTCACCGCGCCGCTGCTGTGCGATTGCCCGATGGTCACGGTGTTCCACGACCTGCAGCACAAGCGGCATCCGGAATACTTTCGCTGGTTCGATCTGCCGTTCTGGAATTTCTTCGTTTGGGCGGCGGCGAAACGGTCGCGCGGAGCCATCGCGGTTTCTCAAGCCACGGCCGACGATCTGCGGCGCTACTACGGCCTCTCCGCGCAAGTGATCCATCACGGCGTGGAGCGGGAGTTCATGGAAATCGCCCATCGCCGACATCCCAAGGATTTCTTGCTGTGCGTTTCCACCACCCATCCACACAAAAATCTGGAACGGCTGTTGCGGGTGCATGCCCAAATGAAGAACGCGCCGAAATTGATCCTGACCGGCGTGCGTGGATTCGCCGCCAAAGAAATCGAGAGTCTGGCCAGCGGCTCGGTTGAAATCACCGGCTGGATTCCGCGGGAAGACCTGCGCAGCCTTTACAGAAACGCGCTGGGATTCATCTATCCCTCCACTTTCGAAGGCTTCGGAATGCCTGTGCTGGAGGCGATGGCGGCTGGAGTTCCCGTGGCCTGCTCCGACATAGCGCCCCTGCGCGAGATCGCCCGATCGACGGTGCATTTCTTCGACCCGGCCAGCGATCGCGAAATTCGCGATGCGTTGCTGCTGCTGGCGTCGGGCAAGATCTCAACCGTGGCCGCGCAAAAACGCGCCGCGCAATTCACTTGGGAAAAAACCGCACGCGCCACGCTGGACTATCTGAGCAAGTCTTCCAGCTGAATCTTGGTGTCGGTCTTAGCGTCGCGATACTTCACGATGACAGGCGTGTATAAGGATAAGCCCCAATCCAGACCTGGCCCCGAAGTGATGGCGCGCGAACCGGCCACCACCACCGCACCCTCGGGAATCACCAGCGGATCTTCGTCGTTAGCGCGATGGATCTGGCCGCGCGCCACGTCGTACACCGGCGTGGAACGGTTCAGAATAACACCCGAGCCCAGCACCGCGCGACGCTTCACCACGGTTCCTTCATAGACACCGGTATTGCCGCCCATCAACACTTCGTCTTCGATGATCACCGGCAGCGCCCCCACCGGCTCCAGCACTCCGCCGATCTGCGCCGCCGCGGAAATGTGGCAATTCGATCCCACCTGCGCGCAGCTTCCCACCAGCGCGTGCGAATCGATCATGGATCCATCGCCCACCCAACTGCCGGTGTTGATATACATGGGCGGCATGCACGTCACGCCTCTGCCGATGTAGCAGCCATCGCGAATGCTGGAGCCGCCAGGAACGATGCGGATGCCGCGATCGACCGCGATACGCTGCACCGGGAAAGTGGCTTTGTCGAACCAGGGCTGGCGCGTGGAATCGATCGACATGTCCACCACCGTACCCAGACGAAACCC
>DATHNM010000417.1:0-10286 GCA_035486095.1 Bryobacteraceae bacterium
CGCGCCCTTCAATCGCACCGACACGTTGGCATCGCAGCGCAGTTGGCCCTTCTCCATGTCGCACTCCGACACCGCGACATATTGCAGGATCTGCTTCAATTCAGTCAGGAACGCGTAGGCTTCGTCCGACGATCGAATATCCGGCTCGGTCACGATCTCGATCAACGGCGTGCCGCTGCGATTCAAATCCACATAGGTGTAGCGATCGGAATCCTTAAAACCGTCGTGAATACTCTTGCCCGCGTCGTCTTCCAGATGTATGCGCGTGATGCCGATGCGCTTCACCGCCCCGTCCACCACCGCTTCCACCCAGCCATGCTCTGCCAGCGGCTGATCATATTGCGAAATCTGATAGCCCTTGGGCAGGTCCGGATAGAAGTAGTTCTTGCGAGCGAATCGCGAAAAGGCGTTCACTTTGCAATGCGTCGCGACGGCGGCCTGAATCGCCATCTCCACCACGCGCCGGTTCAATACCGGCAACGCGCCCGGCAGACCCAGGCAAACCGGACAGACATTGGAATTCGGCGGCGCGCCGAACCCGGTGGGACATCCGCAGAAAATCTTGGTGCGCGTATTGAGCTGGACGTGCACCTCCAACCCGATGACGGGTTCGTACTTGCCGATCGCTTCCGCCGTAGCAATCTCCGCCGCGCTGGAGGACATGCTTCATTATAGAAAGCGCGTCATTGCTTTTGGCTGGACAGCGACGCCGTGCCCAGCATGCCGCCCAGGCCCATGGTCTCCACTGCACTCGACGGGACTATCACCATCGAACCTTTTTCCTTGATCGCTTCGTACAGCATGTTCATCGCGCGCAAGTGCAGCGCCACCGGATTGTTGATGTAGACCTTTGAGGCCTCCGCGAATTTCGCCGAGATGTCGGTCTCAGCCGTGCCCAAAATGATGCGCGCCTGCCGTTCCCGCTCAGCCTGCGCCTGGCGCGACATGGCGTCCTCCAGCGCCTGCGGAATATGAACGTCTCGAATCTCCACCGATTGCACCGTGATGCCCCACGGATTTGTCTTTTCGTCCAGAATGCGCTGCAGCTCGCGCCCCAGCGTCTCGCGCTCCGTGATCATCTGTGCCAGATCGTGCCGCCCTATGGATTCGCGCAGCGCTGTTTGCGCGCTCATCATGATGGCTTCGCTGAAATTCACCACCTCCAGAATCGATTTCTCGGCGTTCCATACCAGCCAGAACACGATGGCATCCACGTTCACCGGCACCGTGTCCCGCGTGAGCGCCGACTCGGCCTTCACTTCCACCACCCGCACACGTTGGTCCACGTAGAGGCTGATTTCATCGATCACCGGAATGATGGTGAAGATTCCCGGACCGCGCAATCCGATGTAACGGCCCAGCCGTAGCACCGCCGCCCGCTCCCACTGCTCCGCCACGCGAATGGCGAACAGGAAGTAGAAGCCAATAGCCAGGCCGGCCCCGAGCGGCGCGGGGTTGTGAAAGCGCATCGTGACTGCCAGGCCCAGAGCCAGGCAAACCAGGAACACCGCCGTACCCACGGCGCTGATTTGAGGCTTGGATCGTAAGGCTAAGACTCTGGGGGTAAGTGTTAAGGACGACATGGTTCAGGTTCTCCTCTCCGATTGCAGTTCGTTTAGATAGCCGATTATGTCCGCGATCTCAATGCCCTCAGCTCCGGCACGAGCCAACAGTTCGCCACAGAGCTGCCCGATGCGGCGCTGGCGTTCCAGCTCATCCACGGCAGGTTTCTTGTCAGTCAGGAACGTCCCCGTCCCTTGCTGAGTGGCAAGCACCTCGCGAATTTCGAGCTCTCTATAGGCCCGGACGACGGTATTCGGGTTGATTGCCAGGTCGACAGCCAATTGACGCACGGTAGGCAGCTGATCGCCAGGCTGTAAAGTGCCGGCGGCGATGCCACCCAATATTTGATCGATAATCTGCCGGTAAGCCGGGACGCCGCTCCGTTGATCCAGTGAGAATTGGATGGCTCGAGGAGCGGGTTTGAATGTCGCAGCCAAGTAACAGTGTACTAGTCTTATAATACATCGTCAATACCTAAGTGGAAATCGACGTAAACTTCTGAGCCGGAATGACGTTTAATTGATAGTAGGCTCATGAAAACCAGCAGTACTTTCCTGGCCCCGATGCTCTGCGGCATGCTTCTCTGCCTCCCGGCCGCCGCGAAACCCAAAAAGCCCAAGCCGGCCGACGATTCCAAACTATTTCAAAAGAAGCTTTCAAAGGACGAACAGATCCTGCACGCGCTGGATCGGCTGACGTTTGGACCCCGGCCCGGCGATATCGATCGCGTAAAGCGCATGGGCTTGAAGAAATGGATGGACCAACAGCTGCATCCCGATCGCATGGACGAGAATCCCGTGCTGGAAGCGCGGCTGCGGGCGCTGGAGTCGCTGCGTATGACGCCGCTGGAAGCGGTGCAGCATTATCCGCCTCCGCAGATGATCCGGGCCATCGCGCAAGGCAAGCAGCCATTGCCGGACGATCTTTTGCTGCGCGCCAGCATCGAGCGTTTCCTGGTGCGCTACAAAACCAGGATTGCCCAAGCTTCCGGCGCGCCTGCGCCTGCCGATTTGAAGGAAGAGCTGGAACCGATGCGTCCGCTGGAGGAGGTGCTCACTCCCACCGAGCTGGAAACCGTGCGTTCCGGCAATGGCGAAAGAAAGCGCGAACTGCTGGAATCCATGGCGCCGGAAAAAATCGAGGACATGCTGGTGGCTATGACTCAAAGACAGCGCCTGCAACTCTTCGGGCCGGCTTCGAGCACCGTGCGGCGCGAAATCTTTTTATTGAATGGTCCCCAGCAAGTGGTGGCTTATGACCTGCTGGATTCTAAGATGCTGCGGGCGGTGGAAAGCACGCGCCAGCTGGCCGAAGAGCTGGACGACTTCTGGTTTAACCATTTCAACGTCTTCTACGAGAAGGGCGCGGATCGTTTTATGGTCCCGCAATACGAACGTGAGGCCATTCGCCCGCATGTGCTTGGCCAGTTTCGGGACCTGCTGGAAGCCACGGCCAAAAGCCCCGCCATGCTTTTTTTCCTGGATAATTCCGAATCCGTGCGCGCGGATCTGGACGCCAACGACAAGAAGCGCAAAGTGAAGCGCGGGCTGAACGAGAACTACGGACGTGAGTTGATGGAACTGCACACGCTGGGGGTGAACGGCGGCTACACACAGAAAGATGTCACCGAAGTAGCGCGCTGTTTCACTGGCTGGGGCATTCAAGACCCGCGTAAGGGCGGCGTCTTCTTCTATAACGACAAGCTGCACGATAAGGGCGAAAAGATCGTGCTGGGGCACGTTATCGCGGCCGGCGGCGGGATGGAGGATGGCGAACAGGTGCTGGATATCCTGGCGCGGCATCCCTCCACGGCGCACTTCATTTCGAGCGAACTGGCGCAGCGCTTCGTAGCCGACAATCCACCAGAGGCGTTGGTGAACAAGATGGCGCAGACCTTCCTCGCCACCAACGGCAGCATTCGCGAAGTGATGAAAACGATGTTGAACTCGAAGGAATTCTGGTCCCAGGGCGCGTATCGATCCAAAGTGAAATCACCTTTTGAGATGGTGGCCAGTTCGGCGCGCGCGTTGGACGCCAACGTGATGGATGGCTGGGCGCTGGCGAATCAAGTGGGGCAAATGGGCGAGCCGCTGTATCGGAAGCTGGAGCCCACCGGCTATTCCAACTTAAACTCGGAGTGGGTGAATTCGGCGTCGTTGCTGGGACGCATGAACTTCGCGCTGCAGCTGGCGCAAAATCGCGTGGAGAGCGTGAAAGTGGATGTATCGCGCTTTGGTGACGACCCGGGTGAGGTGGCCAAGGCCCTGATGTTCCGCGCCATGTCGCCCGAAACCCGTGCCGCCATCGACAAAGCTTTGGAAGAAAACAAGCAGAAAAATCCGGCCCTGGTTGCCGCCCTGGTAATCGGGTCCCCGGATTTCCAAAAAAGGTAATACCAATATGCCGTCCAGACGTGTATTTCTGAAAGGCTCGGCGCTCGCGATGTTCGGCGTCGGCTCATTGCCGGTGTGGTTGTCGCGCTCGGTGTTCGCGGCCGATGCCGCTGGCTCCGCCGCGGATCGCAAGAAGATCCTGGTGGCTATCTTCCAGCGCGGCGCGGTGGATGGCTTGAACATGGTGATCCCTTTCGGAGAGCCGCGTTATTACGAACTGCGGCCCTCCATCGCCATCCCCAAGCCCGACGGCACGCCCAATTCAGCCATCGATCTGGACGGATTTTTTGGATTGCACCCCGCGCTTGCGCCACTGAAGCCGATGTTCGACGCCCGGCACCTGGCGATTGTCGATGCCGTGGGATCGCCCGATCCCTCGCGCTCGCATTTCGACGCGCAGGATTATATGGAGTCTGGCACGCCCGGCTTCCACGGGGCCACCGATGGCTGGTTAAACCGGGCATTGCCGAAGGAGACTGGCGCGGGATCCCCTTTGCGCGCCGTCAGCCTGGGCGATACGCTGGCGCGCAGCCTGCGCGGAAAGAACGATGCCGTGGCAGTCCGCAGCCTGAACGATTTTCAGGTGCATGACACGCGCGGCGCAGCTACCTTCGAGAGCATGTATGAAAACACCCTGGACGCTACGCTGCATGGCACCGGCCGGGAGACATTCAACGCCGTGAAGATGATGCAATCTATTCAGAAGCAGTCCTACGTGCCGGCCAATGGCGCGAATTATGGCAATGGCGGCTTCGGCAAAGGCTTGCAGCAGATCGCGCAGTTGATCAAGTCCAACGTGGGTATGGAAGTGGCGTTCGCCGACATTGGCGGCTGGGACACGCACGTGAATGAAGTGGGCGGACAGCCCACCAACGGCCAGCTTGCCAATAATCTGGGGCAATTCGGCCAGGCCCTGGCAGCTTTTTATCAAGACCTGGGCGATCGCATGGAAGACGTTACCCTGGTGACCATGTCCGAGTTCGGCCGCACCGCAAAAGAGAACGGCGATCGGGGAACCGATCATGGCCATGCCAACGTCATGTTTGTCCTGGGTGGCGATGTGCGCGGCGGCAAGATCCACGGCGATTGGCCGGGCCTGCAGGAAGAGCAGCTGTATGAGGCTCGAGACCTGGCGCTCACCACCGATTTTCGCGACGTCCTGAGTGAGCTGGTTGCCAGGCACCTGGGTAATTCCAATCTCAAGTCCGTGTTCCCGGGCTACGAAAACCCCAAATTCCGTGGCCTGCTGGTTTAGCGCTGTTGTTACACTGGTCCCGGAGGGCAATTTCGCGTGCTGATCGTCATGCGTGCGCAGGCCACCGAGCAGGATATCGCTCAGGTTTGCGCCAAAATTCAGAGCCTGGGCTTCCGTCCGCACGTGATGCCGGGCGCCGAGCGCACCGCCGTTGGAATCACGGGCAACCATGGCCCGGTTCCGGCCGAGGAGTTCGAAAGCCTGCCAGGAGTGGCCGAAGCCATCCCGGTTTCGAAGCCCTACAAGCTGGTAAGCCGCGAGGTGAAGCCCGACAACACGATCGTCGACGTGGCCGGCGTGCTGGTGGGGGGCGACGAACTGGCCTTATGCGCGGGTCCTTGTTCGGTTGAGAGCCGGGAACAAATTCTGGAATCAGCCAGGGCCGTGAAAGCGGCGGGTGCGCAGCTGCTGCGCGGCGGCGCATACAAGCCGCGCACTTCGCCCTACGCGTTTCAAGGCTTGGGCGAAGAGGGCCTGCGCTACCTGGCGGATGCCCGCGAGGAGACCGGCCTCGGCATTGTCACCGAAGCCATCGACGTAGAAACTTTCGATCTGGTGGAGGAATACGCTGATTGCCTGCAGATTGGGGCGCGTAACATGCAGAACTTTGCGCTGTTGCGCCGCGCCGGCCGCTCCCGCAAACCGGTGCTGCTGAAACGCGGCATGGCTTCCACGCTCGAAGAGTTCCTGATGGCCGCCGAGTACATTCTCTCGGAAGGCAACTATCAGGTGATCCTGTGCGAGCGCGGCGTCCGGACTTTTGCGGATCACACGCGTAACACTCTCGATCTGAGCGTGGTTCCGGCCGTGCAGCGCCTGAGCCATCTGCCCATCATCGTGGATCCCAGCCACGGCACCGGCAAGCGCGACAAGGTTCATCCCATGGCGCTGGCGGCCGTGGCGGCGGGCGCATCCGGGCTGATCGTCGAAGTGCATCCGAACCCCGACCGCGCGCTCTCCGATGGCTATCAATCGCTGTTCCCGGAGCAATTCCGCGAGCTCGCCGACGAAAGCCGGGCCATTAACGAACTGTTGAACAAACGGAGGGCGGCGACCGAAGCCAGGCTCGCGCCGGCCTTGTCCTGATGAGCGCCGTAAAAATCATACGCGAGCACGAACTGGATACCAACACGCCCCAAACCCCGGGCATGACGCGAGCCGCGGCCATCGACCATGCACGCACCGGCGCCACAAAAATCTGGGCGGGCACGGTTTTAATCCAGCCCGATGCCAAGACGGGCGCGCATCATCACGGCGACCTGGAGACGGTTCTCTATATCATCCGGGGCCGCGCGCGATTCCGCTGGGGTGAAAACCTGGAATTCGCCGATGAAGCCGGACCGGGCGATTTTGTGTTCGTACCGCCCTTCCTTCCGCATCAGGAGATCAACGCGGATCCCAGCAATCCGGTGGAGGCCGTGGTGGTTCGCAGCGGCCAGGATCCCATCGTGGTGAATCTGGATATTCAGAGCCCGGAGCCGCCGTCGGAATCGCGCTGGATCGATCCGGTACACCGCAGCTAAGCGGACGCTTAATCGTTCTTCGCGCTGTTGTTGCTGCTGGGCGCCGGCTTCGATTCGGTCTTCGTAGCGGTGTCGCCAGAGGTCTTACTCGAAGAGTCGCTTTTGCTCGATTCGGACTTACCTGATTCAGACCTGCCTGATTCAGACTTGCCCGATTCGCTTTTCCCGGACTCAGACTTTCCCGAATCGTCCTTATGGGAATCAGGCTTGGCCGGCACGTTGCCGCTGCCCTTGGCATAATCGGTGACGTACCAGCCCGAGCCTTTGAACTGGAAAGACGGCGCGGACATCAACCGATGCACATGTCCGCCGCATTTTTCGTGAACCGTCACTGGCTCATCGGCAAACTTCTGGATCACCACGAAGGTTTCGCCGCAGCCTTCGCATTTGTATTCGTAAATGGGCACGGACCGAACGCTACTTCTGTCCCGGCTTGGGCACATTGAGTGGCGTCAGCGCCGGGCCCGGAGGCGTGGATTCTTTCTGCTGGGGAGCATTCGAAACCACTTCATGGTTGCCCTTGGTCACCACTTCGATCGCCTTCTTGAGCAGCAAATCGTCGCCGGAGGGCTGTTGCGGTGGTTCCACCGCTTGCGGATTGCCGTCGTCATCCACCGTAACCGGCTCGGTTTCCTGAACCGGAACCGAGGGTGTGACGCCGGTGTCCTGAATGGCTTTGCCGGATGGCGAATAGTATTTCGCGACCGAAAGAATCACTGCCGACCCATCGTCCATGGTGATCGGCTTGCGGATGGAGGCGTCGCCATAGGTGCGCTCGCCAATCACTTCCGCTCGTTTATCGTCCATCAGCGCGGCCGCCGCGATCTCAGCCCCATCGGCCGTTCCGCGGTTCACAATCACCGCCAAAGGAAGATGGCTACGATCGTTGGCTGCCTCCGCGTTCACATCGTGGCGCTCCACCCGTTGGCCTTCACTGTAGGTGATCAGCCCCTTGTCCAAAAACAAATTGGCCAGTTGCTCGCCCGCTTCGGGGCCGCCGGTGGCACTATGACGCAAATCCAGAATCAGTTCCTTCGCGCCTTGCTTTTGCAGGTCGTCCACCTTCGCGGCGATGTCCTTCACCCGGTTGCCATCCAGGCTGGAAGCCTGGATCAGGCCTACCTGATCGGGCAGCATCTTCGCGGTTACCGAGGGATATTCCACCATGGCGCGCGTCAGAGTCAGTTTCTGCGGCTCCGGTTTGCGGAAGCGCAGCACGCCCAGTTCCACGGTGCTACCGGTATCGCCTTCCAGCAGCAGTTGGGCGAACGCCAGCGGCATATCGCGCGTGGCAACACCGTTGATGGTTTCCAGAACATCGGTGGTCGTCAGCCCGGCCTTTGCCGCGGGGGATCCGGGAATTGAATCGACGATTCCTACATACCCGAACTTCTTCGACAGGATCAGGCCCACATCGGCCTTGTGATCATCCTTGCTCTTCAGCCATTGCTTGTACTGATCGGCATTCAAGTAACTGGCATACGGGTCTATGGATTCGAGCAGGCCGTTGAGCGCGCCTAGCGTGACGCTCTTCATGTCGGGCTCTTCCACGTAATCGCTCTTGATGCGCGAGAGCACTTCGGTGTAAACGGCTAGATGCCGGTAAGTATCTTCGGGGGAGGCACTTTTGCCGCGCATGGCGCCGAACAAAAGCACGAAAACGAGGCAAGTGGAGGTGGATGCAACAAAGAATTTGATACGCCTGGTCATAAATAGAGGCCCAAGGACTGTCTGTATTCAGTATAGCTTGGCTTTGGCGGTACCGGCGGAGGGAAGCGAACTGGACGCTTGCCTGGCTGAGCGCAGCATGGTAAAAGCCGCGTAAATCACGGCAATCACCACCAGCCAGCGCACCGCCGTCAGCGGCAGCGATTTTACGATCAAGGCCGCGATCAGAACCCCCGGCAAGCCGCCCAATGCAATGCCTAGCGAAACGCGCGGGCTATAGCTGCCTGCCTGGATAAACCGGGCGCTGGCCACCGGCATCAGGAACGCGCAGGATCCCATCATGATGGGAAACGCGGCCTTGGGGTCCATGCCCAGCAGGCTCACCAGGATCATGCACGGCGCGTAGAGCCCAATGCCCAGCGTCATCAGAGCGCCCAGCACCAGGCTTCCAATCACACCGGCCCACAGGCGCCAGTGTTCCAGGATCAGCGCCGTTCCGCCGGCGGGGAACAGGTTGAGGTTCGACATCAGGAAGAAGCAGGCGGCAGCCAGCAGCGCGATGCCCATTCCAATCTGAACCCAGCGGCGCGGCCAGCTGGCCACGATCCCTGCGCCAAACCAGGCTCCGCACACGGATGCGGCCATCAGCAATACCAGCGTTAAGATGTCCACCTTCACGATGGCGATGAACAGAAACGCTTCCAGCAGCGTGGGCAGTGCGTGCCCCACATTCAACGTGCCTGGAATTTTTTCGTCCGGCACCATATGCCGGAATTTGAAGACGCTGGCAGTGGGCGCGAAGGAACCGATGCCCAGCGTGTCGAAGAAATTGGTGGCCATCCCCAGGAAAAGTTCAAACAGGGAAGGGATGCCGGGCGCGCGGTTTTTGCTGCGCAGCCAAACCCCGATCAGGAAAACGGTGAACGCGCCCAGAGCCACGAACAGCCATCCGCGCGCATTCAGCATTAGCTAGATGTTAGCAGCAGCTAGCCACCGGTTACCGCCAGCTCTTCGCGTGCGCCCAACTGGCGGAGACAGCGGTCAATCCACTGCTTGGTCACCTTCTCTTGCACGCCATTCTGCGAAAGGCGCGTGCGCAGGCTGGCGAAATCCACGTGATCCATCTGCTGGTCCTGATTGAAGCAGGAGAACACCACGGTTTCTTCGCCGGTAATAGGATCTTTGTGCTGCTGCAGGCACTGCGCGCAAATTTCCTTCATCATGCACTGCATGGGCGAGTTGATGCTGGCGATGGCTTTGTGCCCGTGCTTCAGATACGGCGCCAGCATTCCGTGGCGTGCCCGCTGCACCGCGTGCATCATCGCATCGGACCCAATCACCACCAGCCGGTCCACGCTGCCGAGCGGAATCTCGGGCTCGGTAGTCAGCGGAATATTGGGCTCCGCCAGATCGCCCCGCGCATAAGCCGCCATCGCTTCCACGATGTTTCCGACGAACGCCTTGTCCTGCACTCGATCGGGCGTAAAACCGGGCGCTTCGTCGCAGCACCACACCACCACGTCGGCGGCCTTTTCGATCTCTTCCACCTTGTAACGATCGATCATTTTCTTATAGCCGGCAAAGTAAATGGTCCGCGATCCGCTGGCGCGCAGCTGTTGGCCGATGGAAAACAGCACGGCATTCCCCAGTCCGCCGCCCACCAGCAGCACGGTCTCGCGCGAGGGCGTTTCAGTGGGCGTGCCGGTGGGCCCCATCAGGATCACGGGTTCGCCCGGTTTGAGCAACGCGCATAGATCCGAAGAGCCGCCCACCTCCAGAACAATAGTGGAGAGCCGACCTTTCTCCCGATCCACTGACGCGCCCGTGAGCGCCAGCACCTCCATGGCCAAGGCTGTTTCATTCACGCGCGGCGCCAGCGTCTCG
>DATHNM010000418.1:0-6989 GCA_035486095.1 Bryobacteraceae bacterium
AGGCGCGGCTGGTGGTTCGTGATTCGGGAAAGGTTTTGACGTCTCGCGACATT
This sequence comes from Bryobacteraceae bacterium, assembly GCA_035486095.1. Classification (GTDB taxonomy): domain Bacteria; phylum Acidobacteriota; class Terriglobia; order Bryobacterales; family Bryobacteraceae; genus Palsa-89. The sequence goes on from DATHNM010000418.1 coordinate 54, forward strand.
GTTCTGCAGGGAGACGGCGCCGCGCAAACTGAATCTGTCCTGTTCAATGCCGGCGATGCGGGAGTGAAGAACCTGCAATTCTCCATTGACGCGCTGCCCGAAGAAGAGAATAAGAACAACAATTCCCTGACGCGCGTCCTGTATGTGGACAACGCCAAGCCGCGCGTCCTCTATATGGAAGGGGAGCCGCGCTGGGACTATAAATTCATCCGGCGCGCGGTTGAAGACGACAAGAATATCGACCTTTATACCGTGGTCCGCACCACGCAGAACAAACTGTATACGCAGGTGCCAACCGACGCGCCCTCGGGTGAACTGAAGGATGGGTTCCCCACCAAAGTGGACGACCTGTTCGCCTACCAGGGCATTATCCTGGGCACCATTGAAGCCAACTACTTCACTCCCGCCCAGCAGGATTTGATCCAGCAGTTTGTAGACCGGCGCGGCGGCGGGCTGCTGTTTTTGGGCGGCCGGACGTCGCTTGCCGACGGTGGCTATGAGAAGCCTCCATTTTCAGACCTGCTGCCGGTGCGCTTGCCCGATCACAAGAACACTTTCCATCGCGAGCCTGCCAGCGCGGAGCTTACCCAGGCCGGCCGTGAAAGCCTGATCACGCGCATTGAGGACAATCCCGACGCCAATGTGGAACGCTGGAAAAAGCTGCCCTACCTGATGGATTTTCAGGAAGCCGGGGTACCCAAACCGGGTGCGCTGGTGCTGGCCAACATGAAGGTCGCCGGCAGCAGCAACCCGCTGCCGCTGCTGATCACGGAAAAATTTGGACGCGGACGCACCGCCGTATTCGCCACCGGGGGCGACTGGCGCTGGCAGATGCTGCAGCCGGTGGCGGACATGAGCCACGAGTTGTTCTGGAGGCAATTGCTGCGCTGGCTGGTAAGCGATACGCCCACGCGCGTGGTAACGTCGGTGACGCGCCCGGTGGTTTACGATGACGGCCGGGTGCATTTGCGGGCCGAGGTTCGCGACACCACTTTTCTGCCCACCAGCGACGCACAGATTCAGGCGCGCATCGTGGGCCCCGATGGCAACGCGCAAAGCGTGGACCTGCATCCCGATTCGCTGGAGCAGGGCGTTTATTCGGCCGACTGGGATGCCGGAAAAGCAGGTTCGTACGTGGCCGAAATTACCGCCTCGCGCGGCCAGCAGGAGCTGGGACGCGACGTGATCACGTTCCGCCGCGAAGACGGCGTAGCCGAGAATTTTCATCTGGAGCAGAACCGCGATCTGCTGGAGAAGCTTTCCTCCCAAACTGGCGGGAAGTATTATCGTCCGAACCAGGTCACCCGGCTGGGCGAAGATATTTCATATTCCGATGCCGGCATCACGGTTCGTGAAACCAGGGATCTGTGGGACATGCCCATCGTCTTTTTCGTAGTCTTGCTGCTGTGCTGTACAGAATGGGTATTGCGCCGAAGGTGGGGCGTTGTATGAGAGTTGGCTTGTTAGCTATCGGATTGTCGGCCGTTGGTGCTCTGCACGCTGCTACGTTCTATGTCACCGTCGCCGGGCTGGGCGGAGAAACCGATTACGAACAGCGTTTCGCATCCCAGGCACAGGAAATCGACAAGCTGCTGCACGGCGCCAGTTCCGAAGCCAAGATCACCACGCTGTATGGCCCGCAGGCCACCAAAGCGGCGGTGCAGAACGCGCTCACGCAAGTGGCGCGCGATGCCAAGCCCAACGACGCGTTCGTATTGATGCTCATCGGGCACGGCAGTTTCGACGGTTTCGATTACAAAATAAACCTTCCGGGCCCCGACCTTTCGGGCGTCGAACTGGGCTCATTGCTCGATCGCATCGGATGCACGCGCCAGTTAGTGGTCAACATGACCAGCGCGAGCGGCGGTTCGCGCGCCTCGCTGGAGCGAGCCAATCGCGTGGTCATCACCGCCACCAAAAGCGGCAACGAAAAGAATGCCACCGTTTTCGCCCGCTTCTGGGTGGAGGCGCTGCGCGATCCATCGGCCGATACCGATAAGAACGAAACCGTATCGGCGCTGGAGGCCTTCACCTACGCCTCCACCAAAACCGCGCAATTTTACGACACGCAAAAGCGCCTGGCCACCGAGCATCCCATCCTGGAAGACACTGGCCAGGGCGACGGCGAGCGCAAACCATCGCCCGAGAATGGCGAAGGCCTGAAGGCGGCCCAGTTCGCATTGCTGCGCATCGGGACCGCGCAAGTGGCGGCCAGTACGCCCGAAAAGAAAACGCTGCTGGAAAAGCGCGACCAGCTGGAAGAACAGATCGACAAGCTGAAATACGAAAAGGCCGCGATGCCTGCCGACGAGTATAAGAAGCAGCTGCAGGATCTGCTGATCCAATTGGCTAAAACCCAGTCGGAGCTGGACAAATGAGAAGGCTGAAGGCACTCCTGCGAACACGTTTTCGCCCGTGCGCCACGTGCCTGCTGCTGGTTCTTCCGCTGGGGGCGCAGACCTTGGACGAATGCCGCAACCTGCGCCGGCATGGGAAACTTGCCGAAGCGCAGACTTGTTATACCAAGCTGTCCACCAACCCCAATCCCTACCTTCGGGCCGAGGGACTCTGGGGAATCGAGCGCTACGACGACGCCAACGTTCAGTTCAGAGATCTGGTTAAGCAGTTTCCCAAGAACGCCGATTACCGCGTCCGCTGGGGGCATCTGTTCTTCGAGCGCTTCAATAACGAAGAGGCGCACAACCTGTTCGAAGAGGCCCTCAAAATCGACGACAAGAACGCGCAAGCCTATCTCGGCATAGCGCAAGTGGAAACCGAAGGCTTCAGCAAGCATGCCGTGGAAGCCGCCCAGAAAGCCGCCGATCTGGATCCCAAGCTTTACCAGGCGCACGAGCAGCTCGCCTTTCTGGCTCTGGAAGACAACGACGAAGAAACCGCCGCCAAGCAGGCCGACCTGGCATTAGCCATCTCCGGGGAGGCGCTGGACGCCATGGCGATTCATCTCGCCATTGACTCGCTGCACGACAAGACCAGTTCGCCCTGGGCAGATCGCATTCTCAAGGTTAATCCAGCCTACGGCGAAGCTTATTCCACGGTGGGGCATTTCTATGTCATCAACCGGCGCTATAAAGAGGGCATCCAGGCCTATCGACGGGCCATCGAATTGAATCCGCGCATTTGGGAAGCGCACGCGCAGTTGGGCGTAAATCTCATGCGCCTGGGCCTGGATGGCGAGGCCCGCCAGCAACTGGAAGAGTGCTACAACGCGAACTACAAAAGCTACGAGACCGTAAATTCCCTGCGCCTGCTCGACAAGTACAAGGACTTCGTCACCTTTGAAACTCCCACCACCATACTTCGCCTGGAGAAGAAGGAAGCCGAGCTGCTGCGTCCGTATATCGAAGACGAGATGAAGCGCGACATCGCGGCCTACAACGAAAAGTATCAGATGAAACTGAAGGGGCCGCTGCAGGTGGAAGTTTATCCGGATCATGAGGATTTCGCCGTCCGCACCATGGGTATGCCGGGGCTGGGCGCGCTGGGTGTCACCTTCGATGCCGTGATTGCCATGGATAGCCCATCGGGGCGTCCGCCCGGAAGTTTTCATTGGGCCAGCACGCTGCGCCACGAAATGAGCCATGCGTATGTGCTCGAAGCTACCGGCAGCCGCGTCCCACGCTGGTTTACCGAAGGCCTGGCGGTGTATGAAGAGACCGCCGCGGCGCCCGATTGGGGCGACCGCCTGGATCCTGAAGCCATCCACGCCATCCAGCACAAACTTCTATTGCCGGTGGCGGAACTGGACCGCGGATTCATCCGGCCCAGCTATCCGTCGCAGGTGATCGTATCGTATTTTCAGGGCGGTAAGATCTGCAGCTACATCGCCGAAAAATGGGGCTATTCCAAGCTGCTCGACATGATTCATGCTTACGCCAAGCTGGAATCCACCCCCGACGTTTTCCAAAAGGTCCTGAACATTTCCACCACCGATTTCGACCAGGAATTTCTGGCCTGGCTGAATGCCCAGACCAAAGTCACCATCGAACATTTTGACGAGTGGCGAGAGAAGCTGAAAACCATGGTGGCCGACGAGCGCGCCAAGAAATATGACGACGTAATCAAAACCGGCACTCTCATTCGCGACTGGTATCCCGATTACGTCGAAACCGGCAGCGTCTATGAACTGCTGGCCGACGCCTATACGGCCAAGGACGACAAGGACAATGCGCGCAAGCAGCTGGAAAAATACAACGATGTGGGCGGGCGCGATCCCAAGCTGGTGGAACGGCTGGCGACGCTGGAAGAACAAGCCGGAGACCCCAAGAAAGCCGCGGCCGCCCTCGATCGTCTAAACTACATTTATCCTGAAGACCAGGAGCTGCACAAACGATTGGGCGATTTATGGCTCGCACAAAACAACGTGTCCGGTGCGATTCGCGAGTATCAGGCGCTGCTGGCGCTGAAGCCGCTGGATCAAGCGACGTCGCACTACCAGCTGGCCGAGGCGTTGCGCAAGGCCAACCGCCTGGATCAGGCGCGCGACGAAGTGCTGCTGGCTCTGGAGGCCGCGCCCGGCTATAAGCCCGCTCAAAAACTACTTCTAGAGATTGCGAAATAATCACACATGTCCACCCCAACCATAGCGATCAACGATTCGGCGGAATTGAAGGAACGGATCGAGCGTTTCCAGGAAGTGCAGCGCAGCATCGTGCGCGAGGTCCGCAAGATAATTGTCGGACAGGAAGAGGTCATCGAACAGGTGATGATCTCGTTGTTTGTGGGCGGCCACTGCTTGATCACCGGTCTTCCGGGAACCGCCAAGACGCTGCTGGTGCGAACACTGGCACAAACTCTCGGCCTGGTCTTCAAGCGCATCCAGTTCACGCCCGATCTGATGCCCTCAGACATCACCGGCACCGACATCATTGAAGAAGAGCCCGGCACCGGACGCCGCACCTGGACCTTCGTGCCTGGACCCATTTTCTCCAACATCCTGCTGGCCGACGAAATTAACCGCACGCCTCCCAAGACGCAGTCCGCGCTGCTCGAAGCCATGCAGGAGCTGTCCTGCACGGTGCGCGGGCATCAATACAAAATCGAAGCGCCGTTTTTCGTTCTGGCCACTCAGAACCCCATCGAACTGGAAGGCACCTACCCGCTGCCCGAAGCCCAGCTCGATCGTTTCCTGTTCAACACGGTACTGGATTATCTTTCCGCCGAAGATGAGGTGAAGGTGGTGGACCTCACCACTACCACCCGCAGCGCGCAGCCCGACACCGTCACCAATGCGACCGAGATTTTGGGATTCCAGCAACTGGTCCGCATGGTGCCGATCGCGGAAAGCGTCTCGCGCTACGCCGTGGAGTTAGTGCGCGCCACGCGGCCCAACGACGCCAACGCCCCCGATTTCGTCAAGAACTACGTGAATTTCGGCGCCAGCGTACGCGCCGCGCAATTCGTGGTGCTGGCTTCCAAGGCCCGCGCTCTGCTGCGCAACCGTTATCACGTGGCCTACGAAGACGTTCGCGCGCTGGCCGCGCCCATCCTGCGCCATCGTATTCTGCTCAACTTCCACGCCGAATCCGAGCGCCTGGATTCAGACGCCATCCTGAAGCGCCTGCTCGAGTGGAAGCCGGAACCGAAATAAGCGACGTGGCGCACGCACTCATGCGTGCCGCGTTCACACTCGTGTGAACGCCATGGACTGAGGACATGCAACCCCGTACCCCAACCCGTTTCATCGATCCGGCGCTCCTGGCCGGCATCTCCCACCTCGATCTGGTGGCCAAAACAGTTGTGGACGGCTTCGTCGCGGGGCTGCATCGATCGCCGGACTTCGGATTCAGCCAGGAATTCGCCGAATATCGGGCCTACTCCCCCGGCGACGACCTGCGCCACGTGGATTGGAACGTCTTCGCGCGCACCGAGCGCATGTATCTGAAGCGTTATCGCGGCGAGACCAATTCGCAGCTCGCGCTGATGCTGGACACCAGCGCGTCCATGGGCTACAGCTCGCATGGCATCACTAAACTGGATTACGGCCGCTACTTATCCGTGTCACTGGCCTATCTGGCCAATCAACAGCGCGACGCGGCCGGCGTGATCATCTTCGATGACGAGGTCCGCAACTACGTCCAGCCCTCCACGCGCCAGGGCCAGTTCATGCGCGTGGCGCACGCCATCGAGAAAGCCCAAACCGGCACGCATACCAATTTCGCCAAGCCATTCATCCATTTCCAGCAGTTTCTGCGGCGCCGGGGCATTGTCATCGTGATTTCCGATTTCTACGAACAGCCCGAAGTGGTCATCCGAACCGTGGAGCCGCTGCGCTATCGCGGCAACGATCTGATCCTGTTTCACGTCTTAGATCCACAGGAGATACGTCCGAAACTGAAAGAGCCGTCGCTGCTGGTGGACATGGAAACCGAAGACGCCATCGAAGTTTCTCCCGAATACGCCAAGGAAGAATACGGCGCCAAGATCGATGCGCACATCGCCGCGCTGAAATCCAAAGCCAACGCCGCCGGGATCGACTATCAGCTTCTTCCCACAGACCGGCCGCTTGATGACGCCATGCGCGAATATTTCCTGATCAGAAAAGGGAGATTGTAGCGTGGGTTTTCTGGCCCCCTGGTTCCTGGCCGGCGCGGTGGCCATTGGACTGCCCTTTTATATCCATCTGCTGCGCCAGTACCGCAGCACGCCGCACCCTTTCAGTTCGCTGATGTTTTTCGAGCGGCGCACGCAAAGCTCCATCAAGCATCGCCGCCTGCGCTATCTGTTGCTGCTCTCGCTGCGTGTCCTCTTGCTGCTGCTGATCGCCCTGGCCTTCGCCAATCCATTTGTCAGCCGGGTGGGGGGAGCAGCCGGGGGCCGCAAGATGCTGGTGATCGCAGTGGATAATTCGTTCAGCATGCGCTTCGACGACCATCTGGCCCGCGCCAAACAGGCCGCGCTGAACGCGGTCTCGCAATT
>DATHNM010000419.1:0-2919 GCA_035486095.1 Bryobacteraceae bacterium
CAAGCGATCGACGCCCGGCTTCAGCGAGCAAATTTCCGTAGAGAGCTCCAGCGGCAGCATGGGAACCGCGCGATCCGGAAAGTACACGCTGGTGCCGCGCAGAAAGGCCTCTTCGTCAATCGGGCTGCCGGGCTGTACATAATGGCTGACGTCGGCGATGTGGACCTGCAATGCGTAGTGGCCGTTTGGCAGACGGTCTACCCAAACCGCGTCGTCAAAGTCGCGCGCCGTCTCGCCGTCGATGGTCACGATATCCAGTGCCCGGTAATCCTTGCGCCCGGCCAGTTCATCCTCGCGAATCACGTTCGAGAAGTTTTGCGCCTGCTCCAAAACTTCCGGCGGAAAATGATGCGGGATATGATGCTTCCGGATCATGATCTCGACATCCACGCCGAAATCATCCGGGCGTCCAAGGATTTCGATTACCCGGCCTACCGCGTTCTCGCCGTCTTCGGGGAACTCAACAATCTCGACATTGACCACCATGCCGTCCAGGTCCTGGGGCGACTTCACTTGGACGGGCGTCACGCCCACGCGATCGCGGGTTTCAACGGCGGACGGTATTTCCATGCCCTCGGGAATCTGGATCCACTGCCGGATGCGCTCGTCATGCGGTGCGACAAAGTTTCCGCGCTTGCGAATCCGAAATTCGCCAACCACGGTTTGGTGCGCGCGGCGCAGAACTTTGACGATTTCGCCGTCGGCGCGTCCGTCCCGTTCGATGCGGGCGATGTGGACCACCACGCGGTCGCCATGCATGGCGGCTTGCGCCGATTCGCGCGGGATATAGACGTCCCCCTTCAACCCTTCGATAGGATGATCCGGAATCAGGAAGCCGTATCCGTCGCGGTGCATGTTTAAACGGCCCACCGCATATTCGCGGCTGAAGCGCGTGACAACGAAATGCCCGGAACGAACTTCCAGCAGTTGGCCGCGCTCGATCAGACGGTCCAGCGCGCCTTCCAGTTCATCACGGGATGAAAGTTTCGAGCCCAGCTCACGCACCAATTGCTTAAAGGTTGCGCGCGCGTGCGGCAGGCGCGTGAGGTGTTCAAGGATGCCGGCGTCTGTCACAGGGACTTGACGAATCCCCGGGGCGCCATGGGCAGCGATCGAATTCGAGTGCCGGTGGCCTGGAAGATGGCATTCCCGACGGCGGGCGCCAGGCCCACGATGGGAGTTTCTCCGGCGCCCGCCGACGGCAGATCCTTGCGATCCACCAGCACCGTCTCAATCAAGGGAAGATCGCTGAACCGGGGCACCCGATATCTTGCTAGAAACGGATTCAGAATGCGGCCATTCGCAAATTCGACGGCTTCGAACAGCGCCCCGCCGATGCCCATCATCACGGAGCCTTCAATCTGATTTCTGAGATGCTCCGGATTCACCACGGCTCCACATTCAAAGGCCGTAACCACGCGATTGATTTTCACTTTGGGAGGCGCCGGCGCCACTTCGGCTCCAACAAAATCGCTGGGCACGATTGCGATCTCCGCGCAGGTGGCCACATAACCGCCTTTCTCCACGCCACAGGCCAAGCCGTACCCAAGATTGGAATCGCTCAGTTTACCCCATCCAAATTTTTCCGCCGCTGCCTGCAAGACGGCACGCAGCCGCGGGTTCTTCAGGTTCTTCAAACGAAACTCCAGCGGATCCATTCCCACCGCCGCTGCCAGATCGTCCATGTGCGATTCCCGTGCGAAGTGATTAGCGGTGGCCGCAAGGCCGCGATAGGAGCCTTGGCGCAGCGGAGAATCGGTGGGATGAAACTGCGCCTGGTGGTGCGCGACGTCGTAAGGCGTTTCAATCGCGGATGGTCCGGAATTATAGTTGTCAAACTGCCAGGCCGTGATGAGGCCGTCCCTGGTGACGCCGCTGCGGATGTCGATCACACCGGCCGGCCGGAAGTAGGCCCAGGTGAACTCCTCTTCGCGGCTCCACAGCAGCTTCACCGGCCTGTTCGCCGCTTTCGCCAAGCGCGCCGCTTCGATGGCCGCTTCGCCCGTATGCTTACCGCCATAGGCCGATCCAGTGTCAGGGACGATTACGCGTACTCGATCCTCGGGGATCTTGAAGGCCTCGGCTAGCTCTGCCTTGACTCCCCAGGGGCGCTGCGTGCCGGTCCAGACAGTGAGCTTGCCCTCGTTCCATTCGGCGATGGCCGCGCGGGGCTCCAAGGGAACATGCGCGATATATTCCACCGTGTAGGTGGCATTCAGTTTGTGATCGGCCTCGAAATCCACGGTGGCCGGCGCAGGCGCATTCTTTTTCAGGTAGGCGAACAGCTCCGCGTTCGACGGCTGCGGATCGGCGCTCCATTCGGTCTTGATCGCGTGGATGGCTTTGCTCAGCGTTGTTTCATCGGGCGCCACTGCACCCACGAAATCGCCATCGCGAACGATGATCACGTCCTGAATTTCAGCGGCCTCCTTGGCATCGAAGGAGGTGAGCCTGGCTTTGAATGCCGAGGGCCGCAGGACGCGCCCCTGCAGCATTCCGGGGCGCACCAGGTCTGAAGTGTAGCGATGCGCGCCGGTGACCATGTCGCGCGCGTTGACCTTGGGCGCCGACGTGCCCTCGAGCCTCCATTCGCTGGGGGCGGTCACGGCTGCGCCGTCCACGGTCTTCACCAGTTTCTGCCCGCGCGTGAGCTCTCCGAATCCGATGGATTCGCCGCCGGCGTTCTTGACTTTGCCACCGGCCAGCGTGATGGAGGCGCGCGCCACCTTCCACTTGTCCGCTGCCAGATCGATTAGCGCCTCGCGCGCCGCCGCGCCCACCTTTTTCATTTGGGGCGCCATCAACGGCGTAGTCCGGCTGCCGAATGTCCCCATATCGTAGGGCGTCAAATCGGTGTCGGCCATCACCAGCTGCACCGCGCCGATGGGTGCACGCAACTCTTCAGCCACGGCCTGTGCC
>DATHNM010000420.1:0-2514 GCA_035486095.1 Bryobacteraceae bacterium
TCAGCTCACGGAGCCCGAATACGACAAGATTGTTTCCCTGCTTGGCCGCGAGCCCACCTATACCGAGCTCGGCGTTTTCAGCGTGATGTGGAGCGAGCATTGCTCTTACAAAAGCTCGCGCATTCACTTGAAGAAGCTGCCCACGCGCAGCAAGCTGGTGCTGCAGGGGCCGGGTGAGAACGCCGGCATCATCGATATTGGCGATGGATACGCCATCGCGTTCAAGATCGAATCGCACAATCATCCCAGCTTCATTGAGCCGTTCCAGGGCGCAGCCACGGGCGTGGGCGGCATCCTGCGCGATATTTTCACCATGGGCGCGCGGCCCATCGCGGTGATGGACGCCATCCGTTTCGGCCCGCTCGATATTCCGCGCAACCGCCGCATTCTGGAAGGCGTTGTTTCCGGCATCGCGCATTATGGGAATTGCTTCGGCGTCCCCACCGTGGGCGGCGAGTGCGTGTTTGAAGATTCCTACAATGGCAATCCGCTGGTGAATGCGTTTGCGCTGGGCGTCTTTAAGAAAGACGAAGTTTTTTACGGCAAGGCCAGCGGCGTCGGCAATCCGGTGATTTACGTGGGCGCCAAGACCGGGCGCGACGGCATCCACGGTGCTTCCATGGCGTCCGCCGAGTTCACCGAAGAATCCAAGCAGAAGCGTCCGAATGTTCAAGTCGGCGATCCGTTTCTCGAAAAACTCCTGCTGGAAGCTTGTCTGGAAGCCATGCGGACCGGGGCCATAGTGGGCATCCAGGACATGGGCGCGGCCGGTCTTACGTGTTCCACGTGCGAAATGGGCAGCCGGGCCGGAACCGGCGTGGAAATTGATCTGCAGTACGTGCCGCAGCGCGAAACGGGCATGACGCCTTACGAGATCATGCTGTCCGAATCGCAGGAGCGCATGCTGCTGGTGGCCGACAAGGGCCGCGAGGCCGAGGTATTCGCGGTCTTTCATAAATGGGGCTTGGACGCGGTGACGGTGGGGCATGTGACGCCCGACGGCATCCTGCGCGTCAAGGATCACGGCGTGGTGGTGGCGGAGATTCCGAATCGCGCCCTGGCCGATGAAGCTCCCCTCTATGACCGGCCGCACACGAAACCGGCGCGGCTGGCTCCGCTTGAGGCGCCGCCCATCCAGAATCGTTCCGCGCCAGGCGTGCTACGCGCCGATCTTATCGCGCTGCTTAGCTCGGGCGATCTTTGTTCCAAGCGCTGGATCTGGGAACAGTATGACTATCTGGTGCGCAGCAGCACACTCGCCGGACCCACCGCCGATGCCGCCATCGTGCGCGTAAAGGAAACCGGCACCTCGATCGCGATGTCGCTGGATGGCAATGGGCGTTACTGTGCGCTGGATCCACGCGAGGGCGCCAAGCTAATGGTCGCCGAATGCTGCCGCAACGTTTCCACCTCGGGCGCGCTTCCGGTGGCGGCCACCAACAATTTGAATTTCGGCAATCCCGAGCGGCCGGAGATCATGGCCCAGTTGGTGGAAGCGATTGAAGGCATAGCCGAAGCGTGTGAGTTTTTCGAAACGCCCATCACGGGCGGCAATGTCAGCCTGTATAACGAGACGCTGGGCGAAGCCATTTTTCCGACGCCGGTGATGGGCATTGTCGGCCTGATGAAGACCGCGCAGCCGACGCCCATTCACTTTCCCGCAGCCGGGCTAGACCTGATCCTGCTGGGCGGCTTCGGCGCCTGTGATGAAACCCATTTCGGCGGCACGCAGTACGCTAAGGTGATTCTCGAGAATCTCTGGGGCCTGCCTCCTAGTCTGGACATGGCTTACGAAAAACGCGTACAGCAGGCGATCCGGGAAATCGTGCTGGCGAAGCTGGCGGATGCGGCGCACGATGTGAGCGATGGCGGCCTTGCAATCGCCTTATGCGAAAGCTCTTTCGGGCCGGCGGGCATTGGCGCGCGCGTCGAAATTCCGGCCGGCCTGCGGCCTGAATTTATGCTCTTTCATGAAGGCCCGTCGCGAATTATTGTGGCGACATCCCACGCGGAAAATGTTCTCGATATTGCGCGCAAGAATTCAGTTGAAGCGCTGCGTATCGGTGTTACGATGAAAGAGCGGTTACGAATCGATTGCGGTTCGGAAACCTTGCTGGATTGCGACCTGACGGAGTTGAGGCAACCTTGGGAAACTTCACTCGAACGCCTGCTGCACCAGCAGTAGCCGAAATACCTTTCGACAAGCTTCGCGAAGAGTGCGGCGTATTCGCCATCCACGGGCATTCCGAAGCGGCCAATTTGGCCTATCTCGGTTTGTACGCCCTGCAACATCGCGGCCAAGAAAGCGCGGGTATCGCCACCAGCGATCATCGCGAAATCCGCTGTTCCAAATCGATGGGGCACGTGGCCGATATCTTCACGCCGGAACAAATTGCCTGCCTGCCGGGTGACATGGCGATCGGACACACGCGCTATTCCACCGCCGGCGACACGGTCTTGCTGAATGCGCAGCCTTTCTTAGTCGCGTGCAACAAAGGGCAGATCGCGGTGGCG
>DATHNM010000421.1:0-3933 GCA_035486095.1 Bryobacteraceae bacterium
CCAACTGTTGCTCGTGATCTTATACGCGCGGCCGATACCGCCCGTCGCCAGCACCACCGCTTTCGCATGAAACAGCTTGTAGCGCCCGCGCTCGCGATCATACCCGAACGCGCCCACCACGCGGCCGGCATTCACCAGCAGCGTGATGACGGTGCATTCCATATGAAAATCGATGCCCTGATGAATCCCGTGATCCTGCAGAGTGCGGATCATCTCCAGGCCGGTGCGGTCGCCCACGTGGGCCAGCCGCGGATAACGGTGTCCGCCGAAGTTGCGCTGCAGTATCTTGCCGTCTTTGGTGCGATCGAAGAGCGCGCCCCAGGCTTCTAATTCACGAACCCGCGAAGGTGCCTCTTTGGCGTGCAGTTCGGCCATGCGCGGATAGTTCAGATACTGCCCGCCGCGCATGGTGTCGGCGAAATGCACGCGCCAGCTATCACGATCGTCCACATTGCCCATGGCCGCCGCCATGCCGCCTTCGGCCATCACGGTGTGGGCTTTTCCAAGCAGCGATTTGCTCACCACACCAACTTTGGCGCCGCCGGCCGACGCTTCAATAGCCGCGCGCAACCCCGCGCCACCCGCGCCAATCACCAATACATCCTGTTCGAAGGTCTGGTATTCCGCCGCCATTATAGGATTCTCCAATCCGTCCAGATGCCCATGGAGCACATCCTTACGTACAGATCGGAGAACGCGACCCAGAAGAGGCTCATCCACGCAAACAGCATGTGGCGGCGGTTCATGCAACTCACGCAGTCGTACATTTTCTTGCGGATTGGCCGGCGCGAGAGTACATCGAAGATTCCGCCGGTCAGGTGGCGGAGTGAATGACAGCCCAACGTGTAGCTGCCCAGCAGAATAAGGTTCACCAGCAGCACCAATGTGCCCACGCCGATGCCGAATTTGCCGTCGAACCACATGGCCTTCCACACATCGTGCGCCAAAAACACCAGAAACAGCAGCGCGGCGTACAGGAAGTAGCGATGGATATTCTGAATGATCAGCGGGAAGTAGCGCTCGCCCAGATATTTCTTGCGCGGTTCGCCCACCGTGCAATTGGGTGGATCGGCCCAAAAGGCCTTATAGTAGGCCCCGCGATAGTAGTAGCAAGTGATGCGAAAACCACCGGGAAATATCAGAATGATCATGGCCACGGTGACGAAGCTGGGGAGGAAGGAAGGCATGGCTCCGAACCACGAATCTTCACCCGGATGGCCGAAAATCAAGGGCGAATACATGGGCGAAAGATAGGGTCCATAAATGTAATGGTTACCTTGGAACGCCGCCCAATTGGCGTATACCAGGAAGCCGCCTAATCCGAGAAAAGTGAGGAGCGGATAGAGCCACCAGGCATCGCGGCGCGCCGTTTTTCCGAAACGGCCGCGCTCTAGGGGAACATCGATTGAGGACATGTGGAATCCTCACGCTATCGAAACGGCGCCAGCGAAGTCAAGCGCATGCAAGGGTATACGATGGCCTGCAGCGAGCGTACGATGATAGGATCAGTCGTCAGATGGCCAGGAAAAAGCCCAAGAGGTACAACATACCGACCGAAATACGACGGCTGGCGCGCGAACGCGTTGGTGCGCTGCCTTCCCCCAAGCTTATCGTTCCGAAGAAGCAGCGCAAGAAGCCCAAGCACAAGCGGCCGCCGGGCGAAGAGACGGAATAAAAGCGCCTGGCTGGGTTCAACCGCCTTGCCCGCCCTGGAACATTCCCTGAATCACCCGCAGCGCCAGCGGCAGCAGCCAGGCCGGCGTGATTGCAAAGAACGCCTTGCCCTTGGATGCTTTGGCCAGATAAGCCAGACCGAACGTCAGCACGATCAGATACCAGATCTGGAAAATCGAGAAGTAATTCACCAGCGCGAACAACGCGCCATGAATGTCTTGCATGAAAATGTCGAGGCCGAAGGGCGGCGTGAGCTGCTCCTGCGAGGTGATTTCGTCGCCTTTGGCACGCAGGACGATATACGTGGCGATGGTCTGCAGCGCCGGGATCAGCGAGCAGGCGGCCATTAGCGAGAAAATATCGCGGAACTTGGCGCGCAATCCTGCGATCGACCCCATGGCGCTCACCAGCCACGCAAACAACAGCAGGAAAACGATCACAATCACGGGAGTAGCCACCGGAAGGAACTGATAGATCATGTGCGCTACGTTCCGGGCTCGCTCGGCCTGCTCGACCGGCGCATTTTGCTGGCTGAGTTGCTGGTTCATCCTCAGATCAATCAGGTTCATGGTGTAAGGCAGCATGAGGTAACCGAACACCATATAAATGATGGTCAGCGTAATCACGGGCCAGAGCCATGAAAGCGGGGCCGGAACGCGTTTGGCCGTGCCCGCCGGATCCACAAAAGCGTTCAGCATGCCGATGAACCCGTCACCTACAGTCAGGTTCTGTTCTTTGACGCCCAGCTTCGGTTGTTCCACGTCCACCTCCGTCCCGCCTCGAGTTTCAGAAGATAATACCGTTGGTGTATGCTGTGAGTTCCCAAAGATCGAAAAAAGAGAAGTGAGGAAAAATGAAGACCTTTTATATCACATCCGTGGCACTGGTCCTAGCCTCGCTTAGCAGCGCGCAATCGAGCGCGCCCCGGGCCCTTGCCGACGCCCGCACCGGCCTGAAGGCGAACGGCGTCAACTTTGATATGCCCTATCGCAATGTCCATCAGACGGGCTTTGCCGTGGCTTTTCTTACTGATCTCCGGGGAACCAGGATCGAGCTGACCGAGAAGCCGGCAGCCGCGCCTGCACAGCAATAATTGTCACTCTATCCCGATCCGGAAGGGGAGCCTGGCCCCCCACAGAAACGAAGGTTCTATATCGCGTTGTCCGCCTATGCCGCCATCGCGCTGCTGGCAGGGGTGACGCTCGATGGAAATTTCCGTCTGGTGGTTTGGATTCTGCTGGGCGGACTGGCACTGAAGACCTATATTGCGACATTGAAACAGCCCTAGCGAAGATCCCTAGTCATCCCCAAACGACAGTACTGAAGATAACGGGAAACCCGCCGATAAGGTTGGTAATGTCTGGACGTTACCCTAGTTTCATTTTGGAACATCTGTACCATTTCGGTATTCACCGGGTGCTAGTACGTTCCAGAACGAAATTGAGCTTGCGCGAGGGCCCTTAGTACCTCCGATCCATCGCGTTTAGATGGGTCGTCCTACCAAGACTGCATCTCATTGAGTCTCGGGACTTAGACAGTACAGGACTACAGACGACCCCTCTACAGAACACTGCAATTTCCCCTTAGCCCCTCTATGGCGACAGGCTTGCACCTAGAGAAGCGTCAGCCATGACAAGCCAGACTCAAAAAACTAAGGCAAAGGGACCCCTCATGAAGACGGCAATGATGAAGACGCCCATGACCAAAACCACCAGTGTTCTGAAAACCACCACCGTGATAAAGAGCTCGCCCGCGATGAAGCCGATGCCCGTCTCACGAACCAAACCAACTCAGGTCAGCCCGGCGAGCAAGATCGCGCGGCGTGACCGCATCGTGCTGGAGCATTTGCCACTGGTGAAGGCCATCGCCGTCCGTGTGCACGAGAATTTGCCGGTTCACGTGGATCTGGACGATCTGGTGCATGCCGGCGTTCTGGGCTTGTTCGATGCCGCCAGCAAGTTTAACCCCGATAAGCAGGTCGCCTTTTCCAGTTACGCCAAACATCGCATCAAGGGCGCTATCCTCGACAGCCTCCGCCAGTTGGATTGGGCCTCGCGCGATCTCAGGCGTCGTCACAAGCAGGTGGAAGCCGCTACCCGTGAGCTGGCCGCTACGCTGCAGCGCACGCCAACCGAGTCTGAAATCGCCCAGAAACTGGGCGTCGATGTGGAGCGCTGGCGTCAGATGATGGTGGATCTGCGCAGCGTTGGCCTGATCTCGGCCTCCTCGCGCACCGCCGAACACGATGACCTGCCGGCC
>DATHNM010000422.1:0-2610 GCA_035486095.1 Bryobacteraceae bacterium
GCGAATTCGAATGTTCTGGCCGTCCGCAGTCGCCAGCCGCACCACCGTGATCCCCAGGTTTGCGACGCCCTTGACGCGGCCAGACTGTGCAGCGTCCACCACCCTGCCCTCCACGCGAGCGCCGCGCTCAGCAATGATGAACCCGTCGATGACCAGCGGTTGGGTAAGCGTTGCGAGAAAGATATCGCCCACCTGATTGCGGGTGGATGAAAGCGTTTCTCCGATGCGAACCGGCAGCGTCGTTCCAGCCGTGAGCGTCACTGTGTGGGGAACACGAGATTCGACACTTGGTGCGGGCAGCGAAACATTCTGCACCGGAACATTTTCCGCCGGCGCGGGCGTGGGAGCAGGCGGTGGTTCGGGTTTCGGTTCCACCACTACCCGAGGCGGTGGAAGCGGCGCTGGGGGCGGCGGCGCTGGAGGGTCGTTACGGGCGATTACCACATCTGGTTTGTGCCGCACGGCGGGCGGCATGGGTGAAGGCTTTTCCCGGACCGGAACGCGTAAATGGACAGGAGGCTTGGCCGGCGGGGATGGCGGAGCAGGCGGTACGGCGGCAATTTGCGGGGCCGGTAACGGGGCGGGCGCCGACTTTGGTGCAGCAGGCGGTGCAGCCGGCTTGACCACTTCCACGTTGGGCCCATCCACCGGCCTGACCGCGAAATAGACGATGCCGGAAGCCAGAACGGCCCCCGTGGCAAACGCCGACACCAGTTTCCAATTCATGCTCACGCCCCACTCTCCGCGCTTATTAGTTTAAACGCAGGAGGTGTCATTTACGTTTCGGAGCCCGAGCCGTTAAAATAGCTTAGGATGTCCGTCTTTCCCAGCGAATACCAGGTCGGGGCCACACGCATTACGCCGGCCACCGTACTGGCGCCCATGGCGGGCGTTACCGACACGGTTTTCCGCCGGTTGATCCGCAATCAGGGCGGCTGCGGCCTGATCATGACGGAGTTCACCAGCTCACATGGCGTGGTGGCATCCATCAAAGCCAACTCGCTCAAGGCCAAGAAGGGCTCGCGGACGTTTCGCTACCTGTATTTTGAGCCGGAAGAGCACCCCATCTCCGCGCAGTTATTCGGATCCGATCCGCAGGTCATGGCCGACGCCGCCAAGGCTTGCCAGGACTTCGGATTCGACATCGTGGACATTAACTTCGGCTGTCCGGTTAATAAGGTGGTGAAGTGCAATGGCGGGTCGGGCCTGCTGCGCGATCTGCCGCTGGTGGAAGAGATCCTGCGCAAGGTTCGAGCCGCCATTTCGATTCCATTTACCATGAAGTTCCGCGCCGGCTGGAATGATCAGGAACTGGTCGCGGTTAAAATGGCGCAATTGGCGGAAGACTGCGGATTGCAGGCCGTCGCCCTGCACCCCCGCACTCGCGAGCAAGGCTATAGCGGCAAGGCGGATTGGACCCGCATCGCTGAAGTGAAAGCCGCCGTCCGCCACATCGCCGTGATCGGCAACGGCGACATCGTAACCCCGGAGGATGCGGTTCGGATGGTGCAGGAGACGGGCTGCGACGCGGTGATGATCGGGCGCACTGCTTCGTCCAATCCCTGGATCTTCCGGCAGATACAGCAGTATCTTGCATCGGGGAGCTACGAATATCCCAGTGAGCGCCAGCGCTACGATTTGATGCGCACCTATTACGGCATGCTGTGCGAGCGGGATGAGCGCGATACCGTGGGCAAGATGAAACAATTCGCCACTTACTTCACGCACGGCGTTCGGAATGGATCGAAACTGCGCGTGGAGATCTATAAAACAACGGACGCGGCGCAGATACTCGATCACGTGGATGCCTTCTTCGAACGCGAGCTGGCCGGAGCACCCGCCTGAAAACCGGAGCCGCTCTCTGAAGAAAGTCCAGTTGATTACAGACGGCGCGTGCATCGGCAATCCCGGCCCGGGCGGTTGGGCGTGCATTTTGCGTTACAGCGACAAGCAGCGCGAAATTTACGGGTCCGAGCGCGAGACCACCAACAATCGCATGGAGCTGCAGGCCGCGGTGGAGGGCCTGCGCGCGTTGAAAGAAGCATGCGAAGTGGAGATAGTTACCGATTCGAATTACTTGAAGAACGGCATTACCACGTGGATCCATAAGTGGAAGAAAAATGGCTGGCGCACCGGCGACAAGAAGCCCGTTGCCAACCAGGATTTGTGGCTCGAGTTAGACGAGCAGAACTCGCGGCACACCACTACCTGGTCCTGGACCAAGGGTCACGCTTCGCATTCGGACAACAATCGCTGCGATGAACTGGCTACCGCGGCCGCGCGCGGGCAACTGCATTCGCACTAGCGAAGCCGTGAACAGCCCGCACACGTGTGCAGGGCCAGAGGCAGCCGTTCGGGCACTCCAGCATTCACTTACTTCCACTTACCGGCTGGGCACCCAGTTGCACTGCCGGGTGCATGCCCATCGCCAGATCACAAGCCTTCTCGCTCGGGCTGCACGGCCTGCTGGCACTATTTTTGCTGGCGTTATCGCAAACTATTCGAACGCCGCTGCAACCATCCGCGCCTATTCACGCCACACCACTCACCTTCGTACGGCAGCGCCAGGCTCCCGATGCGCGCGCCGGGGGAAGCAACAGAACCGCGCTT
>DATHNM010000423.1:0-10139 GCA_035486095.1 Bryobacteraceae bacterium
CACGTTTCTCAACTTCCCGGAGGGGATCGCAATTGATGGCAGCGGGGACATCGTGGTTGCCGATACCGGCAACTTAGAGGCCCGCCGGTTCAAGGCGACTGGCAATATCGCCAGCATAGGGCAGTTAATGGGCGGCACGCCCTTCGGCGTCACGGCCGACCGAGCCGGAAACTTCTATGTCACTGACGAAGAACCAAGCTTTCCGAGCGATTTGGCTCACATCCTCAAAGTGGGGCCCGATGGCACCACGTCGATCGTCGCCGGCAATGGGCCCGACGGGTTCTCGGGAGACGATGGCCCGGCAACCCTGGCCGTTTTGAATTCGCCGCAAGGTGTCGCCGTGGATGCGGCCGGCAATGTCTATCTCGCCGATTATGGCAACCATCGGGTGCGTAAGATCGACACCACCGGGAACATTAACACCATCGCGGGTAACGGCAAGGTGCAATTCTCCGGCGACAATGGACCGGCGATATCGGCTGGAATCGATCCCTTCGATCTGACCGTGGACCGGGCGGGAGATGTTCTGGTGGTGGATCAATTCAACAACCGCATCCGCATGATCGCCCCGAACGGCACAATTACCACGGTGGTGGGAACTGGGCTGCCAGGCTTTGCGGGCGATGGCGGCGCGGCGACGGAAGCCAAGCTGAGTGGGCCTACTGGTATTGCATTGGATAGCGCCGGAAATATGTATATCGCCGATGAAGGCAACTCCGCCGTGCGGCGTGTAACAACCGGCGGTTTGATCACCACCATCGCCGGTAATGGCACGTTTACTCCCAGCGCGGGCGATGGCGGTCCAGCCGCGGCGGCGCAGCTGGATCCTTTCGGTGTCGCCCTGGATGCGGCAGGCAACGTGTACATCTCGGACAGTTTTAACGATCATGTCCGGATGCTGACGCCGCAAACTGTGAAGTCCGCCAGTATGGTGGTGGTTAGCGGCAGCGGCCAGAGTGCGACCGTGGAGATGGGGTTGGCGGCGCCCTTGGTTCTGAAAATTGCCGACAGTACCGGTGCCGGCGTCCCGGGAGTGGTTGTCACATTCACAGTCAGCCCGGAAGGCGCAGCCACGGTAGCGCCGACGCCCGCCATCACGTTGAACGATGGCACGGTCACGGCCGCCGTTACGCTGGGCAGCAGCGCCGGTCCGGTGACAATCACGGCCCTAGCGGCTGGCCTCCCGAACGTTTCGTTCTCCGTCACCGCTCTGGCAGCCAACGCCCCGTCCATCTCTACCGGCGGGATCGCCAGCGCCGGTCTCAGCAATCCGCAGGTGAAAATGCTCTCACCGAATGCCATCGTAACTATCTTCGGCACCAATTTCGCAGCCGCCGGAACAGCCATGCAGGCCGGCCTGGTGAAAGGCCAGCTGCCCACCAACCTGGGAGGAGTCTGCGTGGAATTTGCCACGGTGCGGGCGCCGATCTTCGCACTTTATCCAAGCCAGGTGAATGTGCAGGTGCCCGCCGTTACGCCCGGAAATGTTCCCGTCCAAGTGATCACCGATTGCGATACGCCGCAGGCGGTGGCCAGCCCGCCGGTGAGCGTTAGCGCGCAAGCCACGGCGCCCGAATTCTTCTATTTCACTACGACCGGCAGCGGCGGAAACCCCATTGCCGCGATCAATGCCGTCAGCAGCGGATATATTGGCGCCACGGGACTCATCAGCGGGGCCACGTTCACGCCCGCCAAGGCCGGCGATTATTTGACGTTATTTGCCACGGGCTTCGGCGCAACCAATCCGCCATTTGCCGCGGGCGTGCTTCCCAGCGGCGCCGCGAAAGTGACGGCTCCGTTTTCGATCACATTCGGCGGTGTCACGCTGGATGCGGCGCACATCCTGTATGTCGGTCTTTCACAATTCGCCGGTCTTTATCAGGTGGACATTCAGGTGCCCACCGGTATAGCCGATGGCGATCAGCCGCTGGTCATCACGGTTGGTGGAGTGGCATCGCCAGCGAACGCATTCATAACCGTTCAGAACAGCCAGTAGGACTATTCTTCGCGCAGAATTTCCAGCGGTTTTTGACCCAGGATGGGGAAGCTCGCCATCCAGCCGGCCGCATTGGCGATGAGCGCGGTGGCCAACACCGACAACAGGATGGGGAGCACCGGAATGGAGGTCTGCGCGTCCAACATGCGCTTCAGCAAAAGATTCGCGAAGCCGCCCGCCAACAAACTGCCCATTAATCCCGCCACGGCGCCCAGCACCAGGAACTCGACGGAAAAAATGCGGCTTACGCGCCAACGCGTGGCGCCCAGTGTTTTGAGAATCACCACTTCGCGCATACGGCGGAAACGGGTGCCGGCCACGCTGGAGGAAAGAATCACTGCTCCGGCCAGGATGGCGAACATCGAAATGAAGCGGACCACTTGCGAGATCCGATCCACAACGCCCTGGACGATTTGCAGCACATCGGCCACGTTGACCACGGTGACGGTTGGGAAGCGTTGGTACAACGCCTCTTGCAGCGCGGGCACGGCCGTGGGCTGGGCGCGCAGGCTGCTGTAGTAAATGATCGGGAAACCTTCCAGCGCGCTGGTGTTGAAGATGAATTCCACGCGGCTGGAAAGGTGAATCGAATCGATGTTCTGGATGCAGGCGACGCGCGTCTGCAGTTCTCTGCCAGAGATGCTCCAGCGCAGCTGCGACCCTGGCTCGATGCGCAAAGTTCTGGCGGCGTCCTCGTCCACGCAAACTTGAGGATTGCTGGTGGAAGAACTCCACCACTCGCCGCGCTCCAGATTCACATAGTCCGGCATCGCGCCCGCCGATGTAACCGAGCGTGCCGAACGAAAGCGGCGGCCGAAGCCTTTCAGGTCCATTGCCACCACGTCTTTGCCATCCACGTTGATCAGTTTCGCGGCCACGGTGCCAATCAGTTCGGGCGCACCTTCCACGCCGCGCTGGCGTTTCACCAGATCCACCACCGCATCGCGATCCTTGGGTGCGATGTCGATAAGGAATACGTTGGGCATTCCGGGCGGTGAGGTGCGGTTCATCTCCGCGATCATGCCGTGCTGCACCAGATAAATAGTCAGCGTGAACATCACCCCGACACCCAACGCGACCAATACCGATTGTGCGTGGGCGCCGGGCCGGTACAGATTCGCGATGCCGTGGCGCACGCTGGCGGGAAGCCGTCCGCGGCTCGCGAACTTCAATAAACGGAGCAACAGCCACGCCACGGCGGAGAGTGCCGCGAAGCTGATCACCAGCGCACCGGCGAAATATTCTCCGGTTTTCCAAATGTCCCGGGTTGTGCCGGTGGCGAAGGACATCGCGATGCCGGCGAATCCAACCAGGATGATCGCGCCTGCCAGGAACGATGCGCGCGCTTCGGCCAGGCGCGTACGCCAGCCGCCTTTTGTCTCCTCCATTTCACGGCGCAGGATCAGGCTGGGGCGAATGTGCCGGATGCCCATCAGCGGCGGCAGTGTGAAGAGCAGCGATGCCAGGATCGCGATGCCGATGCCCTGCGCGGCGGTGAGAAAATTCCAATGCGCCGTGGGCTCCAGCTGGAAATAGCGCGCGACAAACGATGGGAAGGCGCGCTGGACCAACAGCCCGAACGCCACGCCAATCAAGCCGCCGGCCAGCCCCAGGGCGATAGTCTGAAGCAGGTAAATCCGCATGACGTGGCTGGATCGCGCGCCCATGCACTTCATGATCGCGATGGAATCCATGCGCTGCTGGATGTGCGCGCGCATGGCCGTGCCGACGCCGATGGCGCCGATAATCAGAGTGATCAAACTTACCAGGCTCAGAAACGTGGTGGCGCGGTTCAGGCCCTGCGTGACAATGGGGTGCGACTCGCGATAGTCGGCGATCAAAGCGTCTGGAAACGCGGCTTTCAGCTGCGCGCGCGTTTGTTCGATGCCGGGCGATCCGGGCGATAGCCGGAACAGGAAACGTTCGGCCGCGCGGCTGCCGGGCATCATCAGACCGGTGCGCTCCAGCCCGTCGCGCGAGATCATCACGCGCGGTCCCACGTTCAGGCTGCCCAGCATGCGGTCCGGCTCATAGGTCACTTCACCCACGATGCGGAACGATTGTCCACCCAGGCGAATGGCATCGCCCACCTTCAGATTCAAACGCAGCAGCACGTCGTCGGAGACGGCCACGGTGTCCGCGGTGAGCGCCTTCGATAGCGGTGCCGCAGGCGACAAACGAATCTCGCCATAGAACGGATATTTTCTCGGATCCACGGCTTTTACCGAAACCAGCATGGGCGGTTTGGATTGGCTGGTCGAGGCCATGGTCACCGTTTCGGTGATCCAAGTCCGGTCGACGCCTTTTTTTGCGAGCGCGTCCATGTCAGTGGTCTGCTGGGGCGTGGGCAATTCGAATACGCGTAAGGAAAGATCGGCCGCCATCAACGTGCGTGCCTGGCTTAACAGCATGTCGTGGAAAGCGCGGCTGAATCCACGCACTCCGGTGAGCGAACCAACCCCGACCGCCACGGCGAGAATCACAAACAAAAACTTGAACGAAGACGAGCGCGATTCGCGCCAGGCGATTTTGCAGGCCGTTTTCCAGGAGAATCGCACGTTGGTTTCCTTATTCCACTCGCTCGTCGCTCACGATGCGGCCGTCGCGCAGCGTAATTCGCCGCGATGCCCGGGCCGACAGCGCGGCGTCGTGCGTCACCAGCACCAGCGTGGTGCCTTCACGCTGGTTGAGAGCGATCAGCAGTTCCAGCACATGCTGGCCGTTCTGCGTATCCAGATTGCCGGTGGGCTCGTCGGCCAGCAGAATTGGCGGACGAACCATAAATGCGCGCGCCAGCGCCACGCGCTGTTGCTCGCCACCTGAAAGCTGAATCGGGTAATGATCGCGGCGGTCCAGCAGCCCGACGCTTTCCAGCAAGTCGCGGGCGCGTTGCGGGCCGTCATTCGCACCGCGCGTGCCGTTGCCTCCCGTCAACTCATATGGCAGCAGAACATTTTCTTCCGCCGTCAGCGTGGGCAGCAGATGGTAAGACTGAAACACGAAACCCACTTTGCGGCCACGCAGCAGCGCCATGCGATCTTCGTTCAGGCCTGTGATGTCTTCCCCATCCAAAATGATCCGGCCCGACGTGGGAGTGTCGAGTCCGGCCAAAAGACCCAGCAGGGTGCTCTTGCCGCTGCCGGAAGGGCCCATGATGGCGACAAATTCGCCACGTTCGATTTCCAGATCAATGCCGCGCAGAATGTCCACCCGATGAGTGGCGGTGGGAATGCTTTTGGTGAGAGCGGAAACCTGGATGGCGGGTGTTCGAGTCAGATCTCCCTGCAATTCTTTATTATGGCATTGGGTGGCGTGCATGTCGTTTGATAAGCTTCTTTTCGTTTGGTATAGCGTGGTGGCCCTGGGTTTAGTTCAAGTTGCAGGCGCTGCACCACCCTCCACACCATTAGATACGCGTCCGGTGATCGTGGCGTTCGGAGACAGTCTCAGTGCGGGCTATGGCGCCGAGCCCGGCAAAAGCTTCCCGGATTTCCTGCAGAAAGATCTGGACGCCGCAGGCCTGCACTGGCGCGTGGTGAACTCTGGCGTGAGCGGCAACACCACGTCGGATGGGCTGTGTCGTGTCAACGAGGTGCTCAAGCGCAAGCCGCGTATTACGATTGTCGAATTCGGCGGCAACGATGGTTTGCGAGGATTGCCCATCGATACCACGCGCGCCAACCTGGATCAGATCATCCAGATGCTGCAGGCCGCCGGCTCCAAAGTGGTGCTTGCAGGAATGACCTTGCCGCCCAACTACGGGCCAGACTACATCCAGCCTTTCCAGCAGATCTATGTTGAACTCGCGGCGAAATACAAAGTGCCGCGGATACCGTTTTTGCTGGAAGGCGTCGCCGTCCATCCGGAGTTAATGCAGCAGGACCGGATACATCCTACCGCTGAAGGCAACGAAATTGTGGCCAAGACGGTGCTGCGCTATCTCAAGCCGCTGCTGCATTAAATTGGCGAGGTAGTTCCAGCAGCCGTCCCGGAGTTGGCACGGCGCTTCCGCAATTCCGCCGTAGCCGTGCGATGGCATTTCAGACACAACGTCCGGATGTTTTCGAGATCGCATTCGCCGCCGCCTTCCACCACCGGAATAATATGATCGGCGTCCCACAAGCTCTTTCTGGATCCGGCCCGCAATCCCCATGCAAGAAAAGCTTTCAGCCGCGCCGCGCCACGCAGGCGTTTCAGTTCCCGTTCTGCATGCAGGCAATCCACGCCGCACTGGGCGCAGGTCCCCCGGTCGCGCTCCAGTACTTTTTCGCGAATATAGCCCGGATCGCTGCGAACGCGCCATTCCTCCACGCACCACGCCGAACAAAAGGTCACGCGGCCCTTGGGAACTTCCAGATTGCACCAGCGGCACAAATTACGGCCGTTCGCCCCTTTGGGAAGGTTACGCGGGTCGGCCCAACCGCCGGGCATGGTTCTCTTGGTACTCATCTGTATGGTTAAGAAATAGCGATGTTCAAAAAATAGCAAAAAAGGAACATGACGGCGCTGGAACGCATCTAAGTCTTAGGTGAAGGTTGCGACCGTGGCTGCGATTCGGGTATACTCCGCAATTGCACGGACTCTATTAGATAAGGGTTGTGCCAGGGTCAAAGGCCGGTAGCTGGGGCCATCGCCCATGAAATTCGCATCGCTGGGAGGCGGGGAGTGTCGGTTCAATCATCGAACAAATTGTTGCTAGCAATCGCATTAACTGGACTGCTGGGGCCGGTGCCCGCGCGGCTGTTGGGACAGGCGGCGGCAGCGCCCTCCTCAGCGGCGCCGCAGAAGAACTGGAAGGATCGCGCGGAGTACGATCTTTATGTCTCCATCGGGCAGGATCAGAATCCGAAGACGCGCCTGGAGAAACTTCTGCAGTGGGAAAAGCAGTATCCCACCACCGAATGGATTGATGCCCGCCGGACCGCGCTGCTGACCACCTATGCCGCGGTGAACGACGCCAAGGACGGCGAGGACGAAGCCAAGCAGATACTGGCTAACGATCCTAAGGATTTCACGGCGCTGTACTATTCGATGCTCTTTACGCAGGGCCTGTTCTCGCAAAACCAAGCGCCGGATGTATTGGATCAAGGCGAAAAAGCCGCCAAGGCGATTTTGGAAAGCCTGGATACCCCTCCACCCAATGTCAAGGCCGAAGATTGGGCCAAGCTGCGACCGCAGGTGGAACTGTTGGCCCACAGAAATCTTGGATGGATAGCAATGCAGCGCAAGTCCTGGGATGCGGCTGAGGCCGAGTTCCAGAAGACGCTGATGTTGAATCCGAATGACGCCGAAGTGGATTACTGGATGGGTACAGTGATTGCTTCGGAGAAGAAATTGGACAAGCTTCCGGCGGCGATGTTCTATTTTGCCCGCGCGGCCACCTATACCGGCCAAGGCGCGCTGGCTCCAGCGGCGCAGCAGACTGCCATGACATACGTTCAGAAGCAGTACAAGAATTTCCACGGTAGCGACGAAGGCTTCAACGACCTGGTGGCTGCGGCAAAGGCCGATGCCAATCCGCCTGCGGGCTTCACCATCAAGAACGCCAACGAGATCGCTCAGGGTAAAGCGGCTAACGAAGAAGAATACGCCAAGGCCCATCCTCAGGAAACAACTTGGAAGAACCTGAAAGAGGCGTTGTCCGCCGCGGACGGCGTCAACTACTTCAACATGGGAATGAAGGACGCGATGCTCCCCACGCTGAAAGCGAAGGTGGTCAAGCTTGAGCCGGCAGTCAAACCGAAGACGATTGAAGTTGCAATCGAAGACGGCAAATCCGACGGAACAACGGCCGACGCCACGTTGAAGTTCGAGATGCCCCTCCCCGGGAAAGTCGATGTGGGAACTGAGCTCACTTTCGAGGGTGTTGGCGAAAGCTTCACGCAAAGTCCATTCATGCTGGTCCTGAAAGTCGATAAAGAGGCGCTGCATGGCTGGACCGGCAAGAACGAGCCGGCCGCTCCGGTGCATCATCGCCGGCCTGCGGCTGGGAACTAGGCTGCGTTAGTTTTCGGACTCTGATACTATTCAGCAAAGACATTCTGCGCGGAAAACAGGACGTCGTCGGAATACGCTCTACATCGTGGTATCAGAATCAACGATGAGAGAACATTGGAGGCCCGAAATGTGGAATCAATCCTCAAAGTTTCTGTTGCTGGCTGCAATGGCGGGGATGCTTGTGCCGGCCTGGGTGACCGGTCAAGACAAGCCTGCGGCAGGTCAGCCGCAATATAAGGATCCGGCAGAGTTCACTCTCTACGATTCAATCCTGAAAGATACAAATCCCAAGACCAGGCTGGACAAGCTGCAGGAGTGGCAGACCAAGTATGCCACCACCGAATTCGAGAGTCAGCGTAAGGCGCTCTTCCTGGATACGTACGTCAAATTGAACCAGCCGAAAGAGGCCATAGCGGAGGCCAAGCTGATTCTGGCCGACAATCCCAAGGACTTCACGTCGTTGTACTACACCATGTACTTTACCCGCGCGCTGGCGGGTGACAAGCCGACGCCGGAAGTGCTGGATCAAGGCGAAAAGGCCGAGGCTGCGCTCTTGGCGAACATCGATACGCCGCCGCCGAACGTAACCCCCGACCAATGGAAAGGCGCGCGGCCGGGCGTGGAAACCTTGGCCCACTCAACCGAGGGATGGATTGAGATGCAGCGCAAGAACTGGGCCGCCGCCGAGGGCGAATTCCAAAAGGCGCTGCAAATGGATCCCAACAGCGGGGAAGTGGACTTCTTCATGGGCACCGTGGTGGCGTCCGAAAAGAATCCGCAAAAAATGTCCGAGGCGCTCTTCTATTTCGCGCGGGCCGCGACCTATGAGGGCACCGGCGGGTTAGCGCCCGCGGGACGCCAGCAGGCCCTGAGCTACGTGCAGCGCGCTTATAAGGGTTATCACGGAAGCGACGAAGGCTTCAACGACCTGCTAGCCGCCGCGAAGGCTCAAGCCACTCCGCCCGCCGATTATCACATCCGGACGGCCGGAGAAATCGCACAGGCGCAGCAACAGGACCAACAGAAGAAAGACGAAGTGGAAGCGGCCAACCATCCTGAGTTAGTCCTGTGGAAGAACATCAAGACGCAACTCACCGGAGCCGACGGCGCCACGTACTTCAATTCCAGCATGAAGGATGCGATGTTGCCGACGCTGAAGGGAAAAGTGGTGAAACTGGAACCTGAATTGAAGCCCAAGACAGTGGTCTTGGCGCTCGAAGACGGCACCACGCCGGATGCCACGCTGAAGTTCGAAATGCCTCTGGCGGGCAAAGTTGAACCGGGCACCGAGTTGACGTTTGAAGGCGTGCCGCAAAGCTACACGGCCAGCCCCTACATGGTGGTCTTTAACGTGGAGCCGGAGAAACTGCACGGCTGGACCGGCAAGAACGCTCCCAGGCCTGCCGCGCCGCGCAAGAAAACGTCGGCCAGCAACTGAAGTAGCGTGACGGAGCAATTTTTTGTGGCGCACGCACCAGGGCGTGCGCTACGAATGTAAAGTTAGGGCATGGGCCAGATCTGACCCGAACGCCCGTATTTTTTGCACTTGCTCCGCTGACGCAGTCTGCTCGAACCCTTTGCCCACGAAGAACGCCTGATCGCCGCGCCAGATCAACGCGGCGAATCCTTTTTCGGTCATCAAACCGGGCGTGCCGATATTCCCGAATGCCTGTTCGCGGCGCTCCACGAACGCGACAAAACCATCGCGTTCCAAAATAAAATGGGAGGTGATCTCAGCCGGAATGATTTGAATCCCGGCTGCGGCAAGCTTCTCGAGAATTTCGATCACATTTTATAGCGGCCGAGATCCTCGTCGTCCAGGCTTTCCAGCCAGCGACGCTGTTCTTCGTCGCTCACCTTGTCGGCGGCGGCGTTGGACCGCTTGGAATTCTTCAGCACGGACTCATCGACGTAGATAGGGCAATCCAGGCGCAGCGCCAGCGCCAGAGCATCGCTCGGCCGCGAATCCACGCTGATCAAATCGCCATCCTTGTCCAGCCAGATCACGGCATAAAAGGTGTCGTCCTTCAACTCGCTGACCACCACCTTGCGAATGCCGGTTCCCAGCCCCAGCAGCAGCGTCTTGATCAGATCGTGCGTCATGGGCCGCGGCGTCGAAACTTTTTCGATCTCGAGGGCAATGGCA
>DATHNM010000424.1:0-4050 GCA_035486095.1 Bryobacteraceae bacterium
CGAGAATATTCGCCTGGAGTTGCGGCGCGGCTGCCTGGTTTTGGCGGTGCTGGCCCAATTGAGGACCGAGCATTACGGATACGCGCTGCGTAAAGCCCTGTCCGACAGTGGGCTGGAGATCGACGAAAACACTCTGTATCCCTTGCTGCGCCGCTTGGAAAGCCAGAATCTGCTGGTCAGCCACTGGCGCGTCGAAGACAAGCGCAACAAGCGCTTCTACCGTCTTTCAGATGAAGGACAACTGGTCCTGGAACGTCTGCTGGTGGAGTGGCGCGGCATCAACGAATCGATTGGCAGGCTGGTGGGAGGACCACATGACGAATCAGGAATTGTTGGACCGGTACATCTACGCAGTGAAGATACTGCTGCCGTTAAACAAGCGGGATGATATCGCGGCGGAAATCCGATCGAACCTGCTGTCGCTGGTCGAGGATGAAGAGGAGCTCTGGGGGCGCAGCCTGGACAGCGTTGAGCTGGGCGCGATCCTGAAGCAGCACGGCCATCCGGTGCTGGTGGCCAGCCGCTATCGGGATGTACCCTCGCGGCAGCTCATCGGGCCCGCGCTGTTGCCGCTGTACTGGTTCGTGCTGCGCGGCATGTTGCTGCTGGTGCTGGCGATCAATGTGATCTCCGCAGCCTTTCTATTCAGCAGGAATCCCCATAGCAGCGCACCGCTGATCCATCTGTGGCGCGATCTTTGGCTGGGCGAGATTTCCGCGGTTGGCTGGATCACGCTAGCGTTTATAGCCTGGGAACGATTCGAGATCAAATTCCGGTTTGTGGAGAGATGGAATCCGCGTTCGCTGCCCGCCATTCCGCGTAAACGCCTGCAACCGCGGCCGATGGTTCAAATCATCGCCGGGGCGATTCTGCTGGCTTTGTGGACCCTGCTGGTAACTAGACCGCGCCTGATGTTGCTGGGCTCATCCAGCGTCTTTGAGATATCGTCAGGCTGGTATGGGATGCGCTTGCCCCTGTGGCTGATGGCGCTGGCCGGACTGGCGATGGCTTGTCTGAACATCACTCGCTTCCGCTTGGCGGAATGGCTGCCGCTGGTCCGGATTGGTATCAACCTAGCGGGGCTGGCGGTCTGCATTTCCCTGCTGCGCGCCGGTGATCTGCTGGTGGCGGGCGCAAACTGGGATCCATCCCGTTGGGCTCAAGTTCTCACGACCGTCAATTTCGTAATCGCGTGCGTTTTGGCGGGCGTTTGCGTTCTTTATGTCCTGATCTTTTTGCATGAATTGCGTATTTACGCGCGCCGCCGCCGGAATCCGAACCTGCTGGCGGTTTGACTCAAGACCGGCTTTCGCGATTTCATAGAGCATGGCCAAAGCCAGTTCCTCGCTGCATTCCTCCGCGCTTGCGCTGTTGCGCATTGTCGCCGGCTTCACCTTCACGCTGCACGGCGCGCAAAAGTTCGGCGCGCTGGGCGGATTAGGCGGGCATGCCGCGGCCGCTTATTCGATGCTGTGGTTCGCGGGAGTTATCGAAATCATTGGCGGCCCGCTGATTATCCTGGGACTGTTCACGCGGCCGGTGGCATTTATTCTGTGCGGCGAGATGGCGGTGGCGTATTTCAGGGTGCATATCCACATGGGTCCCTGGTCTTTTCCGCTGCTCAATGGCGGCGAGATCACAGTGCTCTACTGTTTCATCTTCCTGTTTCTGGTGGCGGCCGGGCCGGGCGCGTTCAGCCTGGATGGCGGGATTCGCCACAAGGCTTAACCGCGTAACAGGCGCACGGTTTCTGAAAGCACGTTGCGTTCTCCGGCCGGGCCAGCGGCGGCTCCGGTGGCGCCATTGCCCGCCGGTTGATCGTCGCCTTCACCAGGGGCGAGAAACAGATTCGCTTCGATGCCGTGCTGCTTGGTGTACAGATCGTAATAGCGGCCCCGTGCCAGGTACAGCTCGGCGTGGGTGCCGCGCTCCACGATGCGTCCGCTTTCCACAACGAGAATCTGATCGGCGCGGCGGATGGTGGATAACCGGTGCGCGATCACGAACGTGGTGCGGCCCTGCATCAAGGCGCGCAAGCCTTCCTGGATCATGCCCTCGGACTCGGAATCCAGATTCGACGTGGCTTCATCGAGAATCAAAATGCGTGGATCGGCCAGCAGAGCGCGTGCAATGGAAACACGCTGGCGCTGGCCGCCGGAAAGTTTCACCCCTCGCTCGCCCACGATGGTTTCGTACTTCTTTTCGAACCCTTCGGCAAATTCATCCACGCGCGCGATGCGGCACGCTTCCAGGATCTGCTCGTTGGTGGCATGCGGCCGGGCAAACGCAACGTTCTCCCAAATGGTTCCGTCGAACAGGAAGGTTTCCTGCAGCACCACCCCAAGCTGGGTACGGTACGAATCCAGGCGCACGGTGGAAAGGTCCACGCCATCCACCAGCACGGTGCCCGATTGCGGGCTGTGAAAGGCGGCAATCAGACCGATGATGGTGGATTTGCCCGAGCCTGACGAGCCAACCAGCGCGGTGACGGTGCCAGGTTCGGAGCGGAACGAGAGCTGGTGCAGCACTTCTTTCCCGGTGTCGTAAGCGAAGTTCACTCCATCGAAAATCACCTGGCCCGTGATAGGCGGCAGGGAAACAGTTCGATGGGGGTCCTGGTCTTCGGGACGTTCGCGCAGCACTTCGCGGGTGCGTTCCAATCCGGCCAGCGCTTCGGTGAGCTGCGTTCCAATGTTGACCAATTGGAACATGGGAGCGATCAGGAAGGCCAGCAGCGCGGTGAAAGTGACAAAATCGCCCAGCGTCATGATTTTCGCGTTGATCTGGCGCGCGCCCACATACATGATCACCGCGCCCACCGCGCCCATCAGAACGGTTGCCGAAAGACTCATGAACGAAGTGGCTGTCAGGCTCTTGAGGATATTGTTGAGCAGCCGCTGGACGCCGCTTTCGAAAACCGCTTCTTCGCGAGCTTCGGCGTGATAGCCCTTGATCACACGCACGCCGCCCAGCGATTCGGTGAGCCGGCCCGTCACTTCGGCATTAATTTTTCCGCGGTCGCGGAAGATCGGCCGGATGGTCCCAAAGGCTTTCCGCAGCACGGAGGCGAAGCTGATGATGATTACCAGCGCGATGCACGTGAGCAAGGTGCTCAGGCGCAACAGAAAGCCCAGCACCAGCACGGCGGTGAGCACTCCGCCGAAGAATTCGATCAAGCCGGTGCCCAGCAGGTTGCGTATGCCGTCCACATCGGTCATGATGCGCGCCACCAGCGTGCCAGTCTTGTTCGCATCGTAATAGGCGACAGGCAGCCGGCCGATGTGGGATTGCACTTTCGCGCGCAGTTCGGCGATCAAGCGCTGGCCGGCTTTGGAAACCAGTTGCGTGATGGCGAAGCCGGTGACGCCCTGGATGATAGTCGCGGCCAGAACCGCGAGCACCAGCGGCAACAGGAGCCGCATCTGGTTCTTGGCGATCACATTGTCAATCAAGTACTTGGACGAAATGGGCAAGACCAGGCCGCATACCCGGCTGATCAGCATCAGAACGAAGCCAATGGCCAGCACCTTCCAGCGTGGCCGGGCCATCTCGCGGATGTCGGGCCACAATTCGCGGAAGCGCTCGGACGATCTTTTTTGAGGGCCCTTTTGCGGAATCACAGCTGTTTAAACTATTGTATGGGATGCGGCGCGTGCGCCAAGGGATGCCAGTTTTCTAATGCCAACTCTTTATACCGGCACTTCCGGATTCGCTTACCCCAGCTGGAAGCCCGATTTCTATCCCCAGAAGCTGACGTCGAAGAAGTTCCTCTCGCACTATGCGACGCGGCTGAATGCGGTGGAGGTGAACTACACATTCCGCCGCTTGCCGTCGGCATCGACGCTCGAGAATTGGGTGAACGATACGCGGGCCGGTTTCGTGTTTCCGCTGAAGGCGCACATGCGGATCACCCACATTTTGCGGCTGAAGCCATCGGAATTCACCGACGTTTTTCTGCGCGCCATCGATCCCCTGCGGACCGCGCGGCGTTTGGGGCCGGTGCTATTCCAGCTTCCGCCCGCGCTCAAATGCGATGAGGCGCTGCTGGGT
>DATHNM010000425.1:0-4507 GCA_035486095.1 Bryobacteraceae bacterium
AGCAGCCATGCCAATGTCCGTGCGTCCATGGAATGCACCGGCCAATTTTTCCAGCCAGTCCGGTTCGGCTTCGGCATCGTTATTGAGTAGCGCGATGAATTCCGTGTCGGACGCAGCGAAGCCCTGGTTGTTGGCGGCGCAGAAACCGCGGTTCTCCGAATTGCGGATCAGATTCACTCGCAGTACGGTACCATTGCCATACTCCGCAAGTACCATTTCCGGCGAACCATCGTCCGATCCGTTGTCGATAACCACCACCTCAAACGGCTGGTTCAATTTTTGGCGCGTAAGTGATTGTAAGCACGATCTCAAAAGGTTGCGGCGATTCCAATTCACGACAACCACCGAAACAGCTCCTAAACGATATCGTCCCTTCAACTGTAGTATTATAACCGTAAGCTAGCAGGCAACTTGTATGCTTTCTGTCGGTGAGACACTTAGACGTGCGCGCCTGGACCGGGGACTGGACCTCGGTACGGTTGCGGCGCAGACGAAAATCAGCGCCAGGTACTTGGAAGCGATCGAATCCGATGATCGCAAGATGCTGCCGAGTGGCTTCTTCTATAAGAGCTTTGTCGAACAGTACGCCAAATCTTTGTCGTTGGACACGCGCGAGATCGATGCCGAAGTCGATCGCGTGTTAAGCGCAGACGAACCTCTGCCGTTGCCCGGTTTTGAAAGCGTCGCGGCGCGAAACGTTCCGCCGATGACGTTCGCGCGCCGCTTTCGCACACGACGTTCCTATACTTCCGCCGCTACTCTGATGCTGGTGCTGGCGGGTTGCTCGGGAATTTACTGGTGGTGGCATGGGGCACGATCGACCATCAACCTGCAAGCCATGATTGCCCATATGCGCGCACTGGCGCCGCAGAAGGCCGCAGTGATGGCTGCGAAAGTGGACCATCCGGTGCCGCAGCAGAGAATCGCACAGCCAGTAACGGCGCCTGTCCAGCAGGCAACCAGCGCCAAACCGGTGGAACTAGCCGAGACACCGTCGGACTACAAGGTCTTGCTTGACTTGATGGCCCACGAAGCCACCTGGCTATCGGTGTCTTCCGATGGCAAGCCGGTGTTTTCCGGGATTCTTAAGGCGAATGAGACCAAGAGCGTGGGCGGCAAGCAGTTCGCGAAGATGCGCGTGGGCAATGCCGCCGGTATCGACGTGCGATTGAATGGAAAACTGCTCGGCCCTCTGGGGGCACGCGGGCAGGTGTTGATCGTGCTGTTCACGCCCGACAATTTCCAGATCGTCTCGCCGCCCAAAGAGAGCGACTAGCCCTGCTAGCGGTTAAGCGTTTTCCCTAATAGATGCGGCCATAGAAGCCGACCTGCGTGGTTGGCGCAGCGGCGGGGTTGTAGCCGCCCACCAGCACCCCCTGAGAATTGATGCCGAAGCTGTAGGTATTAGTTGCGTTGGCCGCGTCGAACTGCGTAAACGTACCGGCTTTATAGAGAAAGCCATGCCAGACACCGGACGTGTCCTGCGCGTCGAAAACAATGGAATTGTGGACGTTGATTCCCCGTGCCTTGGATTGCGACGCCCCCGGCACGTTCAAATTGATGTACCGGCCCTGATACAAAATCGCTCCCGAATAAACGAAGGTTGTATTTACCCATTCAAAAGTGACGGTGCCACCGTCGTTTACTCCTACCGCCAAGGTGGCGTAGGCGCCGGGCATGTCCAGCGTCTGGAAATTGCCGTCGGAAACAGTGTATAGAAATCCGTGTTGGCCCACGTTATCGGCAAAGGATCCTACTATCTGCCCGACGTTGTTCAGGCCGTACGCAGTGGTGCCGGCGGTCGCCCCCGGAACAATGACGTCGGCGTAAGCCCCGCCAGCGTAGACGAATCCGTTGCCCCAAACGTCGGCGGAATAGGATCCCACGATTTGGCCGGCATTATTAATGCCCCAACAACTGGTTCCCTTCCCCGAGCCTGTACCCACCTCGTTGGGATCGACAATGTGTGTGACTGTCTTGCCGGACAGCGCCAGACAGTGGGAGGTTCCGGCTGCATCCGTATAGTTCAGCACCATCTCCTCGGAATCGTTGATGCCTGTGACCAGGATGTTGGAACCGCCCGGGATATTGATGGGATTGGTGTGAAATGTTTGGGCTGTTGCGGCCCGGTTCAGACAAAGCGCCAGCGCGCCGGTGAGCAATATGCGAAAAGCTAGCATGGGTTTCCTTTCACCGGATACGGCGCAATTGAGCGAGATACGGCGTCAGTTGAGATCGCGCAAGAGTACTACGGGAGTTTTGCAGTCTGATACCGGTGGAGGGTTTTCTCCAGCGCCTGGCGCGCGGGCGTTGGTTGATTCTCGATAAGAGACAGCGAGCGCTGGAGGGATTGAATGGCATCCACGCGATCGCCATTGAACCAGTAGGCTTCGGCCAGAATCTCCTGAATTTCGGCGTCCTTCCCATCCAACTGGCTGGATCTCTTCGCGAAGGCCAGCGCAGACCTGGGATCGCGCAAAGGACGAACTTCGGTCTCGACCAGACTGCGCGCGGCAATTGCCAACTCCACGGAGCTGGCACCGGGAGCCTCCGCGGCCTGCCTCAGCACGGGCAGCGCGGCTTCTGCCAGGCGCCTGCCTTCAGCGGCGCGCCCCAACTTGATCGCGAGATTCGCCGCGCTCGATTGCAGCTCCGCCCTCGAGAAACGATACAAATTGTTGGTGGGGCTTTGAGCCATCAGGAGTTCATGGACCGCGATAGCAGCCAGAAATGCATGGAAGCTCTCAGCCGTGTGCCCGGCCATCTGATGGACGATCGCCAGATCGCGCAGCGGAATGGTTCGAAAATACAATGCCTGGATGTTCTTCGGGTCTTGCTCCGACGTGCGATCACGGAGCTGGCGGGCTTGTTCCAGATCGGCGATCGACTCGGGATAATAGCCCAGGTTGCCCAGGTTCCAACCGAGTCCTAGAAGGGCGGAGGCGCGGGCCCCAAGAATTGTCAGGGCCTGGCGATCCTGCGGAGCCACCAGATCGAGTGCCCCCAGCGCCTGGCGAAACACCTGTGTGGCGCCCGGGCGGTCATGCAACTCCGTAAGGTCTCCGATGATCTTGTAGCTGCTGCTCAACTGGCGTATTGTTTCCAGATCCCCGGGCTTCAATTGCAACGCAGCCCGCGCCTGTGCGGTGGACTCACGCGCAGCAGCCAGGGCCGGCTCCAGCCTGCTGGTGGACACATAGCCATCCTGGAGACTGAGGCTCTGCGCCAGCGAGGAATAAGCGATGGCGCCCTGCGATCGGACCGCAAAATCGGAAGGCCAACGCGCGGCCAGGCGTGCGAATTCCTCAGTGGCGCCGCGGACCAGCTCGCTCCCTTCCGACGATGCCGCGCCGAACCCGAGGCTGCGGCCCAACATCACCTTGCCCCGCGCCAGGAACAAACGCGCCTCCCGATTGTCTGGGGAATTCGCCGCGATAGGAGTAAGAATCGCGATCGCCTTCCGATAGCTCTCCTTGGCACGCGCTGGTTCCCCGATATTGGGACGAAATGGATTTCCGAGCACATCGGCCAGCTGCAAATAGCCGCGTGCCACTTCGATGCGCAGGCTCTGGTCGGCCGTCTTCTCAGCGGAAAGCTGGTCCAAATAGGCCAGGGAGCGGCTTACCATCTGGGCGCGCACAGGAGTGGATCCAGGCAGGGTGCCTACCGACGTCTGCAATTCGAAAACCAGATAACGAGCCAGTTCCCGCGCCTCATTGAACCGGCGATCCGAAGCTATGCGCTCCTGCCGCGCCACGCGCGCCTGCCAGGTGGTGCCAATCAACCCGGCGATCATCGCCAGCAGAATCAAGGCAATCGCTCCGGCGCGAGCTCTGTTTCGCGCGACCAATTTTGTCGCCCGCTGCCATGCGCCCGGCGGCGCCGCTTGCACCGGATAGCCGGAGAGATAGCGGCGCAGGTCCTCTTCCAATTGCTCCACCGAAGCGTAGCGCTCGGCCGGCGATTTCGCGAGCGCCTTGGCGGCAACCGCATCCAGGTCCCCGCGCAGTTGGCGCCGGAGCGCTTCGGTCGATTCCTCGCCACGTGCAGTGGCCACCTCCGGATCATCCGGCACAGCCGCGCTCACCGGCGGCGCCTCAGAGGTCAAAACCTGGCGAATAATCTCGCTGGGCGGCAGGTTCACGCTGCCGAACGGCCGCGCCCCGCCGATCAGCTCGTACAATAAGACGCCCAGCGAATACACATCACAAGCCACGCCCGCTATTTCGCCACGCAGCACCTCGGGGCTGGCGTACGACGGGGTCGCGAAAAGCCCAGCCGTCTCCGTTCGGTGCCCATTGTCGGCCTGGGAATCCCCCGTGGAAGGCGGCTCCAAGGTGCGCGCCACGCCGAAATCCAGCAGGCGGGGCTCGCCGTTTCCGGTCACCAGTATATTGCTGGGTTTCAAGTCGCGATGCACAATCAACTTCTGGTGCGCATAGCTCACGGCGCCGCATACCTTGATGAAGAGCTCCAAGCGGCTGCGGGTGGAAAGGCGCTGATGGTC
>DATHNM010000426.1:0-8388 GCA_035486095.1 Bryobacteraceae bacterium
TTCGACCCCGAGGAGCGGCGGGCGGCGGGCGATTATCCGAACCAGCATCCCACCGGCGACGGCCTGCCGAAATGGACCAAGGCCAACAGAAGGGTGGACGACACCGAGATTGCGCTGTGGTACGTGTTCGCGCATAATCACGTTCCGCGTCCGGAAGATTGGCCGGTGATGCCGGTGTCGATGCTCGGATTCCAGTTCCGCCCGGATGGGTTTTTCGAGCGCAGTCCGGCGATGGACGTACCTGCGCCGCCTGTGAAATCGAGCTGCTGCCACTAGCTCCACATACGCCGATCGCACATGATTATGAATCGATTGTTTTCGCTTCTGGCATTGTTCGCGGCCGCCGCCAGCGCGGGCACGCTGTATCTTCCCGCCTATCCGGATGCCGTTCTGGTGTTTGACGAGTCCAAGGGCGAGATCGTCGATCGCATACCGCTCGAAACCGGCACACCCATGTCGATACGTCTGGCGGCGGATCACGGGAAAATCTACGTCACCACCATCGATCACAACGGCATCGAGGTGATCGATGTCGCCACCCGCAAAGTGGTCAATCATTTTGTGCTGAACACCGAGACCAAACAGTATCGCTTCCGGGGCGGCGCGGTGGACCCGCGGGGCAAGTTGTTTTACACCGTAACCAGGGAGATCGAGAAATTTCCCGAGCACTTCGATGTGGCGAAAGCCAAGTACACGGTCATCGATCTGGAGCAGCAAAAGATCGTTAAAACCGCGGATATGTCGCTCGAGGACGAACGCAGCAATCGGCTTTCGTTTGAGGTTTCGCCGGATGGAAAGTATCTGTATCAGTTTGGCCCCAAGATCAAGATTCTTCAGACCGAGGACTTCAAGGTGGTGGATGAAATGGACCTGGCACAGCCGGATTTCGGCGCCATGGAAAACGTCCATCTGGGAAGCGACCTGGATCTGATCAGCCAGCCTGGCATGCACACTTCGATCTTCAATTCATCCGATCCGATTGTTCACAACAAAGTCTTCGGGCTGGCGCGCATGGATCTGGCGACGCGGCATGTGGACTATAATCCAATTGGCCCCGCGCCCAGCGGCATGGCCGGCCTGCAGGTCACCCCGGATAAGAAATCCGCTTACACAGTGGTGGCCAACGGCGCCAACGGAAACAAGCGCTGCGAGTTTTGGAAGTTCGATTTGACGAACGATCGATTGACGCAGAAGGCGGAGGTTCCCTGCCGCACTCGCTTCAGCTTCGGCATGTCGAGCAACGGCCAGAAGCTCTACATTTACGGCGCTGGTTTCGAGATTGAGGTGTACGACGCCGCCACGCTCCAATTGGAGAAAACCTGGGATCTCCACAACGACGTCACTTACGCCGGAATCGCCGTTCTGCCTTAGCGCACCATGCCGGTTGGAGGGCGCATGAAAATCGCGATTATCGATAGCGGGGTACATTACGGCCATCCGCACGTTGGCGAAATTGCCGGCGGTGTTGAAATAACGCTGGCCGGCGAAGGGCCAGACGCCATCGATCGGCTGGGCCACGGCACGGCGGTGGCGGGCGCCATTCGCGAAAAGGCGCCGGATGCCGAGTTGTACGCAGTGAAGGTATTTGACCGGCGGTTGACGGCCAACGTTGCGGTGATTCTTCGCGCCCTGGAGTGGTGCCGGCAGCACCGCATGGATCTGGTGAACTTGAGCCTGGGAACAGAGAATCCGGAACACCGCGACAGCTTCCTCCGCGTCCTTGGCCAGTCTGGTGATCTGCTGGTGGTGGGCGCGGCAAAGGCGTTGCCCGGCAGTTTGCCCGGCGTCATCGGAGTGGCGTCCGATCCCGATTGCCCCCGTGACGCGTTCCGTTATCACGCCGGCGTGTTTCATGCGTCACCTTTTCCGCGGCCGATTCCTGGCGTTCCTGTCGCCGATAACCTGCACGGGGCCAGCTTTAGCGTCGCGAACATGACAGGCCTGGTGGCGCGCGCGCTGCAAGATACATCCAGAGAGGCGATTCGCGAGGCCCTGATTGGAAAAGCTGAGAATCTCGTGCCGGGGCGCATTTGAGAGTCGGTTCGCGTGAGCTTTTGGAACTGACTGCTATACTCAAAATGCAAATTATGAGTCCGCCCAACAAGGGCCACGTAGAGACCACTTTGTCCAAAGCCTCCACTAATTCTCACGCGTCCAAGATAGTTCGCAAGAAAAGAGCGCCGCGTTCCATCAGGAAAGTCGGCGAAGCGTTAAAAGTTGGCGCCGTGGCGCAGCGGCTGGGTGTCTCCGCCTCCATGGTGCGTTCGTGGGAGAAACTGGGGCTCGCCAATCCCGCGCGCACGCAGAGCAAATACCGGCTCTACACCAATGATGACCTGCGGGTTCTGCGGCGCGCCATTTATCTGCGGCGGGTACAGGGGCTGAACGCGCCCGCGATCCTGAATCAACTGAAGCAGGAAGGGCTGCTGCATCATCGCGACGCGGGCCCGGCGGAAGAACAATCGTCCATCGGCCCCCGGTTTCGTAAGCTGCGCCTGCAGCGCGCCGAATCGCTCGCCACGGTTGCCAACGCGGTGGGCGTGTCCATCGGTTTCCTCAGCAACCTGGAGCGCTCGCAGAGCGGCGCGTCCATCGGCATCATGCGCAAGCTGGCGCAGTATTACGGCCTCAATATTCTGGATCTCTTCAATCCCATCGATGGCACGGGACCGTTGGTCCGGCCACGCGATCGCAAGAGTCTGGAAGGCGGCCCCGGCGTGCAAATGGAACTGCTGGCCTCCGGGAAGATTACCATGGAGCCGCATCTTTTTCGCGTTGCCCCGGGAGCGGGCAGCGGTGAATCGTACTCGCACGAAGGCGAGGAGTTTCTGTATCTGGTGCGCGGCCGGCTGCGCATGGTATTGGCCGGCGAAGAATTCGAGCTTCGAGCAGGCGATAGCTTCTATTTCAGCAGCAGGACCCAGCATCGTTGGACTAATCCAGGGAAGACTGAGACGCTGATTCTCTGGATTAACACTCCACCTACCTTTTGACAGCGAACGTGGAACCCTCCGGGCTAAATCTTCTCGATGCCGTGGCGCAAGCCGGGTTGGTCCGCCGGCGCGAGGCTTCGCCACTGGAACTGGTTGATGCGGCCATTGAGCGTATTCAGAAGGTAAACCCGCAACTGAATGCCGTGGTTTGGGAGCGCTTTGAAAAGGCCCGCCACGAGGCGTGTTCGGCACATTTGCCGCAAGGTCCGTTTACAGGTGTCCCGTTTCTCACCAAGGACCTGGGCTGCACCACAGCGGGGGAACCGGATTCCGGCGGTTCGCGGTTCCTCAAGGAGAATAGCAACGTCGCGAGCGTCACTACTGAATTGGCGCGCCGCATCCAAGCCGCCGGCTTCATCAACCTGGGCCGAACCAATACGCCCGAGTTTGGATCAGTACCGACAACCGAGCCGCTGGCTTGGGGGCCGACGCGAAATCCTTGGGATCTGACGCGAACGGCCGCCGGATCAAGCGGCGGCTCCTGCGCGGCGGTGGCGGCCCTGATGGTTCCAGTGGCTCATGGCAGCGATGGCGGTGGATCCATCCGGCTGCCTGCGGCGGCCTGCGGGCTGGTGGGATTAAAGCCCACGCGCGGCCGCATTAACATCTGGCCGTCCACGGAATGGGTCACTCCGGTGAGCGTTCAGGGGTTCCTGAC
This sequence comes from Bryobacteraceae bacterium, assembly GCA_035486095.1. Classification (GTDB taxonomy): domain Bacteria; phylum Acidobacteriota; class Terriglobia; order Bryobacterales; family Bryobacteraceae; genus Palsa-89. Next base: position 3,652 of record DATHNM010000426.1, read on the forward strand.
ACGAACCGTTCGCGATCTTGCGGCTTGCATGGATTTCGCATCCGGCCCGCTGCCGGGCGATCCCATGCCGCCGCCCGCCCCCGCTCGACCGTATGCCGATGAGGTGGGCGCGAAGCCCGGCCAACTCAGAATCGGCCTGTGGACCCGATTTCCTGCGACGCTGGATGGAACGCTCGACCCGGAGTGCAGGCAAGCGGTGGAAGACGCGGGAAAACTGCTGGTATCGCTGGGCCACATTGTGGAGCTGGCGCACCCACCGGTGTTGGACGATCATAAAACGTCCACGATTTTCAACCGTATCTGGCCAGTCCGTCTGCTTTCGGCCCTACAGTCCTTCGAGCGCAAATTGGAAAAGAAAGCTGGTCCAGACAATCTGGACCCCGACACGCTGCACTGGCTGGATCGCGCGCGCGGCGTCGGCGCGGGCGAATATCTGGTTGCACTGGAGGACATGGACGCTTTCACGCGCGCTTTCGCAGGCTGGTGGCGGAACTACGACGTGCTGGTTACGCCGGTAACCGGATTGGTGACCCCCAAGCTGGAAGCGCTCGGCATGGATGCAGCGCGGCTGAAGACTTCCATGCTGTGGTGGCCGTTCACGGCCTATTTCAATATGACCGGACAGCCGGCCATCAGCCTGCCCTTACATTGGACGAAGAGCGGTTTGCCTGTGGGAGTGCAATTCGGCGCGGCTTATGCGCGCGAAGATGTTTTGATCCGGCTAGCGGCGCAACTGGAACAAGCGCAGCCCTGGAAGGCACGCATCCCCGCGGTGCACGCCTAGCGCGACTTACTTCGCCAGCGCCGGGACCAGCGCGCTTTCAACCAGCCCACGTTCTCGAACCATGGCGCAGGTGTCTTCCAGCGCAAGCGCGAACTTTTGGAACATTAGATCGATTTCCTGTTCGTTGATTATCAGCGGAGGACAAAATGCGATGGAATCGCCCAAGGCACGGAGAATCAGCCCGTGGTGATGAGCGCGCCCGATGAGAAACGGACCCACGGCCGCAGCGGGCTGGAATGACGCCTTGGTGGTTTTATCGGCAACTAACTCCACTGCGCCGATGAGACCGATGCCCCTGACCTCGCCCACCAGCGGATGATCGGTGAAGCTTCGTAATGCGGCCTGCATGAGCGGAGCCATGCGGCGTACATGAGAAAGCGTGTCGTCTTCTTCGTAAATCTTCAAAGTCTCCAGGGCCACTGCAGAGGCCACTGGATGGCCGCTGTAGGTGAAGCCGTGACTAAACACGCCGATCTTTTCGGACTGCTTCACGAGCGCATCGTAGATTGCCTCCGAGACCAGCACCGCGCCGATGGGAAGGTAGCCGGATGACAGAGCCTTGGCGCAGGTGATCATATCGGGCTTCAGGCCATATGTGGTGGCGCCCCACATTTCGCCCGTGCGGCCGAATGCGCAGATCACCTCATCGGCAATAAGCAGGACGTCATATTTCATTAAAACAGCCTGGATTTTCTCCCAATATGTAGCCGGCGGCAACAGCACACCGCCGGCTCCCATAACCGGTTCGGCGATGAAAGCCGCCACTGTGCCGGGGCCCTCGCTCAGGATGCGTTGTTCCAGCGAGTCGGCCAGGCGCGTAGCAAATGCTTCCTCGGTTTCATCCGCCAGCCCGAAACGATAGTAATGCGGACATTCGACATGCAGAATATTTGCGATGGGCAGGTCAAAATCGCGATGATTATTCGCCAGTCCCGTGAGGCTGGCGCTGGCGACAGTTACGCCGTGATAGGCCTTGGCGCGGCTGAGAATCTTCTTCTTGGCCGGGCGGCCCAGGGCGTTGTTGTAATACCAGACCAGTTTGACTGCGGTATCGTTGGCTTCCGAACCCGAGTTCGTAAAGAACACCTTGGACATGGAAGCGGGCGCAATGCTTAGCAGCTTTTCGGCCAGCTCAATCCCGATATCGGTGGCTTTATGAGCAAACGTGTGATAAAAAGGCAGCCTTAACATCTGCCGATAGGCAGCCTCCGCCAGGCGGCGCTCGGAAAATCCCAGGCTGACGCACCACAGCCCGGCCAGCCCTTCCAGATACATCTTGCCGTCTTGGCCGCGCACGAACACCCCGTCGCCCTCAGTGATCACGAGCGGACCTTCAGACTGGTGCAACTTCAGATTGGTATAAGGATGAATCGCGGTCGCGATGTCGCGGGACGGACTTTTGGACATGGTGTTCTTGGCATAAGCCTAGCATAAAGGTTCGCAAATGAGAACAAGGTTGTGAGAATCTTCAGCGCCTGGCCGGGGCCATATCAGGCAGCCGCCAGCCGCGGTTTTGGCTGGTTGAAGCGCTTCCATTTTCTGCGCAGCGCCCGATTCCAATACATCAGTACGCCCGTTACCGCCAGCAGCGGAATAGCCAAGCCAGCCGCGGCCCAGACTAGTTTCACGCCCAGCCCCCAATAAGTGCCGAAGTGCAACGGCACCTGCAGCCAGATGATCCAGTCACCCAGACTGTGATTCACACCGTAGCGCCAGGTGGAAATATATCCGCCTCCGTACGGATTGAAGTACACGGTGTCCACGTATTCGTACCCCGGACTGTCGCGGCGGCGCATCAGCACGCCCAGCGGCGCACTCCGGCTATAGGGAAACGCGATCCCGCCCAGTGTGGTGCCTGGATCGATGGTCCGGGCATGGGCAATGACAGATCGCAAGTCGAACTCGGGAAGCGCGCTTTCCGGGGTGATCCGGATAACTGGAGGACGCGCGCTGACCACCGGCGAAAGCGAATTCACGAAGAGGAACACCTGACGGGGCCACCCGAAATAAATGCCGCTCACGGCCCAGAAAGACGCGATTAGAATGGTCCAAAATCCCACTGACACGTGCAGGTCGAAGTTGATCCGGCGCCAGTTTCTTTGGAAATCCACTTGAATGGCGCGCTTCCAATTTCGGATTCCAGGCCACCAGACCACCAGTCCGGTGGCGTTCAACAACAGCAGCAGCGCGGCGCCGGCTCCGTTCAGAATCCGCCCGGTTCGGCGAAGCAGCAAGCTTTCGTGCAGTTCCTGAATGAAATCCAGCCAATTCGCACCCTTTGGAAATTCGCCCAGTATCTTTCCGTCTTTTGGTCCGCATGCCACTCTAAGGCGGCCCCGTCCTTCCAGCACCGCGACGAACGTCGCGTCATTCCCGGTTGGAGTTTCCACCGAAACAAGATGGCTGCGCGGATAAGCGGCTTGCAAGTTCTCCACAACCGTCACGATATCGGCAACCGGCCCGTTCGCCTGGATATTGTGCCAAGGCTTCAGGCCGCTAAGCCGCTCCAGCTCAGGACGGAACACAAGAATCGATCCGGTGACCCCGATCAGGATCATGTACAGGGTCAGGATGAGGCCAACCCAAAGATGCACCTGGAAGTTCAGCCGGCGCATGGCCAGTTGTTGCGGCCTATGGACGTAGCGCTGGAGAAACCCCACGTCGCCTCATCAATATCGCGAGAAAAGCTGCCTGGAATGGATGGGCCGGCCAGACGGCCCGGCCTGCACGGTATCGGTTTGGCTGGTCATGGTCTTGCCATCGGGCGAGACCGTAAGCGTGCCTGCACTGTCTGGGCGGTTCGGACCTTTCAAGATGAGCTTGTATTGAGACGGGCCGCCCAGCGTCATTTGGATGGTGCCCACTTTGTCGCCTTGCGCATTCTTCACATCCGCTTCCGCGCCATCCAGCTTGACCGTGTAGGTCATGCTGACAAAGTAGACGTTGTTCACGGGCACTGAGAACGCAAACGCCAGCTTATCGCCGGATTGCGAGACTTTGAGCGTCAGCGGCTCGGAATTGGTCTTTTGGCCATTCACTTCCTGGCTATCCAGACGCCAAGTTCCCAGCAGCGGCTCCGGGGCGGCGTGAATAGTGGCGGCTAGAAGAGCAACCGCCGCGCATAGCACCAGTGCTTGTTTCACCTGGTCTTATTATCTTTCAGGCGCCCCTGGCCGTGTGTACATTTAGAACGTCAAGCGTCCAGTCAACTGGATCTGTCGCGGGCCGGCGCCCTCGGCCACCTGCATGGACGAGATTTGCCCGAATCCCGGGTCGGTGAGCGTAAGATCACTGGGAGGATTGTAGTTCGCGTGGTTGAATGCGTTGGAGACCTGCATTCCAATCTCGGCTCGCATGCGTTCGGTGAGCGAAAATCGCTTGAGCAGCGACAAGGAAACAGCCTGTGTACCTGGGCCGGTGACTGCGCCGTTCAAGGAGTCGCCAAAGCGGCCGATGGCATTGGGCGGGTCTACAAAGGCGTTGGGATTAATCCACTGGTTGAGTGATTGGCCGGCATAAGGGCTGACTCCCGGCACCGTATCTGCTCTTCCGCCGTTATACGAAAAGAGGTTGTAGACGGCTCCGGAAGGATCATTCAACGTGGTCACGGTAAGGTACGGCCCGGTCTGGAAGAGTGCCACGCCGCTCAATTCCCAGCCGCCGGCAACCAAACTTAGAAAACGGTTGCCATTCAAAAAGGCCTGGCCTTTTCCAAAAGGCAGCTCATAGAGAAACGAAGCCAGCACGCGGCTCCGGTGATTGAAGGGCGTATTGCCGTAATCAATCCCTGGCTGGTAGGGGCTGCAGAGCGTGGTATTGAAGGCGCCCTCCGTAACGAAGGAGCTCTCAGCGGACTGGCCGCATCCATAAACGTTGGTCAGGTTGCTGGTGAATGTGTAGGCGACCTCGAATTGCAGGTTAGCGGAACGCTTGTGAACCGAGATTGTCCCGGC
>DATHNM010000427.1:0-12890 GCA_035486095.1 Bryobacteraceae bacterium
CAGCGACACCGCTGGGAAATAAGTCAGCACCGCGATGATCACCACCGTGCCCACCAGCAGACCCACAAAGAGCGGGCCGTGCGTGGGGAAGGTGCCACTGGTGACCGGGACCTTCTTCTTCGCCGCCAGGCTGCCGGCCGCCGCAAGAATCGGAATCAGGAACAGGAAGCGTCCGATCAGCATGGCCAGCCCGAGGGTCAGGTTGTACCAGGGCGTGTTCACGTTGATGCCGGCAAACGCGCTGCCGTTGTTGCCGGTCCCGCTGGTGTAGGCATACAAAATCTCCGCAAAGCCATGCGGACCGCTGTTGTTCATGTTCGCGATGGCCGCGCCCGGCGCGTTCCAATAGCCCTTGGCGGCAAACGCGGCTTGCGTGGAGATGGCGCTGAACACCAGAATGCAGGCCGAGGTAACAATAATGGCCAGCATCGCCATCTTCACCTCCTTCTGCTCCAGCTTCTTGCCCAGATACTCGGGTGTGCGGCCCACCATCAAACCGGCAATGAAGACGGCGATGATGCAATAAATCAAAATGCCGTACATGCCCGCGCCCACGCCGCCGAAAACGACAATGTCGGTCATCATGTTCAGCAAGGGAACCAGACCAGCGATGGGCAGCAGGCTGTCGTGAGTATTATTGACGGCGCCGCAACTGGTGTCGGTGGTGATGGTGGCCCACAGGGCGGAGTTCACCACTCCAAAGCGAACTTCTTTGCCTTCCATGTTGCCGCCGGCCTGCGTGGCGCTGGCGGTGGTCTGAATTCCCATCTTCGCGAGATTGGGATTTCCCGCCTGCTCAAATCCATAACAGACGAACACTCCCACCAGGAACATCACCGTGAAGGCCGCGAATATAGCCCAGCCCTGGCGCGTGTCTTTCACCATTTTTCCGAACGTGTAGGTCAAGGCAGCGGGGATCACCAGCAGCAGCCACATTTCGAACAGGTTGGTGAGCGGCGTTGGATTCTCGAAGGGATGAGCGGAGTTGGCGTTGAAGAAGCCGCCGCCGTTGGTGCCGAATTCCTTGATGGATTCCTGCGAGGCCACCGGCCCCTGCGTAATGATCTGCTTGGCGCCCTCCACCGTGGTCACGGTAGTGTAGGGCTTCAGATTCTGAATCACGCCTTGCGAGCACAGGAACAGAGCGCCCAAAAACGAAATCGGCAGCAAAACATACAGGACGGACCGCGTCATATCGACCCAGAAATTGCCCAGCGTCCTTACTTCATGCCGCGCAAAGCCCCGGATTACGGCGACGGCGATTGCCAGGCCGGCGGCGGCCGAGACAAAGTTCTGAACCGTGAGGCCGGCCATCTGGACGAAATAGCTGAGTGTGGTTTCTCCGCTGTAGGCTTGCCAGTTGGTGTTCGTCAGGAAACTGACCGCGGTGTTAAACGCCAGGTCGGGCGTGACGTTCGGCGTGCCGAAATTCTGCGGATTGAACGGCAGATAAGCCTGCGCGCGCTGCAGCAGATAAACCAGCAGGAAACCGAAAATACTGAATGCCAGCACCGAAGCGGTGTACTGCGTCCAGCGCTGTTCCACATCCTCGCGAACGCCGGCGATTTTATAGGTCAGCACTTCCAGCCAGCGCAGCACGGGATGCAGAAACGTACGCCGCCCCTCGAATACGTTTGCCATGAAAGCGCCCAGCGGTTTCACGCACACCAGGATCAAAGCGAAGAACAGCGTGATTTGCAAAATTCCGTTACTAGTCATGATTTCCCTCCCGCCACTCAGAACTTTTCAGGACGAAGCAGCGCGTAAAGCAGGTAAACGAAAAGGCCAAGCGAAGTGATGCCGGCGATGATGTAATCCATAAATTCCTCCTAGAGCTTGTCGCAGGCCTTGGTGAAGGCCCAGCAGACAAACAGGAACAGACAGCCGATTGCGATGTAAAACAGGTCGAGCATATGAGCTACTCCCTTTCTGTGACGACAACCTGATGGCCGAAGTGGCGCAGTTTTTTGGCTAGCCGCTCTTCAGCGGTGGGCCACCATCTCTTGCGGCTTCCGACCACCACCAGGGAATGGGGCTTCAAAACAGACCGTAAAGTCTCCAAAGGATCGCGGCACAGATAGATAGAAACGCGAGTTTCCACCCGGCAGTTGCTCGCGATCACCCGCAGGCGCCGTTCGTTGAAATCCACCAGGACAGGCGGGCTGGCAAGGGGCAGAGGATAAGGAACAATCTGGGGGACGATCAGCGTGATTCGCCCATCCAGACTGCTGGCCAGATTGGCTGCTTCCTTTAATGCGGTAAGGGTGGCATCCACCGAGGTGAAGACCACCGAGACGTCTAGTTTGGAACCGGTCTGTTCGGTGAAAGGCCGTGCCGGGGCTCCAATCGCGGGCGCGATCATTTTTTCCAGTGCAAGTGCCATTGATTTCGCCCTCCCAGTTACGAGGGTAGGACTTGCAGCCTGAAGAAGTCCTTAGAAAGGCATAAAGAAATCGTGAAGAGGGGTTGGCGGCCAGAATCGGAATGATCTAGCCGCCCCAGGAATGCGGATGGCGGCCTAATTGGCCTGTGAAGCTGTTTCCAGCACGGCTTGTAAGGCTTGCTCCCGAGTGCCTTGCGCCTCACCGGTCAGATATTCCAGCGCGACTGCGACGCCGCCCCGGGAATGCGGGACACCGGCCAGCGAGAGACCCATTTCCACGCCGGAGAGCGTTCCGGCCAGCATCAGATCGTTGAAGTCTCCCAGGTGCCCGATACGGAACGCTTTGCCCGCCAGCTTTCCGAGTCCGCTGCCCAGCGACATATTGAAGTTCTCAAGCACCACTTTGCGGAAGTCGTCCGCATTGGAGGTAGGGGGCACGAAAACCGCTGTTACGGAACTGCTGTAGCGTTCCGGGTCCGCGCACACCGTCTCCAGTCCCCAGGCGCGCACCGCGCGGCGGGTGGCTTCTCCATGCCGTGTATGGCGCTCGAAGACATTCTGCAGTCCTTCTTCGCGCAGCATCTGAAGGGACTCCCGCAATCCGTAGAGCAAGTTGGTGGCGGGTGTGTAGGGGAAGAAGCCGCTCTTGTTCTGGTTCAGCATGGCTTGCCAGTCCCAATAGGATTTCGGAAGCCGCGCCGATTTGGAAGCATTCAGGGCCTTCTCACTCACCGCGTTGAATCCCAAGCCCGGCGGCAGCATCAGTCCTTTCTGCGACCCGGCGATGGCCACGTCCACGCCCCACTCGTCGTGCCGGTAGTCCATCGAAGCCAGTGAAGAGATGGTGTCCACCATCAGCAGGGCGGGATGCTTGGCGCGGTCCATAGATTTGCGCATCGAGGGAATGGAGTTCGTAACGGCGCTCGAAGTTTCGTTGTGCACCACCATAACGGCCTTGATGTGGTGGTTGCGATCCTCACGAAGAATGGCCTCCACCTGATCCTGCTCCGCTCCGTGACGCCAGTCACTCCCGACAAATTGCACGTCCAAGCCGAGACTGACCGCCATGTCCTTCCACAAAGTGGCGAACTGGCCGGTCTCGAACATCAAAACCTTGTCCCCCGGGGAGAGGGTGTTGACAATGGCAGCCTCCCACGCTCCGGTGCCAGAGGAGGGGAAGATCATGACCTTTCCGCTGGTCTTAAAAACCGGCTTGAGGTCCTCCAGAAGCTCCAGAGCCAGCCGGCCGAACTCGGGCCCGCGGTGATCGATGGTCGGCCGCGCTATCGCGCGCAGAATACGGTCCGGAACGTTGCTGGGTCCGGGAACCTGAAGGAAGTGACGTCCGCTCGTGTTTGCCATAGTAGCCCTTCTAGTCTCTCGCAAAATGCGCCGCCGCACAAAACGAGCTTTTCAAATTGACACCGAATTGAATCCGTTGGGATAATTTTACCAATTTGGTCTTAAGTGGAGGAAGGTCATGCGATTCATTCCAACTTGGTTGTTGGTTTCTTTTGTATTGTCTAGCGCGCTTTTCGCGCAGTCCGTTTCCACGTCCCAGATGGCGGGAACGGTCCAGGATGTCACCGGCCTGCCTGTTCCCGGAGCACAGGTAACGGTTACACAGACCGACACCGGAGCCGTTCGCTCCACCCAGACGGAAGCGGATGGCACCTACATCCTCCCCAACCTTGCCATTGGGCCTTACCGGATGGAAGTGAAAAAAGACGGCTTCAGCACTTACATTCAATCCGGCATCGTGCTGCAGGTTGGTAGCAATCCCACGGTCGACGTAGCGCTAAAAGTGGGCTCGGTAACCGAGCAAGTGGTGGTGGAAGCGGCTGCCGCGATGGTGGAAACACACAGCACCGGCATCGGCCAGGTGGTGGATCAGCAACGAGTGGTCGACCTTCCGCTGAATGGGCGCAATGCCACCGACTTGATCTATCTGGCTGGCGCCGCGGCCACGGCCCCCAATGCCGACCTGATTTCGGCCAAGAACTATCCCGGTGAAGCTCCCATCAGCGTCGCCGGCGGCCTGGCCACAGGCACCACATACCTGTTGGATGGCGGAGAATTCAACGATTCGCTGAACAACCTGAATTTGCCGCTGCCCTTCCCCGACGCCTTGCAGGAGTTTAAAGTGGAGACCAGTTCGCTGCCCGCGCAATACGGCGAACATTCCGGGGGAGCAGTGAATGCGCTGACGAAATCCGGCAGCAACGAGTTCCATGGGGGAGCCTTTGAGTTTGTGCGCAACTACATCTTCAACGCGCGGAACTCACTGGCGCCCACACGCGATTCGCTGAAACGCAATCAGTTTGGCGGCTACGCGGGCGGCCCCATCAAGAAAGACAAGCTGTTCTTCTTCCTGGGCTACCAAGGTACGCTGATTCGCTCCAACCCCTCGCAGGGTTTCAGTTTTGAACCCACCGCACAGATGCTGGCGGGTGACTTCTCAACCATTACGTCGCCCACTTGCAGTAACAAGGGTCAGATTACGTTGAAAGGGCCAGGATTCAACGACAACATGATCTCGCCGTCGCTCTTCAGCCCGGCTGCGGTGAAGATGATGTCGTTCTACCCTCCCACCACCGATCCTTGCGGCAAGGTATTCTTCGGCATTCTTTCAAATCAGGACGAGCATCAGGGGCTGGCCAAGGTGGACTATCAGTTGAGCACTAAACAGTCCATGTATCTGCGCTACTTTGTCACCCATTCGCTGCAGCCTAGCCCATTCGACGGAACGAACCCATTGGCCGAGACCGTGGCCGGCGCGGACGACCTGGTTAATTCGGGCGTGTTCGGACACACCTATGTGTTCACGCCCAATATGATCAATTCGTTCCATGCCACCTTCAACCGTTCAGCCGTAACCAAGATTCAGACACCGTCCTTCGATGCGACCACCCTGGGCATCAATATGACCACGTTGGTGCCGGGACACATCGTGGCCAGCGTGTCTAACGCGCTCTATAGCTCCACCGTGTTCTCGTATGCCAGCTTGGATCCCACGCAGAGCTTCCAGCTGGCCGACGACTTCAGCATCATTAAGGGCAGCCACCAGTTTCAGTTCGGCATGAACTGGATTCATTACATCGACAATGTCTATGGGCCGCTGTTCGGAGATGGCTTCTTCTCCTTCACGGGCGCAACCACCGGGCTGCCGATGGCCGATTTTTTGCTGGGCGATGCGGCCAGTTTCACTCAGGCCAATCTCCAGTACGATGACAATCGCTATAACTACCTGGGTTTATACGCGCAGGATTCGTGGAAAATAAGCGCGCACCTGACGGCCAACTTCGGCCTGCGTTGGGAGCCCTATTTTGGCGGATCGCTCAAGACCGGCGAGGTGACGCATTTTAGTCCGCAGTTGTTCGCGCAAGGCACGACGTCAGGTGTATACACCAACGCGCCGGCGGGGTTGCAATTCCCAGGAGATCCGGGATTCAACACCGGCAACCGTCCCTCATTCACCAGCTGGAAAGACTTTGCGCCACGCGCGGGGATTGCCTGGGATCCACAGGGAAACGGCAAGATGACCATTCGCGCATCGTGGGGCATGTTCTACGATCTGCCGCAAACATTGTTCGGCTACGGGTTTGTGGAAGAGCCGCCATGGGGCGAGTCGATTGGCCGCACCAGCGTTTCATTCGACAATCCATGGGCAGGTTACCCGGGTGGCAATCCATTCCCGGTTTCCTTGAACAAGAACTTCACATTCCCGCAATTTGGGACTTATGCGAACTATCCGTTAAATCTGAAGGTCACTTATCTGGAACAGTGGAATTTCAGCCTGCAGCGCCAATTCGGGGCCAATTGGCTGGCTTCGGCCAGCTACCTGGGTAACAACACAATCCACTTGTGGGGCAACAATCCGATCAACGCCCCTGTGTTCATGGGACTTGGCCCGTGCAGCATCGCCGGCGTTTCCTATGCCACCTGTTCCACTGCGGCGAACGAAAATCAACGCCGCCCGCTGTACCTGGAAAACCCAGCCCAGGGTAAGTACTACGGGGCGATCGATCAATTGGATCCGGGATCTACAGCCAGTTACAATGCGATGCTTCTTTCCCTACAGCATCGGCTTTCCAATAACTTCACCGTGCTGGCGAATTACACCTATTCGCATTGCATTACCGATCCGTTCACCTCAGAACTGGATTCCACAGCCAGCCAATACACCGATATTACTAACCGGCGATTCGACCGCGGCAACTGCATTGGCATCGATCACCGGCAATTATTCAATCTGTCCGGTGTCGCCGAGACGCCCAAGTTCTCTGATCGCGCGCTGCGCATTCTGGCCAGCGATTGGCGTTTGTCGCTGGCGCTGCGCGCGCAGACTGGCAGCTACTTTTCGGTGACCACGGGTTCCGATACAACGCTTACTGGAACCGGCGCGCCCCGGCCTAACCAAATTCTGGCCGATCCCTATTGCGCGTCGCCAAGCCCTTCCTGCTGGCTGAATCCCAAAGCTTTCTCGAACATTTCCGGGCCCTTGCTGGGCACGCTTGGAAATGTGGGCGCCGCCAGCATCGCCGGCCCCGGGTACCTGACCGTCAACCTGGCGTTGTCCAGATTGTTCTACATTCACGAAAAGCAATCCATTGAACTGCGCGGCGAAGCGTTCAATTTATTAAACAACTTTTCGCCCGGGAGCCCTGGCCCCGGGGTGTCCACCACCACTATCGCGACAGCGCTGAATGCGTCTAATTTCGGCCAGATCCAACTGGCAGCCGACCCGCGGATTATGCAGTTCGCGGTGAAATACGTCTTTTGATGGCGAAGCGCTGCGGGTGTGTCCCGGCCAACCTGTCCCGGCTGGCTTGAGCCAAATTGGCCCAAAGCGCCAGCGGGCGTGACGCAATTGATTCATTCTTAAGGGTTTATGCTCTGGCGGCTGGCGTGCTTTCCAGATTGCCATCATGAACTCGCCGAAGTATTCAAGACGCACAACCCGAACGGCTTTTATTGCAATCTTCCTGCTGCTTTCCGGCCAGGCGTTCGCGGACAATTCCAAAATTTCGCCAGATTTACAGGCCATGCTCGCGAATTCGTCGAGCCGGATCAACGTAATTGTGCAGTACAACACCCCCCCGCAGCAGCCATCCTCGGGCGGCCTTCTGGGCGGCCTGGTAGGCGGCCTGGTGGGCGGCGTGGTGAACCTGCTGGGCGGGGTGCTCAACACCGTGTTTTCGCTCATTCCGGCCGTATCGGCAACGCTGCATCCAGCCGATATATTGGCAGTGTCGAACCAGTCGAACGTGAACTACATCTCGCTCGACCGTCCGCTAGGTGCTTCGCTGGACTACACGGCCGCCGCGGTCAGCGCGCCGTCCGCCTGGAGCTCGGGTCTGGATGGCAGCGGCGTCGGCATCGCGGTGATCGACAGCGGAGTCTACAATCATCCGGATTTGACCGCGGCCAACTCATCCAAGAGCCGCGTGGTATTTAGACAGAGTTTTATCGGGGGAGCGCTCAGCGACGATTTCGGCCACGGAACGCATGTGGCCGGCATCGTTGCGGGCAATGGCAAATCTTCCGATGAGCAGGGCGCCTTCCGCACCTTTAAGGGCATCGCGCCGAATGCCAACATTCTGGACCTGCGCGTTCTGGATCAGAACGGCGCCAGCACCGACAGCGTGGTGATTGCGGCCATCGAGAAGGCCGTGCAGCTGAAGAGCCAGTACAACGTACGCGTCATCAATCTGTCGCTGGGCCGGCCCATTTTCGAGAGCTGCGCTCGCGACCCGCTGTGCCAGGCAGTGGAAGCCGCCTGGAAGAGCGGCATCGTGGTGGTGGTAGCCGCCGGCAATGAAGGCCGCAACGGATACGCAACCATTCTGTCGCCCGGCTGCGCGCCGCACGTCATTACGGTGGGCGCCATGAAGACCGAAGCCACCATGGGCGTCAATGACGACCGCGTGGCCAGCTACAGTTCGCGCGGCCCAACGAATATAGACCTGATCGCGAAGCCCGACGTCGTGGCTCCCGGCAATCTGGTGGATTCGCTGCTGGCTCCTGGATCCACTCTGGCAAACCAATATCCCGGCAACATTGTGGCTGCGTCCAGCTATACGCATGCCAAGGTTTCGGGCACACCGCTGTACTTCCAGATGAGCGGCACCAGCATGGCCACCCCGGTGGTTTCAGGCGCCGCGGCCTTGATGATCGAGAAGGATCCCACGCTCACCCCGGACACCGTGAAAGCGCGTCTGATGAAGACCGCTTCGAAGAACTTTCCGGTAATGAGCACGGCCGTCGATCCCACCACGGGCAAGAGCTACACGGACTTCTACGACATGTTCACCGTGGGCGCCGGATATGTGGACGTGGCCGCCGCACTCACCGATTACGATCAGGTGCGGGGTACGGCCGCCTCGCCCCAAATCGTTTACAACGCGCTGCTGGGCACCGCCTTCCTGGTTCCCAATCTGGCGGAAACCTGGTGGAGCGCTCCCAACCTGTTCACTTCCGCGGTCTGGGGCCCGGTGGTCCTGGTTCCGGGTGCGCAGGGCACATCGGCAATCTGGGGCAGCAGCGCCTCTTGGGGCACCAGCGCCTCATGGGGAACCAGCGCTTCGTGGGGTACCAGCGCATCTTGGGGCACCAGCGCCTCTTGGGGAACCAGCGCTTCCTGGGGCACCAGCACACAGGGAGAAGAGTAACCAGTAGCGGATAACGATGTCACAGGCAGCAACCCAATTCGCGCGACGCCTGGTCGGCCAAGCCCATCTGTTGGGGTATATCGGCCTAGGCGTCGCGGCGCTGCTTTGGAGCGTAGCGAATTGGGACACCAGCGATCCGGTCCGCCTGATATCGTTCGCCATCGCCACAGCCTTGGGCTCCGTGCTGAAACTGCAACTGCCCGGCGTGCGCGGAATGGTTTCAGTCAGCGTACTGTTCATCCTGGTCGGGATCGTCAACTTAAGCCTTCCCGAGGCCATCTGGGTGGGGGCGCTGTCCATGCTGGTGCAGTGCACCTGGCGCACCACGGCCCGGCCGAAACTGAAGCAGACCGCCTTTAACATCAGCGTGCTGGTTATCGCGGTGTTGGTGGCGGCCAAGGTGTTCGAATATTCCCGCGGCCGCTTTCCCGAGCCGGTGAGCCTGGGGCTGCTGGCGCTGGGATACTTCTGCGCCAACACTTTTCCCATCGCCGCCATCATCGGCCTTACCGAGGGGAAACGAATCTTTTCGGTGTGGAGCAATTATCGCTGGACGCTGGCTTACTACGCCGTGGGTGCGTCCATGGCGTGGGTGATTGGCACGCTGCCGCACAGCATTCAATGGGAATTTCCCATCATCTGTTTACCGCTGGTGTACCTGGTGCATCGTTCCAACCGCACTCATCTGACCCAGATGGAGCACGAACGCAAGCACATGCAGGCCATTAACGGGTTGCATCTTCGAACCATCGAAGCGCTGGCGCTGGCCATCGACGCCAAGGATCATACAACGCACGATCATCTGCAGCGCGTGCAGCTTTACGCCGTGGAAATAGGCAAGGATCTGGGAGTATCGCCGCAGGAGCTGGAGGCATTGACAGCCGCGGCTGTTCTGCACGACATCGGCAAGCTGGCGGTGCCCGAATCCATCATCTCCAAGCCAGGCAAACTGACGCGCTCTGAATTCGAAAAGATGAAGATCCATCCGGTGGTGGGCGCCGAAATTCTGGAGCGCGTGGAATTTCCCTACCCGGTGGTTCCCATTGTTCGCTCGCACCACGAAAAATGGGATGGCAGCGGTTATCCCTACGGGTTGCGGGGCGAGGAGATCCCCATCGGCGCTAGAATTCTCTCGGTTGTAGATTGTCTGGACGCCCTGGCGTCAGACCGCCAGTACCGGCGCGCGCTGCCCCTGGATGAGGCCATGGCCAAGGTGGCTTCCGAAGCCGGCACCGCTTTTGATCCGCGGGTGGTTCGAGCTTTGCAAGCCCGTTATCAGGAACTGGAGGCGCGCGCCAAAATCAGCGAAGTGCCACCTCAGCCGCCCCTTTCGGTGGATATCAAGATTACGCGCGGTGCTGCTCCCGCGGCTGGTTTCGAGGCGGAAGCACCAGCGCCGGCCCCCGCCCCCAGGCACCCGGTGGCGCAAGCGCGTGCTAATCGGCGCAACGAGGGGGATTCGCTGCCCGACATGCCGGCGGCCGGTCTGTGCTCCTTGCAGTGGGAAGAAGCTCTGACCGTGGCCTCGCTGCGCATACGGCGGATCGTATCCTACGACGCCATCGCGCTTTTCACCTGCGAGGACGATTTTGTACGTTCCACATTCGTGAGCGGCGAAGATGCCGCGGAGTTGGAGTCGCTCACCGTGCGCCAGGGCGAAGGCTTGGTGGGATGGGTGGCGGAAGTTGGAAAGCCGATTCTGAATGGCAATCCAACGGTTGAGCCGGGCTACGCGAAGCGGGAGGGAACAGCCGGATTATCGTCGGCGCTCGCCTTGCCCTTGGTCAGCACGGGACGAGTAGTAGGCGTGGTGGCACTGTATCGCAGGGAAAGAGATGCGTTCGCGGCCGAAGAATTGGTGTCGCTGCTGGAACTATGTCCGGCGCTTGCGTCTCTGATGTTGGACGCAGATCAGCCGGTAAAAAATCTGCTGGAAATGGCCAACGCCGTTCAGGGCGATGGCCACAGCCTGGTACGCACGTAAGCTGCCCCTCGGCGTCCGTTTGCTGTAACATCACCTCTGGAGATGAAAAACGAAATAGCTTTCGAAATGGCCGCGTCCAACGTCCGCTTCGGACCCGGGGTAACCCGAGAAGTCGGCATGGATCTGGCGGACCTGGGCGCGCGCAAGGTGCTGGTGATCACAGACCCGGTGCTGGCCGGCATGCCGCCGGTACAAACCGTGCTGGAGGCCCTGGAACAGGCCGGCATCGAATTTGTGCTCTATGATCGCGTGCGGGTGGAGCCGACGGACGAATCGTTCCTGGACGCCATCGCATTCGCCCGGCAAGAGCCATACGACGCATACGTCGCCGTGGGCGGTGGTTCCACCATCGACACGGCCAAGGCGGTGAATCTTTACGTTACTTATCCGCCGGCCGATTTTCTGGATTATGTGAACCCGCCCATCGGCAAAGGCATTCCGATTCCCGGTCCACTGAAGCCCCTGTTTGCTATTCCCACCACGGCCGGCACGGGCAGCGAGACCACCGGCGTCACCATTTTCGATCTGATCCGGATGCACGCCAAGACCGGCATCGCCAGCCGGCGTCTGAAGCCCACGCTGGGGCTGCTGGATCCTGAAAACACGCGCAGCATGCCTTCCCAGGTTGCGGCGTCAAGCGGGTTGGATATTCTCAGCCACGCGATCGAATCCTACACCGCGCTGCCGTACACCGGCCGGCCGCATCCGGAACGGCCGCTGGTTCGGCCCGCCTATCAGGGGTCGAATCCCATCAGCGATGTTTGGTCCTTGCAGGCCTTGCGCATGGTGGCACAATACATTGTTCGCGCCGTGGAGGATCCAGCGGACGATGAAGCGCGCTCGAACATGCTGCTGGCTGCGTCCTATGCGGGGGTGGGATTTGGAAATGCGGGCGTGCATCTGCCGCACGGCATGTCGTACCCGGTATCCGGCAACGTAAAGAGCTATCGCGCGCCCGGTTATAGCGCCGATCATGCGATGGTGCCGCACGGATTTTCCGTGATCTTAAACGCGCCCGCAGTTTTTCGTTTTACCGCTTCCTCGAGTCCGGAACGGCACATGCAAGCAGCCGAGGCGTTGGGCGTGGACATTGCGCGCTGCCATAAGGAAGACGCGGGACGCATTCTGTCGGAGCGGATCACCTGGTTTATGCAGCGCCTGAAGACGCCCAACGGGCTGCGCGAGATCGGCTACACGTCCTCCGATATTCCGCAGCTGGTGGAAGGAACGCTGCCGCAGCATCGAGTGACCAAGCTATCGCCGCGCCCGGCTGGGGCGGAGCAGTTGAGTACGTTGTTTGAAGATGCCATGACCGCCTGGTGATTACCATGATTCATTCCCGTCGCACATTCTTGAAAACATCCGCCATTGGCCTGGCCGGTGCGGGGCTGGCGAATTCCGCCGAACCCACGCTCGGCCTTATTTTCCCTGTCACGCGCCCGGTTCCCCCAGAAGGGCTAGCCATGTATCCGTCGGGCGTGAAGTTCATCACCATCGGGCTGGGCTTGAAGACCATGACGCCGGAGGGCTACGACGCCGTGATCGATCGTATCGGTCCGGCCGCGGAGAAACTGGCCGCCGAAGGCGCGAACGCCATTGTGCTGATGGGCACTTCGCTGAGTTTCTACAAAGGCGCGGCCTTCAACCAGCGCCTGACTGAAACGCTGAAGAAGGCCACTGGTTTGCCTGCCACTACCATGAGCACGGGAGTGATCGAGGGGCTGAAAACGGTGGGAGCAAAGAGGGTGGTGGCGGCCACGGCGTACGACACCGAAGTGAACCACCGCTTGCAGGCGTTTCTTACTGAGTCTGGCTTCGGGGTGCTTGGCGTACAAGGCCTGGGCATCGAGAA
>DATHNM010000428.1:0-3686 GCA_035486095.1 Bryobacteraceae bacterium
CTGGTGATCTTTGCGGCCCGGCGTGATGCCGATGAGCGCGCCGTCGCGCGATAATTCGTAGCGATCCGGCGTAACTTCGCCCTGCGCGATCGCGGAGCCCAACCCCCACGTCGCACTGAGGATCATGCTATCGTCGGCGGATTCGCTCAGCCCTCCGCCCGATGCCCTCGCCGAAACCAGCGGCTGAATCAGGATGCCCATGGCGGTGCTGGCGGGATCGATATCGTGCGTGGCCATGTAACGCAGTGCGCGCGTGGCCCACAGCGCGCCCCAACAAGAGCGAACCGCGGTGATAAAATCCGCTTCGCTCTCAATACCCAGAAAGCTTTCAAACTGGCCGGCGAAGCTGGATCCAAAACGATCTTCCACCAGGGCCGACGATCGCACCACCGTCAACGCGCCGGTCTTGGACCTTAGCTTCTCCCAGGCCGCCAGCAGCGGGTCCAGCACCTCCGGCGTGATGGGCCGGTCAAGCAGGCCGAGCTTCATCATCAGCGCATGCCGGCGAGCTTGTGGGCTCTCCAGCGCCGAGAAGACGCCGCGGGCGTCCGCCTCCAGACCCAAGGCGCGGATCTGCGTGCGATAGGCTTCTGCGTCGACACAAAAACCGTCCGGAATCGGCAGCCCAGCCTGCCCCAAACGCGCGAGATTAGCCGCCTTCGGGCCAAAACGATTTGCGTCCGTGGCATGCCGAGCGGTGACCGGAAATACAAATTGATGCATGTTGGCGACTTACGTGCCCGGCCGCTTGCCGTAATCGGAGTAGCCCGGCATGGGGTCCACCACCGTGATCTGTTCCACCGGGAAATTCGAAACAATCTCCACGCTGTCTTTGTGGACGATGAGCATTTCCTCAATGCGGACGCCCCACTGATAGGGCTTGCCGTGCTGGGTCTCCAGCGCAAAGACCATGCCTTCCTTGATTTCGATGGGATGATCGAGCGACCAGATACGCGAGATCACCGGCTGATCGTATTGCGCCAATCCCAGGCCATGGCCCCACAGATTCGCCGCCGCCTGATCTTCCTCTTCGTAACCCCACGCTTCCTTAGCTGAAGGCCATTTAGACGCGATGTCGCGCGTGGTGGCGCCCACCTTTACCGCCTTGATGGAATCGTACAGCCACTTCAACGCGGTGGCGTAGTAATCCTTCTGTTCCTGATTCGGCTCGCGCCCCACCATGTAAGTCCGGTAGTAGCACGATTTATAGCCATTCCACGTCAGCGCGGCCAGATCCATGAACACCATATCGCCCGGCTTGATGATACGATCCGAAAAATTGCGCCAGTTAGGCCAGGTGTTGAGGCCCGACGATACGATCACGTCCTCCACGTCTTCCATGCCCGGAATGTTGTAGAGAAATTGCATGATGTGCGCGGTGAGCTGATTTTCCGTCAGACCCGGCTTCAGGAATTTCATGAATTCCCAGTGCGCCGCGTCGCCAATCGCTCCCACGATGCGCATGCATTCGTGCTCGTCCTGATTCTTGACCGCGCGCGCTTCCATCATGGGCGTCATTCCGTCCGCCCACGCGATTTTCGAGTCCTCGAAAATTTTGATCATGTTGATGTCGATAAAATCGACACCCAGCTTCATGCCGTCCACCCCGCGCTTTTTCATCTCCTGCTGAATGGCTTTGGTGAACTTTCCAACCTGTTGGGTGGAAGCAGCGCCGGCCGCGCCTTTGATCCAGGCATAGGAATAACGAATGTTGTCTTTCGGAATCCAGGGCGAGTGCTTCTCGATGTGCATTCCGATGTCGCCCTGCTCAAACAGAACGGGCGCATCGTCGCCGCACAGCAAGGCGTAGCGCAGGCCCGGCTTCAGGCGATTCCAGCCAGGCGTCAGGGTGCTGGTGACGTAACGAACGTTCTCGTCGTACATCAGCAACATCGCGCCCAGTCCGTGCGCCTTCATCCGCTCGCGGGCGCGCTCCAGCCGGTATTTACGCAGCCGGTCCCAATTGATACGCTCCTGCCAATCCAATCCAACCGAGCCTACGTTTGCCAAAACTGATCCTCCAGGTGAGTATGAAATCTTATCGATGCGCGTGGTGCGCTGTCAACGACTCTAAAGGGCTAGTTTACTGCGCCTGCTTCAACTCGATCCGAATAAGCCGGAAAGGTTTATCACTGAGATTTTCGTCCTGATGCGCCACGTCCGCCGGAGCCCAACGTACCGTGCCCGCCTTGAAATGGCTCTCGCGCGCCGTTCCGTCGGCGTGATATTGGCGCATGTCTTGATCGGTCAACAACACCACCACGGCTCCGGTGGCGGGGTGCTTATGCATTTTCAGCTTCTCATGCGGGCCCACGGTCAAGGCGATGGCCCGGATCCATTCATTTTCAGCCACCACGCGATAATGCGCCGGATCAACGATGACAGCATCCATGCTTTCCTTGGGAAATGGCTTGGCATTGGCTGCGGGCTTGGGTTCGATTTGAATGGCGGCGAACTGACCGGCGGTAAGGTTCTCCGACTTGTGGGCCGTGGGCGCCGACCAGATTACATCCCCGGCGTGATTTTGAAATGTCTTGACGCTCCCGTCCAAATATGTGAGCCGGTTGTTGCGATCGGTCAGAAATACGATAACAGCTCCCGGCCCGGGGTGCTGGTGCATGGGCATGGTCTCGTGCGGACCTAAATGTTCCTGAAAGACCCGCGTCCATTGGTTCTGTAGTTCCAAATGCGTGTGCTGAGGGTCCGCGATGAGCGGATCGGGCGTCTGCGCCCACGCCGCCCCCATCCCCAGAAATCCGCAACTCAAGGCCAGCAACGCTTTGCTATGTCCACGAGGCATGAGAAGATTTTAGACCATGAGCACGTCTGAAGAAAGTGCGCAGCCAGTTCGGGCAGGCGTCATCGGGCTGGGGATCATGGGCGGCGCGTTCGCCAAACACCTTGTTACGGCGGGCGTTCCGACGTCGGGCTATGACCTGCTTGCGCCAAATCTAGACGCCTTGAGGGCACACGGAGGTCATACCTGTTCGTCGGCGCGCGCGGTGGCAGCCGGGGCCGATATCGTGATCACTTCCCTGCCCCACTCCTCCGCGCTCGAAGATGCACTTTTTGGAGTTGAGGGAGTCGTGTCGGCAGGGCGCACCGGTCTTATGATTGTCGAGACCAGCACCCTTGCACTGGAAGATAAAGAGCGGGTTCGAGCGCGGCTGAAGAACGTGGGCATTGGGATGCTGGACGCCCCTATCAGCGGTACCGGCCCGCAGGCTGCGGCGAAAGACATTGCGATTTTCGCCAGCGGCGAGCGCGCCGATTTCGACGGCGTACAGCGTATGCTCTCCCAGTTCGCGCGCTCGGTTCGATATGTTGGTGCTTTCGGCGCCGGATCGAAAATGAAATACGTCGCCAATTTGCTGGTGGCCATCCACATTGCGGGCGCGGCGGAGGCAATCGTGCTGGGAGAAAAAGCCGGCCTGGATCCGGCCCTGCTGGTGGAAGTGCTCACTGATAGCGCGGCTACCTCGCGCATGCTGGAAGTGCGCGGGCCGAGCATGGCAGCCGGCACTTACGCGACGCCTATGATGAAGGTCGACGTGTTTAGAAAAGACCTGGACATTATCGCGAGTTTTGCCAGACAGTCAAACTGTCCAGTGCCTCTGTTCAACACGGCCGTTCCATTCTTCACCGCAGTCGCCGCGCAAGGGATGGGCCTGCAGGACACCGCGGCT
>DATHNM010000429.1:0-2200 GCA_035486095.1 Bryobacteraceae bacterium
GCAATTTGCGGCACCGGCGTCATGCTGGAAGCATCGACAACTTCCAGATACTCCACACGCAACTCCGGATGCGGCAGTAAACCCGCCAAGGCTGCGGTGCGCACCTGGGCGGCCGATGTGGGGCCCTTGCGGATGCTTTCCGCCCCGAGTTGCAGCGCGCGATACAGCGCCGGCGCGATGGCGCGCTCCGTGGCTGTCAATCGTCTGTTGCGCGAACTAAGCGCCAGTCCGTCCGGCTCGCGGACGGTGGGCGCCGAAACAATTTGGATGGGCATGTTCAGGTCTGCCACCATGCGCTCAATCACCGCAAGCTGCTGCGCGTCCTTTTCGCCGAAGTAAGCTTTGTTCGGGGCGACGATGTTGAAAAGCTTGGCAACCACGGTGGCCACGCCGCGAAAATGTCCTGGACGGAACTTGCCGCAAAGGTGCGCCGAGACGCCCGCCACTTCGACAAATGTACTGGGCGGTTCCGGATACATTTCCTGCGCCGAGGGAGCAAAGACGAAATCAGCGCCTAGTGCGGCGCAAAACTCCACGTCCTTGGCCAAGTCTATGCTGTAGGCGTCATAGTCATCGCGCCGGTCGAACTGAATTGGATTGACGAAGATGCTCACCACCACGGTGTTGCAATCGGCGCGCGCTTTCTCAATCAGCGCGGCGTGCCCGGCGTGCAGAGCTCCCATGGTGGGCACCAGTCCGATGATCTGCCCGTCACCGCGCAACAGCGCCAGCTGCTTGCGGAGTTCAGCAAACTGACTCAGACCGTCTGGAGGTTCCTGCACGGCGGGGCTCTAGGAACGGCTGCTGGATGCCGTGGGGAAGCGGAAGCTGTGTTCCAGATCCGGAAACTCGCCCTGCTCCACTTCGGCGATGTATTGCTTAGCGGCGGCAATCATCTCGTCCCCCAGATGCGCGTATTGCTTGACGAACTTGGGCGCAATTTCGTCATACAATCCGAAAGCATCGTAGCTCACCAGCACTTGTCCATCGCAGTGTGGACCAGCGCCAATGCCGATAGTTGGAATCGCCAGTTTCGCCGTCACCGCCGCCGCCACTTCCGCCGGGATGCACTCCAGCACGATGCCGAATGCACCGGCCTGTTCCAGCGCCATTGCGTCTTCCACCAACCGGTCTGCCTCATCCTGCGTGCGTCCAGCCACGCGATAGCCGCCCAACTGATGAACCGCCTGCGGCACCAGTCCAATATGGGCCATCACCGGAATGCCGATTTCCACCAATCGCCGCACGCTATCGGCGGCATGCAGGCCGCCTTCGATCTTCACCGCGGAAACGCCGCCTTCCTGCATCAGGCGGCCGGCATTGCGGATCGCGTCGGCTGGGCTGGCCTGCCAGCTCAGAAACGGCATATCGGCCACCACAAATGCGCGTTCGGCGCCGCGCGAGACCGCGCTCGCATGATGCACCATGGCATCCAAGGTCACCGGAATCGTAGTATCGTGTCCCAGAATTACCATGCCCAGCGAATCGCCCACCAGCAGCGCGTCCACACCCGCGCGATCCAGCAAGCGCGCCATGGTGGCGTCGTAGGCTGTGAGCATGGTAATTTTTTGCCCCAGCTTCTTCTTGCGCTGCAGATCGGGGATGCGAATGCGGTTGAGTTCAGACATCGCTAGAGTTCCGGAGCCCGGCATATGACTGATGCTTCGAGAAGCCGCTCGGTCGCAGCGGCACGCTCGGCGCCCAGGCCTTTCTTGCGGGCCAAAACCAGCGTTTGAAGGCCGGCGGCTCGATACAGCCCGGGAATCGGCCCGGGAGTACTCTCGAGAGCGGTTAAATGAGCCGCAATGGTGGACAGGTCGCCACGTTCGATGGGCCCGGTGAGAGCGGCCGCGGGACCTTGGCGAATGGCATTGTTCAGGCTGGTTCTGGCCAGCGGACCCAGCGCCTGCAGTGCTTCTTCCGGATCTACATCCGCGGAGATCAACAGGGTTTGGGCGGCCGAAATCAGCGCGACCATATAGTTGCTGGCCATCACCGCAGCGGCGTGATAGAGCGGGCGGCGCGCGGCGGGAATACGCAGAATACGCCCATTTGCGGCCAGTGCGATCCGTTCGGCCCACGCCAACGCAGGGGCGTCGCCGGCAATGGCAAAGGCGGCGCCCTGGAGTGCCGCGGCGCCGGATTCAGCATCGGAAATCGTTTGTAGCGGATGCATCGAACCGCAAAAAACCCCGCGCTG
>DATHNM010000430.1:0-11421 GCA_035486095.1 Bryobacteraceae bacterium
CTCTTCGGCCTTGTCCAGGTTACCGTTGACGCCCACCGCGACGCGGATGGAAATCAAAGTGGGCAGGTTCACGCGCGCCACTTTCAGCGGTATCAGGTCTTGGATGGAGATCTTGGGCGGGCCATTTTCCTCCGGCAGCACCAGCCCGCGCACCAGCACGGCTTGGTCCTCCACCAAACCAGTCAGCAAGCGATCATATTGCGTGGAAAATGCCATGGCTTCCACCCCGCCCTTGCGATCCTCCACGCGCATGGCCGCCCATAGCTTGCCGTCTTTATTGCGCTTGCGAACGATCCCGGTGAGGATGCCGCACACCGCCACTTCGGCGCCGCGCTCCAGGCCTTCCAACGTTTCGGTATCGTGCGTCCCCAATTCCGCCACCTTGTCCGAGTATTCGTCCAAAGGATGGCCGGTGACGAAGATGCCGAGCACTTCTTTTTCGCCCGAAAGCTGCTGCTGGGAGGTCCAATCGGGAAGCGCCGGCAGCGGATGTTCCACATGTCCAGCTTCCCCGATGACCATGCCGAACAGTCCGGTTTGCCCACTCTCCCGATCCTTCCAGGCACGCTGCCCGCTTTCCATGGCGTTCTCAATCATGGACGTCAACTGCGCGCGATTGCCGCCCAGGCTGGCCAGGGCGCCGCCCTTGGTAAAGTTTTCGAGAATGCGCTTGTTCACGCTGGTCAAATCCACGCGTTCGCAAAGATCATAGAGCGATTTGAACGGCCCTCCGCTCTCGCGCGCTTCGATGATGGCATCGGCGGCGCCGGCACCCACGTTGCGGATGGCACACAGACCCATGCGAATGCCCTGGCCATCGGGCGAAAAATCGCGTCCGCTGGAATTTACATCCGGAGGCAGCACCGGAATGCCCATCTCGCGGCATTCGTTGATGTACTTCACCACCTTGTCGGTGTTGCCCATTTCGGAGGTGAGCAGCGCCGACAAAAACTCCAGCGCGTAGTGCGCCTTCAAGTACGCGGTCACGTACGCCAGATACGCGTACGCAGCGGAGTGCGACTTGTTGAACCCGTAGCCGGCGAACTGCTCCATCAGATCGAAAATCTTTTCGACCTTTTTCTGGGGACGGCCTTTTGCCAGAGCGCCTTCCAGGAAACGCGCCCGCTGCGCCGCCATCTCCTCGGCTTTCTTCTTCCCCATGGCGCGGCGCAGAATATCGGCTTCGCCCAGCGAGTATCCCGCCAGGCGATTGGAAATCTGCATCACCTGTTCCTGATAAACAATGACGCCGTAGGTCTCTTCCAGCAGCTCCTTCAGCTCCGGAAAATCGTAGGTCACCTGCTTGCGGCCGTGCTTGCGATCGATAAAATCGTCCACCATGCCGCCCTGAATTGGGCCCGGACGGTACAGCGCGTTCAGCGCGCACAAGTCTTCAATGCGCGTCGGCTGATATTTGCGCAGGATGTCGCGCATGCCAGGCGATTCAAACTGGAACACGCCGCTGGTGAAACCCTTGGAGAAAATCTGGTAGGTGGCCGCATCATCCAGCGGAAGCTTTTCGGTATCCAGCTTCACGCCATGATAGCGTTGGATCAGCGCCACGGCATCCTGAATGATATCGAGCGTGGTCAGCCCGAGAAAATCCATCTTCAGAAGGGCCAGCTTCTCCAACCCCACCATGTCATACTGCGTGACAATTTCGTCTTTGCTGGTCTTGCAAAGCGGCACCAGCTCACGCAGTGGCACCGGAGAAATCACCACGCCGGCGGCGTGCATTCCGGAGTTGCGCGCCATGCCTTCCACTTTGCAGGCCACTTCCAGCACTTCCTTCAAGCGCGGGTCCTTGCGGGCCGCCTCTTCGATGGCCGGCTCCTGGTGCATGGCCTCCTTGAGCTTGATATTGAGCGTGGTGGGAATGAGCTTGGTGATGCGATCCACATCCGCGAAGCCGATGTCGAGCACGCGGCCCACGTCCTTAATCGCGGTGCGCGCGCCCAGCGTGCCGAAGGTGATGATCTGCGCTACTTGTTCGCGCCCGTACTTCTCGGTGACGTACTGGATCACTTCGCCGCGCCGTTTGGTATGGAAATCGATATCGATATCGGGCATGCTGATGCGCTCCGGATTCAGGAAACGCTCGAAGAGCAGCCCGTATTCCAGCGGATCGATATCGGTAATCTCCATCGCGTAGCTCACCAGGCTGCCGGCGGCCGAACCACGGCCGGGCCCCACCGGAATGCCGCGCGATTTCGCGAACCGGATGAAATCCCAGACGATCAGGAAGTAGCCCGAGAATTTCATCTGCTGGATCATCCGGATCTCGCGATCCAGGCGCTCGGCATACTCAGCCAGGTCGTGCTTCAGGCCGCCTTCCTTGCGCAGCGCTTCCAGACGGCCGCGCCGCTTCTCGAAACCCTGCCGCGCCACGTACTCGAAATAGGTATCGGTGGTGTGCTCGGAGGGCACGTCGAACTTCGGAAATGGCTCCTTCACCTTTTCCAGGCTCACCTGGCAGCGCTGCGCGATATCCCAGGTGCGATCCAGCGCGGCTACCGTCTCGGGCACTTCGCCGAACATGGCGAGCATTTCGTCGCGCGTCTTGAGATAGAACTCCGGCTGCGTGAAGCGCATGCGATTGGGATCGCTCATGGTCTTGCCGGTCTGGATGCACAGCAGGATTTCGTGCGCCCGCGCATCGCCCTTGCGCATATAGTGCGAATCGTTGGTGGCAACCAGGGGAATGCGCGTCTCTTGCGACAGCCGCAGCACTTCCGGCGTCACGATCTTGTCTTGATCCAGGCCATGATCCTGAATCTCGAGAAAGAAATTGTCCTTGCCGAACATGTCGGCATAACCGTAGGCCAGGCGCTTGGCTTCCTCGTAGCGATTGGCCATGATGGTTTCGTTGATGTCGCCGCGCAGGCAGGCCGACATGGCGATCAAGCCCTTGGAGTGCTGCGCCAGAAGGTCCTTATCGATGCGCGGCTTGTAATAGAAGCCTTCGAGAAACGCGGTGGAAACCAGCTTCAGCAGATTGCGATAACCGTCCTGGTTCTCGCACAACAGCACCAGATGGTTATAGCGATCGGTTTCACTACGGCTCTTCAGGCCCTGCTGGGAGACGTAAACCTCGCACCCGATCACCGGATGCACGCCCTTTTCCTTGGCCTTGTTGTAAAATTCGACGGCGCCGAAAAGATTGCCGTGGTCCGTCATGGCGACCGCGGGCATCTTCTGCTCCACCACCAGATCCATCAACTGACCGATTTCGCATGCGCCATCCAGCAGCGAATAGTCGGTGTGGCAATGTAAATGAACGAACGGCCGTGCGGAACTCATTCCGATTCCTTACAGGGGGAGGGTTAACTCCATTGTACTTCTTACGTCGATCTCTCGCGAATTTTCTTCTGTCGCTCGCAATCGAATCTCAATGCGGTCTTGCGGAAGCAACTCGGGAAACCGTTCGCCCCATTCGATCAGCACGATGGCCGGCCGGTCGAAAATGTCATCCAGGCCCAGGCTGGAAACCTGCGTGGGCGTGTCCAGGCGATAGAGATCGATGTGATACACCCGCGGGCTGTATTCGTGGATCAGGGTGAAAGTGGGGCTGGAAACATCGTCGGGCGAGGCCGCGCCCAGGCCTTTCACGATGCCTTTTGCGAGCGTGGTTTTTCCGGCGCCCAGTTGCCCGATCAGCAGCACCACGGCGGCCGCCGGCAGCGCCCCCGCCAGCTGCTCACCCAACGCGATGGTCTCTTCCTCAGATTGGGTGTGATAAATCCGCGATCTCACGCATCGCCTCTGGCAGGAACTCGAACAGGTCTGTAGCCATGAAAGATTTTTCTCCAATCGCATCCGCGCCCAATTCACCAGCGCGTCCGTGCAGGTACACCGCGGCCAGCAGGGCATTCTCCAGTTGATTGGGAAACTGCGCCACCAGGCCCGCGATCATTCCCGTAAGCACGTCGCCGGTGCCGCCGGTGGCCATGGAGGGCGAGCCGGTGGGATTGATCCATACGGGACCATCCGGAAATGCGATCAGGCTACGGTTTCCTTTCAGCACCAGATAAACGCCATGCTCGGTGGCGAAGGCGCGCGCGTTCCCGATGCGGTCGGCTTGAACTTCGGCGACGGTCTTTCCCGTTAGCCGGGACATCTCGCCCGGGTGTGGCGTGAAAATGCGAGGGCCTTCGAAGCGCGAGCGCTGTCCGGCCAGCGCATTCAGCGCATCCGCATCCACAACCATGGGGGTCTTCGACTCTTGCACAAAACGCCGGATGAACTGCACGGTCTCAGGATGCTGGCCCATGCCCGGGCCGATGGCGATGACGGTTTTTTTGTCGGTGATGGCCTTCAAGGCGGGATCGTCCGGTGCGCGCATCGCGATGGAGCCGGCATCGGTTTCCGCCAGCGGCTCCGTCATTATTTCGGGTGCATAGGACGCAATCGCGGAGATCGCCGATGCCGCCGAGGCGACTGTGGAAAGTCCGGCGCCCGCGCGCAACGCGGCAATTCCAGCCATCGCCGCGGCACCTGTTTTTCCGCGCCCGCCTGCGATCACCAGCACATGACCGTATAGTCCTTTATTTGAATCGCTCACACGCGGCTGAAACATCGCGGAGAATTCCGCCGGTTGGGACAGTGAGAGCAAAATGCCCGGGTCCCCTTCATACATCTTGGGCGGCGTCCCGATGGGCGCCACGTGGACCTTGCCCGCCAGCTCGCAGGCCGGCGCCAGCACCAGGCAAGGCTTCGGCGCGGTGAAGGTGACGGTGTGTTTCGCGCGCACCACCTCTCCGTGAACATCGCCTAAATCGCTTGCGATGCCCGATGGGACATCCACCGCCACCACCTCCGCCAGCGGGAAGCGATCATTGATGGCCTGGATGGATTCGGCTGCTTGACCTCTCGCGGGGCCACTAAGGCCAGTGCCGAGTACCGCGTCCACCACCAGGGTTGCGGTTCGCATCTCCTCGGTGATCTTGGGCCACACGGAACAGCCCACCGCCTTCAACATCTTGAAATTTTCCAGAGCGTCGCCGCGCATTTCGGACGGATCGCAGGCCAGCACCACGCGCAGCCATGGGGGCTTCACGCGAGTAAAAAGCTGCCGCGCCACCACCAATCCATCGCCGCCATTGTTGCCCTTGCCGCACACCACCACAATTCTCTGTTTCGCGAGCGGCGCATATTCGCGCTCCAGAAACTCCACCACGCGCTGCCCGGCATTCTCCATCAGGATGATGTTCGGGATACCCAGCTCCGCCGTGCGCTTATCGACGTCGCGCATTTGCGCCGCGGTGAGAACCTTCATGCGCGCACCTGGGCCAGCACCTGCTCCAGCTTGGTGAGGTTCGCAGCCTCGCCCATCACGATCAGAAAATCGCCCGCCTGAATTTCCGCCTCCGCCGGTGGATTGAATTGCATCTGCCCATCAGATTTGCGAATCGCCAGCACAATCACTCCCAGGTCGCTGCGAATTTTACTTTCAGCCAGTGATTTGGACGCAAACTCGCTGGCCGCGGAGACGCTGAACTGTTCGATCCCAACATCCAGCCCCATATTCTTGGTGGTGAAATCGATGAATTGGAATACGTGCGGCTTCAGCATCACCTGCGCCATGCGATTGCCGGTCATATCGTAAGGCGCAAACACGTAATCGGCGCCCGCCAGCCGCATTTTCTTTTCGCTTTGCTCGGACGCCACGCGCGCTGAAACCTGCAGCCCGGGCTTCAGCCCTTTGGCCGAGAGAATCACGAACAGGTTGTCGGCATCGCTCTGCAGCGTGGCGATTAATCCCTTGGCACGCATGATGCCCGCGTGCCTGAGCGTCTCGTCGTCGGTGGCGTCGGCCAGCACGCCCAGCATGCCGTCCCGCATGGCCCATTCCACGCGGTCTTCACTCTTATCCACGATGAGAAACGGTACACCGGCGCGTTGCAGCTCATGCGCCGCGCCTCGGCCCACGCGTCCGAAACCGCAGACGATGATGTGGTCGTGCAACTTGTCGATCATTTTCCTGGTCCGCCGTTTTCCAAAGAATTGCGTTAGCTCCAGCTCGATGATTACCTGCGTCATGCCGCCCACCGCCAGCAGCATGATAGTTACGCCGAAGAATATCAGAAACGAATTGAAAATTCGCCCGTAGAAGCTGAGGGGATGCAACTCCGCGTAGCCTACCGTGCTGATGGTGATCAGCGTCATGTAGAAGGCGTCGAACGGGGTGTAATGCTCTATCCATACGAATCCCAGCGTTCCACCGGTGACGATCAGCACAACGCCGCTACCCAGAACGATCAGCCAACTGCGAAGGCGGCGCATTCCGTGGCTACCTCACCGTTTCCGCGCCAGCAGTACCGTCATGTCATCGGACAATTCAGGAACTCCCGTCCACTGCCGGACGCTTTCCATCACGGTTTCGATAATCTGCCCTTCGTCGCGGTCTGCATTCTTGGCCACCAATTCAATCAGGCGCTCTTCGCCGAACATTTCTCCATATTCATTTTCCGGCTCCGTAATGCCGTCGGTATAGCAAACCAGCAGGTCGCCGCTGCGCAGCTCGATCTTGCTCTCTTCGTACTTGGAGAAAGGAAACGCGCCCACCACCGTGCCATTGACGTCCAACAGCTTCGCAGCGCCGTCGCGGAACAGCACCGGCTGCAAGTGACCGGCGTTGGTATATGTCATCAGGCCGGTTGTCTGGTCGTAGATGGCGAAAAAGAAGGTCGCGTATTTTTCGGGCGACGTGGTGGCGTGCAGTTGCTGATTGAGCTCCGAAACCATGCGCGCCGTCGAAAAACGCATACCGTTCAGGGACGGCGACAGGTCGGCCGAAGCCCGCAGTTCCATGCGCATGGCAGCTTGGATAGTGGCCATCAAAAGCGCCGCCGAAATTCCCTTCCCCGCCACATCGCCAATCGCGATAGCAAGCTTCCCGTCCACCAACTGGTAATCATAATAATCGCCCGACACCATGCGCGCCGGGTCGCACATTCCCAGCACCCGCAGGCTCTCAAACACGGGCGGCGCCTTGGGATACAACTGATCCTGCACCCCGCGCGCGATTTCGATCTCGGCCTGCATGCGCTCTTTCTCTTTCGCAACGGCCAGCAGCCGCTCCAGATTCTGCGTCATAGTGTTGAACGAGGTGCTCAACTGGGCGATCTGATCGCGCCCCGTGACCTGGATCAAATGCGAAAAATCGCCGCGCAGTACACGCTCGGTTCCCTCATACAATGAGTGCACCGCCCTGGTGATGCTGCGCGACATGGAGATTCCAATGGCCAGACCGGCGATGGCAACCAGCAGGAATGCCACGGCCACCCCATAAAATACGTCGAGCACGGCATTCGCCAGATAGTCGCTGCTTTGGCTCAGGATAGTGGTGAGAATTGAAGAGAGCCGCGTGTACCCCACCAGGAGCGCGGATTCCCGGCTTTCCGGATGCTCCCAATCCACCACCCGCATCACCGATCCCCAGCGCACTCCCACATCGAATCTGTTTACCGGCGGAGAAAGCGCGGTGTGAAGAGCGTCGCCCCCGGCCGGGGACAAGCGGAACTGTTCGTCTTCTTGCGCGCCCAGCTTGGTGGAGCCCGCGCTTGGCACGGTTTTCGGATTGCTGGTTGCCGCGGGCGGTCCCTCGTCGCTGGCGGCGCCGATAAATTCCCGCTGCACAAAGTAGACGTCACCCAAATCCCGCATCATCTCGCTCAGATACTGCCGCGATAAAGGCGTCAATACCAGCGCCTGCTTTTCGCCCGAAACAATGTCCGCCCAGGCGTAATAGCGTCCGCCGCGCAAGGCATACCCACTCGAATTTGCGGGCAGCTTCGCGGGTAAGGTGACATCGGCGTCGGGCGGCCATTTTTGGGTGGCGCCGTTCTGGATCGCAAACAAGATAAGCCCGGGGAAGCGCTGCTGATCTGTCTCCCCAATATGCCGGATGGTGGCCGGGGCAGCGCTGAGATCCTGGTCCACGGATCGAAGAGCCGCCACACGCCGGTCGAGTTCCGATCGCACTAAGTAGACTGCCACCTGCCCAGCCAGAATGTAGGCGCCCAGCCCCACCAGCGTCAGCACCAGCAGAATGGGCAGCACCGCGATGAACAGATACGCCACGATCAGCCGGTTTCGCAAACGCCAGGTGAGTTTTCGCAGACCGCCGCGTAACAGACGGAGCGCCACCCACACGCCCAGCGCATAAGCCACCAGCGCCGCGAAGGTCTCCAGGCCGCTGTCCCGCCACACCACGCGCAGGATCAGATACAGAACCAGGGCAATTACAAAGGCTTTCTCCACCTTTGCGGCCCGCTTCCAAAGAGATTTGATCGGAAGATTCACACGCGCGACTTGGCGATCTCGGGAGTTTCCGATGCCGCTTCGGGCAGTGGCTTCTCCGGCTCCAGGAAATACCGGGTCAACTGCTCCTGTAGGATGCCCAGAGCTGTTTCAGGATCGTCGGCGTATTGAAACAGGTTCAGATCGTCCCGATCGATGGTCCCGTGCTCCACCAGCGCTTCCAGGTTCAGCACCTCGCGCCAGAATTTCGTCCCGTACAAAACGATGACGATTTTGCTTTCCAGCTTCTGGGTCTGCGCCAGCGTCATCACTTCGAACATCTCATCCATGGTTCCAAAGCCGCCCGGAAAAATCACCAGCGCCTTGGCCAGATAAGCGAACCAAAATTTGCGCATGAAGAAATAGTGAAATTCGAATGACAATTCCGGCGTGATGAAAGGATTCGGGCGTTGTTCGAACGGCAATCCAATGTTCAGCCCAATGGTCTTCCCGCCCGCATCGGAAGCCCCGCGATTGGCGGCCTCCATAATGCCCGGGCCGCCGCCGGAACAGATGACGAAACGGTGCGAGGCCGAATCCAGCTTCCTGGTCCACTCGGTAATCAAGCGTGCCAGCGTTTGCGCGTCGCGATAGTAGCGGCCCAACGGCCCTTCTTCGCTGATCCTGGCAGACCCAAAGAAAACGATGGTGTCCTGGATCTTCTCGTCGCGAAAATGCGACAGCGGCTCCAGATACTCGGATAGGATACGCAAGCCGCGCGCATCCGGGCTCTCGAGAAAAGTCTCGTTAAGATAGGCCACCGGCCTATGGCTGTTATTGGAATGGTCTTCGATCATTGAGACGGGTTTTGAGCGCCTTCCAGGCTCTCCAAACGCTTCTCCAATTGTCTCACTGTCTTCAGCAAATCAGGCAGTTTCGGAAATGCCGTGATGGCGCGCAGCCATTCGCGCGCTTCAAAAGCGGGCGAGCCCGACATCACCGCGCCTGCGGCCACGTCTCCGCCGATGCCGCTTTGCGCATAGATCACCGCATTGTCGTGGATAGTGAGATGACCGGAAATTCCCACTTGCCCGGCCAGCAGGACATTTTTCTCGAGAATCGATCCTCCCGCCAAACCGGTTTGCGCGCAGATGATATTGTCTTCTCCCACCACGCATCCGTGCCCAACCTGCACCAGGCTGTCCACTTTGGCGCCCCGCTTCACACGCGTCTCGCCCACCGACGCGCGGTCCACCGAAGTGAGCGATTGGATCTCCACGTCATCTTCTATGATCGCGACGCCGGACTGTACGATCTTGAAGTGCGTTCCCTGGCGTGTTTTGGCGAAACCAAATCCGTCGGCCCCCACCACCACTCCGTTTTGCAGGATCACTCGATCTCCCACCTGGCAATACTCGCGCACCACGGCATGCGAATGTGCGCAAAAATCGTCGCCTATCCGGGCGCCTTCATAAATGACTACGTGCGGATGCAGCACCGCATTCTTGCCGATGTTTACGTGCTCGCCCACCACCGCGAACGGGCCTATCGATGCGCCTTCGCCGATGTGCGCCGACGCCGCTACCGATGCCTGTGGATGAATGCCGGGCGTGGGCTGCGGCGGCTGGTAAAACAATGCCAGCGCGCGCGCGAAATCGTGATACGGATTGGCCGACACCAGGCTTGCCGGGCGGGTTTGGGCCAGGGACTGTTTCACTAAAATCGCCCCGGCGCGGGTTTCCTTTACCTTGGGCGCATACTTGGGGTTGGCCAGAAACGTCAGTTCGCTGGGGCCTGCCCGTTCCACGCCGGCCACGCCAGTGATGGTAATGTCGGGGTCGCCGTGCAGCGTGCAACCCAGCCGGGCCGCAAGATCGCCCAGGCGAATCCGCTCAATCGTAGACATAATCAATGGCTTGATTGTAAACCCTGGTGGCTGCGCCGGGCCGCCTGCTGGTTGCGGACTAAAGGCGCTGATTGTTTGCGCAGGAATCTTGTGCCAGCTGGGCGCGCAAACCAAGAGCATGCCGGCTCCCGGCCTGCCGCTCTATGACTGGGGAGCCTGCCCCTATGAGACCTGCATGTATCGTGAATGGACCGCACATAAATCCGTGACGGTGTACGACACCTGGAAACAGGGACGCCGGCTCTGCACTCATGCCGAATGCGCATCATTCTCAGGTAGCAACCTTAGTGGACAAACCTCTTCGGAGGCCGATCCACTGTAATGCGCCCCTTGCGGTACATTCTGAGGCTGATTTTCGCGCTCGAAGCCCTGGGGTTCCTGAGCCTGGCCATTTTCACGCTTCGTCAATCCAACACCATCGCAGCCTCCCAACGCCTGCATCTGGGACAGCTCTCGATTCTGGGGCTCTTCTGGTTCATCTTATTATTAGCCGCGTTGGCCGCCTTGACCGCGTGCCGATTGGAGCGGGGCGATCCGTTGGGGCGTTGGTCGCTGCTGGCTGCGTCTATCTTTAATCTGCTTTTGTTCCCACTGGGCACCATGGTGGCCGCCGGCGGCATCTTCTATTTCATCCGCAACCCCCCGGTCCAGCCCGCAGTCGATCGCAAACATCGGCCGGTGGCCGGCGATGGCACCAGCAAATGGTCCGGCACCATCTTCATGCTTGCCCAACTGCTATGGGGCGTTTTCGTTCTCAGCTCCATCCGCCGCTGGACCGTTGCCAGGGGAATGCCCCAGATCCATTCCGAAGCCGTTTTCTGGATCACGCTGGCCTGCGCGATCTACAGCGCCATACTCTTCCATGAGCTGGGGCATTTCCTGGTGGGCGATATTATCCGCTTCCGGCTGATCGGATTTGGCATTGGCCCGCTGAGCTGTTCTTACGCCGGAGGCCGCTGGCACGCCCACATGCGCTACGACAAGCTGTTGGGCGGACACACGGCCATGGTTCCCACAACGACGAAAAATATCCGCGCCCGCGTGATGATCCTGACTTTGGGCGGGCCGCTGGCGTCAGCCATGCTGGGCACTATGGGCGCCATTTGCCTCATCTTGATCCCAGGTCCGGCCTGGCCCGCCGTGCTGGGACGCACGGTGGCTCTGATCACTGGTTTTGCTGTGGGCGACTTCATTTTCAACCTGCTGCCCATGGCGAGCGAGGCTGAATACTCCGACGGAGCGCGCCTGTGGCAGATGTGCCGGCGTGGCCCCTG
>DATHNM010000431.1:0-3234 GCA_035486095.1 Bryobacteraceae bacterium
CGCCGCCGAAATTCTGCTTGTTAATAGTCGCCACCATTTCGGTCATTCTGCGCGCCATCTTCTTTCGATTCGTGTCGTTTTCCCAGACCACCTTGTCGGTTCCGGCGCCGGTGTGACAGTCCGCGCAGTCAAAACCCAGCGCAGCGGCCATCACGCCCATGCTTCCCATAAAATCGTCGACAGTAAGCCCCTTCAGCGGACTTGTCGTCACGTTCTTGAATACTTCTCCGGCTGTCTGACCTTTCACCGGTGCACCCGCTTGACCAGCCAGCGGGATGCCGCTCAGACAAATCACTGAGATTCCGGCAACCGCAAGGCTCAACCGGCTCGACCAAAACTTCATGTTCAATTCCTCCCAAACGGTCTACGAAGGACCTATCGTACTAATGACGGAACGCCGACGCAACCTTGTTACAGGCTCCAGCAGGTATTCAATGCGCTTTGTCACAAGGATTCCGAACTTCAGAATCCCGACTTCTAAATTCTGTCTTTTGAGTTCTCGCTTCCGCCTTCTCTCGTCCGCCTACTGTGCTAGCTTTACTGCTTGGACCCCAAGCCTACCCTCGAAGTTGTCCACTCAGACACCAGCTTTTTCGGGCATCCGCGCGGCTTGGCCACCTTGTTCTTCACTGAAATGTGGGAGCGTTTCAGCTATTACGGAATGCGCGCGCTGCTGATCCTGTTCATGACGGCCAGCGTCGCCAAAGGCGGCTTGGGCTTCCCCGTGGTGAAAGCCGGCGCGATCTACGGCTTCTATACGGCAATGGTCTATTTGCTGAGCCTGCCGGGCGGATGGGTGGCCGATCGCATCTTCGGGCAACGCCGGGCTGTGATTTATGGTGGGATTCTGATCGCGTCGGGACAGTTTTTTCTCATGAGTCCGGGAGTGCAAGGATTCTATGCGGGCTTGGCGTTGCTGATGTTGGGAACAGGCTTACTGAAGCCCAACGTGAGCACGATGGTGGGCAAGCTCTACGCTCAGGGGGATCGGCGTCGCGACTCGGGCTTTTCGATTTTCTACATGGGCATTAATCTCGGCGGCCTGATTGCCCCTCTGCCGGTGGGATATCTGGGCGAGCGGGTTAGTTGGCGGCTGGGCTTTGGCCTGGCGGGCCTGGGCATGGTGGCTGGGCTGATCCAATACATGTTGGGCAGCAAATATCTGGGAACCGCCGGACTGCATCCGGTGACGCCGGAAAATCCAGAGGCAGGCAAGCGTCTGAAACGGAATGTGGGCCTGGGCGCGGCGGCCGCTGCGCTGATTTTGGGCGCTGTCGGGGTGCTGGCCGCCACCGGACGCATGGAAATTTCAGCCGAACGAGTCTCGGCGGGATTGGGTCTGGTGCTGATCATCGTCTCGGTGGCGATCTTCGCCTGGCTTTTGCTGGGCCGCGGCTGGACTGTCACGGAGCGCAAGCGTTCGGCCGCGATCCTGGTGCTATTTCTGGCGTCATCGGTATTTTGGGCGGCTTACGAACAGGCCGGTTCGTCCTTGAATCTATTCGCGGAGCGCAGCACCAATCGCATGGTGCTTGGATTCCAGTTCCCGGCCAGCTGGTTTCAATTTGTGCCGTCGTTTTTCGTGATGATTCTGGCGCCGGTGTTTGCCTGGCTGTGGATCGCTCTGGGCAAACGGGAGCCGTCCAGTCCGTCAAAATTTGCAATTGCGCTGGTCCTGGGTGGAATCGCGTTTGCCATTCTGGTTCCTCCGGCCAGGGCCACATTGACTGGCGCACTGGTGTCGCCGTGGTGGCTCGCGGGGACCTATTTCTTACAAACTGCGGGAGAGATGTGCCTGAGCCCGGTGGGATTGAGCGCTATGTCGAAACTGGCGCCCGCGCGCGTGGCGGGAATGATGATGGGCTTGTTTTTTGTTTCCATCAGCATCGGCGATTATCTTGCGGGTATGGCCGCGTCGGTTTACGAATCCATGCCGCTGCCGGAACTATTCGGCGTAGTGGCGTGTTTTGCATTCGCCGCGGCGGCCGTGCTGGCCCTGTTGATCAGGCCGACCGTGAAGTTGATGTCCGGCGTGAATTAGTCGATTTCTAGCGGGACCAAACCAGCCACTTACAATACAGGTATGGCTCCGCTACGCGGATCGTTCTGGGTCTTCGTCTTATATGACGTCGCCGAAGAGATCCGCATTGAGCAGTTGCACGCTCTGGTAGGCGCTGAAACGGCGCGGCCCCAGCCCAGCTTCAAACATCCGGCCCCGGAGTATGTACGCTTTGAACGTCCCCCCGCCATCGAATACCCGGATCCGGTGGCTCTGGAAACGGGCGAGCGCTTTGAGGCGCGCATCAAGTACTTCGATTACGGTGTCGCCAGCGTTGAATTGAAAATGGAATTCGAGGCCGATTGGGAGCAATTGATCCGTTTGTCGAACCGCTGGATTCTTGCGCCGGAGATTGAGCGGCGGACCGCGGAGCTGATCCAATCGCGCATGGAGCGCGCCGCGCCGGCTCTGGTGCAGCCTTATCCGGCGCGGCTTAGCGAAGATTACTACATCATCCATTTGCGGGAGGCGCTGGATGCACGGGGGCAACCATTGACGGCGCCCGTGCTGCTGAGTGAGTGTGGAGAGCAGATCGCCCAGATTGTGCGCGGCGAATCGCAGCCGCTGGCGGACAGCGAGCGCCGCGAGGTGATGCAATCCAGCCTCTCGTACTTTCCAACCGATTTATTGGTAACCGGCTGGGTGGCGGCGCTGGTTTATGACACTGCCGAGGGCGCCGCGCCCACCATTCAATTGCTGGAATATGCGAATACGCAACTGCTGGAGTTCCGCCATTACGACGATGTTCTGACGCGCGTTTTGGAGAACGTATATAAAATGCTGGAGCATCGCGGCGGCTTGTTCCGGCGTTGGAAGATGGCCGGCCAGGCCGAGCGGTTGAACACGCTGCGCCTGGACGTGCGGGAATTGACCGAGCGCACCGACAACGCGATCAAATTTTTGAGCGACATGTTTTATGCGCGGGCCTACCGGATCGCGGCGGCGCGCGTGGGCGTCACCGACTATCGCAACCTGGTGGAAGAAAAGCTGCGAACGGCGGGCGAGCTGTACGAGTTTATGATGAACGAGTTTCACCAGGCGCGGGCGTTCGCGCTGGAGGTGATGGTGGTGGCGATTTTAGTGATCGAACTGTTTTCGTTGTTCCGTGGCGGACACTGACGTTTTTGGGCGCAGCGTTAACACTGGCTGAGCCCCGTCGACTGATCAAAGAGACG
>DATHNM010000432.1:0-4624 GCA_035486095.1 Bryobacteraceae bacterium
GTCTAGGCACGGTGGAATACCAAGCCACCTGCCACTGCAACTATGCCAATGCCTATCCGTACGCTTTCGGACCGCACCTGGGAGTGGCTTATCAGATCACCCCGAAGACGGTGTTCCGGGCAGGTGGCGCTATTTCGTATGCGTCAGTTGCCGACCAGGCGGGGCTGAACAGCAGCGCGGGCGATTTCTATACGATTCCTGCTTCGGCCTATGGCGCCTCTGCAGGAAATCTCAGGGACGGCGATCCGCTAGGACCCGGCAACCGCTTCGGCAATCCGGTGGTTCACTGGCCCAACTTCAGCCCCCAATATCCGGTTCCCGCAGCGCCCGGCGTGATTCCCCCGTCCTCGCCGTTCGTTTCCATTGCGCCCAATACCGGCCGCTTACCGCGCACCTTCCAATGGAGCGTGGGCTTCCAGCGAGAGATCACCAACAACCTGGTGGTGGACGCCTCCTATGTGGGGAACCGCGGCGCCTGGTGGGTGTCGCCCCTGTTGAGCAGCTTGAATTACAACGCGCTCACTCCGCAACAGCTGCTGGCTGACGGAATCAATGTCACCAGCCGCACGGATACCACGCTGCTCAATACACAAATTAATTCGCCGGCCGTCATTGCGCGTTTTCCGTGGCTGGCCAATCCGAATAACGTTTACCCAG
Organism: Bryobacteraceae bacterium; assembly: GCA_035486095.1. Taxonomy (GTDB): domain Bacteria; phylum Acidobacteriota; class Terriglobia; order Bryobacterales; family Bryobacteraceae; genus Palsa-89. The sequence continues at coordinate 658 of DATHNM010000432.1, forward strand.
GATTCCCGAACACTCAAACCCTGCTGCAGGCATTACGTCCCTATCCGCAGTGGAACGGCATCCCGCCATTCCTTGGGCCTCCAGATGGAAATACCTGGTATGACTCGCTGCAGGTCAAGGCCACCAAGCGCTATTCGCACGGCCTGAGCGGACAGATAGCTTATACCTGGCAGAAGGAGCTGACTAACGGCACGAATTCCAACACCAGTTACGTCACGCCCTCGCCACCGCTCATCAACGATGTATTCAACAAGTCGCTGGACAAGCAGATTTCGGGGTTCAGCATTCCGCAGGAGTTGATCATCGCGTTCAACTATTCGACGCCGAAGTTAGGCTTCGACAGCACCGGCGGCAAAGCTCTATCGTGGCTGGTGCGGGATTGGACCATCGGCGGCGTGCTCCGTTATCAGAGCGGCCAGGTGCTTCAGACCCCGTTCTCGTCCAACAACCTTCTGGCGAACCTGGCCCGAGGGCCGGGAAACAATCCAGCGCTATGGGGCGGCGGATATACGTTTATGAACCGGGTGCAGGGCCAACCGCTGTTCCTGGTGGATCCGAACTCCAAGTTCGATCCCACCCAGCAGCTGGTGCTGAATCCGAAGGCCTGGGTAGAGCCGCCGTATGGGACCTTCGGAGCATCCGCGCCGTATTTCAACGACTTTCGTTGGCAGCGGCAGCCTGCGGAGAGCATGTCCTTCGGGCGCATCTTCCGCATCAAGGAACGAACGCAGCTTGAGGTTCGGGCGGAATTCCAGAACATTTTCAACCGCCTGTTCTATCAAGCACCGGCCGACGGCGCACCGTTCGGCTTCCCGTTCACTTCGGTGAACACACCCACGCTCCACGGAAATCCCGGGGGCAGCTTGTCGCAGGGCTTCGGCTATGTGAACTGGGTGGCAGGTGGTCTGGCGTCCTTCGGCGGGGCACAGCCCAGGTCTGGCCAGATTGTTGCGCGGTTGACGTTCTAACTTCAAAAGGGGCAGGTTTCACAGCCTGCCCCAGCAGCAGCTAAAATCAGTTGATGTCCAGACGCGCGTCAGCGTTCCGGCGGGAATCCGTCCCGGCGAAACCAGTGGAGACCGAAGCCCCGGTGGTTGAACGTGGCTACCGCGATCTTCTTCCCTGGCTGCTGCTGTTTGCCGGCAGCGGCTGCGCCGCGCTGATCTACGAGATTGTCTGGTTTCAGTTGCTGCAGTTGGTGATCGGCTCTTCAGCTGTATCCCTGGGATTGCTCTTAGCCGCCTATATGGGTGGATTGTGCGTCGGGAGCGCCGCACTTCCCTGGCTGGTTTCAACGCGACGGCATCCCATGCGGGTGTACGCGCTGCTGGAGTTGGGCATCGGCGCGTTCGGGATCGTGGCGCTCTTCGCGGTCCCCATCATTGGACGCATGTATGCCGCGGGCCCCACCAGCGGCTTGGCTGGCCTGGTGTTTCGCGGCATGATTGCCGCCGTATGCCTGCTACCTCCTACATTATTGATGGGCGCGTCGCTTCCGGCTATCGCGCGCTGGGTGGAAACCACGCCCCGCGGCGTCTCGTGGCTGGGCCTGCTTTATAGCGCGAATGTGGCGGGCGCGGTGACCGGCTGTGTGTTGGCCGGCTTCTACCTGCTGCGCATTCACGACATGGCTTTTGCCACGTACGTCGCTGCCGCAATCAACGTCGCGGTGGCGTTGCTGGCGCTTGCGCTGGCCAGCCGTACTGGAGGCTGGGCGGGCGCGGATGCGGACCAACGCCCGCCTGTGCAGCGCTCGCCGGGCGTGGTATTTATTTACGCCGCCATCGCGTTTTCAGGGCTCACCGCGCTAGGCGCCGAAGTGGTGTGGACGCGGCTGCTTTCTCTGCTGCTGGGCGCCACGGTTTACACCTTCTCCATTATTCTGGCGGTGTTTTTGACCGGGCTATGGGCCGGCAGCAGCGCCGGTTCTTTCCTGGCGCGCCGGGTACGCGACGCTCGCCTGGCTCTGGCCGGCTGTCAGATCCTGCTGGCCGCCGCCATCGCCTGGACGGCCTTCACGTTGGCTTATGTTCTGCCCTGGTGGCCGGTCGACCCATGGCTCACCATCAACCCCTGGCTTAACTTCGATCTGGACCTTACGCGCTGTATCCGGGCCATCTTCCCGGCGACACTGCTATGGGGCGCAAGCTTTCCACTGGCTCTTGCAGCCGCTGCGGCCAACAAGGAGGATCCAGGGCGATTAACCGGGGAGGTTTACGCAGCCAATACCGCCGGATCCATTGTGGGTGCGCTGGCTTTCAGTCTTGTGCTGATTCCCGCGCTAGGAACACAAGGCTCTCAACAGGTGTTGATCTGTCTGGCCGCCGTGGCGGCGGTGGTTGCCCTGGCGCCTCTGATGTTCAGCAAGCCCTTGGCCTTTGCGGGAGCCTTGGCCTGCGCGGCGGCGCTGGCCTGGGGCCTCTCTGCGGGCGTAGCCGCGGTTCCCTGGCAGGCCATTGCTTATGGCCGCCGCGTGGCGCCGATTTTACGCGGTCTCAACCTGGCCACCGATTCCCAATCCAGGCCGGTATTCGTGGGCGAGGGAATCAATTCATCAGTCGTCATCGCCCAGCGCGGCGATCAGAAGTTTTTCTACGTCAGCGGCAAGTCGGAAGCCTCCACGGCGGTGCTCGACATGCGCCTGCAGCGCATGATGGGGCACCTTCCGGCCTTGATCCATCCGGCGCCCCATTCGGTGCTGGTAGTCGGGTTCGGCGCCGGAGTGACCGCCGGGTCTTTCGTTCCGTATCCCGAGGTCCGCAATATCGTGATTTGCGAATTGGAGCCTTTGATTCCACCCGCCTCCGACGAGTTTTTTGGCAAAGAGAATTACCACGTGTTGCAAGATCCGCGCGCGCGCGTGGTTTATGATGACGCCCGCCATTTTATTTTGGTCAGCCCAGATAAATTCGACGTCATCACCACCGATCCCATCCATCCCTGGGTGAAAGGCACTTCCACGCTTTACTCGCGCGAATATTATGAGCTGGTCAAGAGCCATTTGAATCCGGGCGGAGTGGCGGCGCAATGGCTGCCGGTTTACGAAAGCGACGAACAAACCGTCAGAACCGAACTGGCTACCTTCTTCAGCGTTTTTCCGAACGCCACGGTGTGGAGCAACTACCTGGACGGCGACGGATACGATTTGGTTCTACTGGGCAGCGCCGAGCCGGATCATATAGACGTGGATGCGCTGCAGCGGCGCCTGGAGCAAGCGGGCTATTCGGGAGTCGCCGCCTCACTCGCCGACGTGGGCTTCCATTCCAGCGTGGACTTACTCAAAACTTATGCCGGTAGAGCCACCGACCTGGCTCCGATGATAGTGGACGCTCCGATCAACGAGGATCTGAATATGCGCCTGCAGTACATGGCTGGATTAGGGCTAAACTCGATCACCGCGCCGCGAATTTATAGCGAGATCCTGTCGTATCGCAAATTCCCTGAAGACTTGTTCGCCGGCAGCGCCGCCAGTCTGGATGCATTGCACGAATCCATTGGGCGGCCGCACCGCACGTTCTGATTAGCGGCGTCAATAGCGCCAGCTGGTCAGGTCCGCGCCAGGCGGCGCCGTTTTCTGAATACGCTCCATGATTTGCGGCAAATACATCTGGTTGTAATGCAACCGTGAGTACCAGTTCGGCTTTTCCGGATCGCCATTCCAGCAGTGCTCGGCGCGCGGCCCGTAGCGCACCTCGCCCTGGTAGGCCACGCCATGTCCGGGCGTGCCGGTCTGCTTGAGAAAATCTTCCATCAAGTAAACAGCGTCGTTCAGGAAATAGGTGTCATCGGACCCAACATAAAGATGAAGCTTGCCCTGGAGCTTGGGACCCAGGGTTTCCCAATCGCGCTGCAGCATTGCGTCCAGATCATAATGTTGACGCCAGTATTCGGCTGTCGCATGGTCGATGACGCCGGTCTGCTTGAGAAAATCTTCCATCAAGTAAACAGCGTCGTTCAGGAAATAGGT
>DATHNM010000433.1:0-3316 GCA_035486095.1 Bryobacteraceae bacterium
CTTGCCGCCGCCCAGATTGTAGACCTCGGCCACGCGCGGGGCCGTCCAGAATTCGAACATGAAACGCGCCACATCCTGCGAATGGATATTGTCGCGCACCTGTTTGCCCTGATAGCCGTAAACCTTGTACTCGCGGCGTTCCACGTTGCACTTGATCAGATAGCTGAGGAAGCCGTGCAACTCCACCCCGGCATGCTGGGGGCCCGTTAAGCAACCGCCGCGCAGGCAGCAGGTGGGCATTTTAAAATACCGGCCATATTCCTGAACCAGGATGTCGGCGGACGCCTTGGACGCGCCCATCAGGGAATGGGTGCTTTGGTCGATAGAGAGGTGCTCGGGGATGCCGTTCTCGAAAGCGGGATCGTCATAGTCGAAACGCGTCTCCAGTTCTCGCATAGCAATCGCATTGGGCCGGTCGCCATAGACCTTGTTGGTCGACATGTGGATGAAGGGCGACTCCGGACAAGATCGCCGCACGGCTTCGAGAAGATGCAACGTTCCCACTGCGTTCACCTCGAAATCCAGAAAGGGAATGGCGGCGGCCCGATCGTGCGAGGGCTGCGCGGCAGTGTGGATGATCAGGTCCGGGCGCACTTCATCGAACAGCGCCAGCACGCCCGCGCGGTCCCGGATGTCGAGTGGCGCGTGGCGGTAGCCGGGGATCGCTTGGCGCAAACCATCCAGCACCCAACTGGTATCGCCCTCCGGGCCGAAGAAAATCGCCCGATGATTGTCGTCAATCCCGTAAATCTGAAAGCCCTGGCGGGCAAAGAACCTCGAAACTTCCGAGCCTATAAGTCCGCAGGAACCGGTGACCACTACCTTCGGCATGTTCTGCTAACAGCGCTCCAATCTGCTCATCCCACCATAGGCTACCATTTGGTTTGGCGATCTCAATACCATCGAAGGCCATGGCTGCGATTGCAGCTTTCGAAGATGCCGCACGCAGTCTGCAATCGGTCTGCTCCACGCCTTACCCGGCACGGATTTCCCAGGCTGTAGATTTGCTTGTCGAACGTTTCTCGGCGGGCAACAAACTGCTGGTGTGCGGCAATGGTGGATCGGCGGCCGACGCGCTGCATATTTGCGCCGAGCTGGTGGGACGCTTTTTCAAAGAGCGCCGGGCGCTGCCGGCGATTGCTTTGAACGCGGACCCAGCCGTTCTCACCGCCTGGAGTAATGACTACGGGTATGAGTTCGTGTTTTCGCGGCAAGTGGAGGCTCTGGCGAAGCCCGGCGACGTGGTCTGGGGGATTTCCACCAGCGGCAATTCCAGGAACGTTGTGGCCGCGCTCAAAGCCGCGCGAGAACTGGGAGCCTCCACCATCGCACTCACCGGGCAAGGCGGCGGGGCGATGGCCGAATACGCCGACGTGCTGCTGGATGTGCCGCTCTCAGTGACGCCGCGAATCCAGGAAGTGCAATCCGTCACCTATCACATCATTTGTGAAGCGGTGGAGGCGGCGGTGTGCAAATCTTGAGGGCGATTTAGCGAGCTACCCGCTCGCCGCCGTTCGACGAAGAGGAAGCAGAGGAAGTGTAGAAGCGTCCCACCGTGACCGCGGGCATGCGGATCACTTCGGCCAGCGAAGCCTTGCTTCTGGCTTCCAGCCCGCGCTGCACAGCTTCTACGAAGGCGCTCAGCACCAGCGAGTTCATATCGGAATCGAAATCCCGCGAAAAATTCACGTACTGCGAATTCGACAAGGGAATTCTCAACTGCCAGCGCGCCTTCGCCGAATCCGAGGAAGCCTCCTCGAACACCCGGCCACCCAGGCTCATGCGTACCTCGTGAAAACCAAAGCCACGGCTGCCGGTGCGAACCTGATCCCAGCATTCTTCCAAGGAGGAAGCCTTGGAAAGCGAGTTTTGAAAATCTGCCATGCGGGTTTCGACGTCAATGATGCGGCGGAATTTGCCGCCCAGGAACATGCGGCTGGCGGAGGCAAACTCGGCGTAGTCCAACTGCCGGATGCCGATCCAGACCGCGCCGCCGAACACGATGACGATCAATCCGCTGAACTGGTTGTGCAGGGCGCTCGCAAGCAGCGATAACACAGCCACCACGGCACACACTCCGTAGATGGTCAGAACAGCATTTTTGGGGCTCAGACCCAGATCCAGCAGGCGATGGTGGATGTGACCACGGTCGGCCTGAAAGATCGGCCGGTTGCGCAGGTAACGCCGCACGATGGAGAGCACCACGTCGATCAAGGGAATGGAAACGGCCAGCAGCGGCACGGTAAGCGCCACTAAGGTGACCGATTTTTCGCTCCACAGAGCGCCGTAGCAACCCAGCATGAAACCAATCAACAAGCTGCCACTGTCGCCCAGGAAAACCGAAGCGCCGTTGAAGTTGTAACGGAGAAATCCGAGCAGGCAGCCGGCCAGCGGCATAGTCGCGAGCGCCAGCGACAAGTTGCTCTGCGTGAGAGCGGCCACCAACATGGTTACAGCGGCCACCAAACCCACACCGGCGGCCAACCCGTCCATGCCATCAATCAGGTTGAAAGCATTGGTGCAGCCCACCAGCCAGATGACGGTGATCACGAATCCCAGCCAGGGCCATTGGGGCAGACCGGGCATCAAATGGATGTCCACATGGATGCCGGCGAAGTACGCCAGGACGCTGGCGCCCAAGATTCCCATCAGTTTCTGCCAGGCAGCCAGGCCGATCAAATCGTCCAGCACGCCCGTCATGAACACTACCGATCCAACTAAGGTAAGAGGAAGAATTTCAGGAAGAGAGCGATGCAGATGCTCGGTGTAGGTAAAGGGAAGGGCCAGTGCGATGGCGAACGTTATGATGTACGAAAGGACAATGGCGATGCCGCCCACGCGTGGAACCGGCGCCGCGTGTTTCTTGCGAACCCCATCCGGATGATCCAGAAAGCCCAACCTGCCCACGTAATCCCGCACCAATGGCGTGAGAATCAGCGAAAGCACAACCGCTAGAGCACCGAGAGTGAGTATCAGAAACAAAGTATTCTCCTAAGAAGACTGGCTCTGGCTAAGGGTGCAAAACGTGGCGGCTTCCTCCTGGTTGGTTGCGAGCAACATGTTGAGAACCGTGCTCGCTAACCTCAGCCTACCCTATCTATTTCACACCCGAAACCACTTAAAACCAAGAACTTTTCCATCTAACCCGTACTAGTACGTTAGCATTGCAACGTCCACCCGATCTGAGCGTCTACAGAGACTGCAGTCAGGCACTTAACATCTTTCAGCTTGACGCCTTCGAACCACCAAGAAGCCGCCCACCATCAGGAAAAGCAGCATCCAGGCCACTCCGCGCGGCTCGGGAGTCATTACTATC
>DATHNM010000434.1:0-7196 GCA_035486095.1 Bryobacteraceae bacterium
GTCAGGGGAAGTGGCCATCCTGCTCGGAAGTTCGGCCGGCGCCTTCGCCGGGACGCTGGCCCGGATCCCCCTGTCCGGTGGCGCGCCACGCGAGGTTCTGGAAAACGTGATCGATGCGGATTGGTCGCCCGATGGAACCAATCTGGCAGCCAGCCGCGTCATGGGCGGCCGCAACCGGATCGAGTATCCCCTGGGAACGGTGCTGTATGAGAGCAGCGGACGGCCGCCCATGAGCCTGCGTGTATCGCCCAAGGGGGACTTGCTGGCGTTTTTCGAATATGACAACTCGGTGGGAGATTTCGCGGTAACGATACTGGACCTGCATGGCCGCAAGCGGGTGCTCTCCAGTGGATGGACGGCGGTGGACGGCCTGGCATGGTCGCCCAAGGGTGACGAAATCTGGTATTCCGGCACCAAAACCGGCGGCGAACCAACTCTGGACGCCGTGAAGATCAATGGGGACGAGCGCACCGTGGTGGCAACTCCGGCCTGGATGGGGCTTCAAGACGTCACCCGCGATGGACGAGTGCTGGCCACCGTTGAGGATTCGCGGGTGGGAATCCTGGGTCTGGCGCCGGGATCGAAACAGGAGCGCGATCTGTCCTGGTTCGAGGCATCCCGTATCTATGACATCTCTGCTGACGGCAAGACCATTCTATTCGTCGAGATGTCGTACGGAAAACCGCGCAATACGGCAATCTACCTGCGGAAGACGGACGGTTCGCCGGCCGTCCGGCTGGGCGACGGCAACCGTCCCGCACTTTCGCCGGATGGAAAATGGGTGGCTTGCATTGTGAGCGACGGCGCGCAAACGTCATTGACTCTGCTGCCCACCGGCGCCGGAGTGGCGCGCACCATTGACGCTCCGGGAATGCACTACGAGCGCGTGGAATGGTTCCCAGATAGCCGCCGGATTTTGTTTTATGGAAACCAACCGAACCGGCCCGCCAGAACTTTCGTGCAGGATATGAACGGAGGGGCGCCCGTGCCGTTGACTCCGGAACGAATGGATGCCACGCGCGTTTCCCCGGACCAGAAGTACGCAACGGTGGTGGCCGCCGGCAAATTGAGTCTGCTCCCCATTGACGGCGGCGACCCCAAGGCGATCGCGGATTTGGACCCCGGAGAATCCGTCATCCGTTGGAGCGGAGACGGACGCTATCTGTTCCTGCGAAAGCTGGAGGAACCGGGGCTGCTGAAAATCTCGCGGCTGGATGTTGCCACCGGGCGTAAGGACCTTTGGAAAGAGCTGAAGACGCCGGATCCAGTGGGAGTGCAAGTAGTGGAGGTCGCCATGACGGCGGACGGCAATTCGTACGCTTATTCGTTCAAGCGGGACATCTCCACTTTGTATCTGGCGCAGGGGCTGAGATAGTTTGGCCGGCCTATTTATCGGCCGTGGTTATGCCTGCTGAGTTGCCCCAGATCACTTCGTTACCCCAAATCACTTCGTTGCCCCAGATGACTTCGTTGCCCCAGATCACTTCGTTACCCCAAATAACTTCATTACCCCAGATGACTTCGTTGCCCCAAATAACTTCGTTCCCCCAGATGACTTCATTACCCCAGATCACTTCATTGCCCCAGATGAGAGCGTTGCCCTGTACGGCCGTGCTGCCCCAGATGAGGGCGTCGGCGGACACCATGGTTACGGTTTGGGTCTGCGCGTTGTACTGAGCGATGGGCGAGAGCGCCTGAAAATTCACCGGGTCTGTGTTGGCGAGCGCGCTTTCGATATCCAGATAGCCGGCGCCTACGGTGAAGATGTCTTGCTGTGATTCGTAGGTGGCTGCGCGATGCACGTCGCTTGCGGTGGTGTAGCGCGCGAACTGCTTGGTGGAAGTCTTCATCATCCGCGCCTTAATTTCATCCGGCGTCAACTCGGGATGGGCTTGCAGCATCAGCGCCGCGGCTCCGCTTACCACGGGCGTCGCCATGCTGGTGCCGCTAAGTTTGAAATAATCCGATGACAGGCCCGGGGTGTCTTTCTCGTAAGTTGAATTGGAGATCAGCATCTCCGGATGCTGGGTGGCGATGGTGCAATCGGGCGATGCCAGCAGCGAAACCACCTTGTTGCCCGGCGCCACCAGGTCAGGCTTCACCACGTGATCCAACAGCGTGGGGCCTTTGGAACTGTAGCTGGCGATCTTGTCATCGCTGCGCCACGATGTTTCATTCGCGTTCATGGCGCCTACCGTGATGACGTACGGATCGTTGCCCGGCGAATTGATGGTGGCATAGCCCATGGTGCCGAGCGAATTATCCCGGCCCAAATTTCCCGCCGCGGCCACAACCGTAATTCCGGCCTTCCAGGCAGCCTCCGCGGCCTGGCACAGCGGATCCAGCTGGAAGCTTTCGTAAATCCGATGTCCCAGCGAAAGATTGATGACGCGAATGTTGTATTTGTCCTTCAGCGCGATGGCTTCATCGATGGCTGCGATCACGTCCGATTCCTGCCCATTGCCGTTAGCATCCAGCACCCGCAGATTTATGATGTTGGCGTTGGGCGCCACGCCTTTGAAGGTGTGCGTAAAATTCGGTCCGGTGGATTGCGCGCCGTTCGCCGCCACGATGCCCGCCACGTGCGTGCCATGACCATATTGGTCCGACGCGTCCTGGCCGGTGACGAAGCTTTCACTGAAGACCACGCGGGAATGCGAACGGTCACTCGCGGCCAGGTCCTGCTTCAGAGCAACGCCGCTGTCGATCACCGCGATACCAACACCTGTGCCGTCCCAGCCTTCACTCCACACAGCATTGGCGTTCACGGTCTGCGTGGTGATATCCAGGAAGCCGGTGGTGGTGCGGTTCGGCGAAATATAGGCCACTTGCGGGTTGGCTGCCAGGGTTCCCAGCATCGAAACCGGCACCGTCATATGAGCGGCCGGGATGCTGCGGAAGTACCGGCGCACACGGCCCACTGGGCCCACGGCATTGGTCGCCTGTACACCGGCGAAGCTCTTATATTGAACGATGACATCCACCATGCCGGAGGCCGTGGAGTGAGGCATATCCGAGGCCACCTTAGAGGCACCGAAAGCCAGAGAACTTACCAGACTAATCAACGCGATGCGAACAAACGGCTTCATAAACGGTTCCAACCCTCGTGGTCATAAGAGGCAGGTCCACGCCCAATCAAAATCCTTTTGAAATGCGTGAGATACGAGACATATGAGACACTTTGGCCTCAGTTTGCCTTTGACAACTTGTCGGAAGCGAGACACAATGTCCCAAAAGTCCTAGGAAGAGCTAGTACCGATGTCCCATGAAGCCTGAAGGCATTATATGGGCAATTCTGCGGTATTCGCTTCTAACGCCGGCGCTGTACTCTACTTCAGGCCGCCGGGGTGGTTCGGAATCGTGAAATGAAATGTGGCGCCGTGCCCCAATTCAGATTCCACCCAGATTCGTCCGCCGCGCTGCTCGACAATTCGTTTGCAAATCGCCAAACCAATGCCGGTGCCGGGGAACTCGCGGCCATGCAGCCGCTTGAAGACGCCAAAGATCTGCTCATGATAACGCTGGTCGATGCCGATACCGTTGTCTCGAACGGAGAATTGAATAGCATTGCCGGTGTCGGCGGCCGAAACATGGATCTGGGGGGGCTGGGGCCCACGAAAGCACATGGCGTTGGAAAGCAATTGCCGGAAGAGGTGTGTCAGTTGCGCAAAATCGAAGAGTATAGATGGCAGCGAATCGTTGGTGACTTGCGCGCCGCTCTCACGCACGGCCGCATCTAACATCAGAACGGCCCCTTGCAGCGCCCCTTCGGGTTCCACCAACTCCAGCGGCTGATCCAAAGGGCGAAACTGATGCGAGTACGTAAGCAGATCGCCCAACAGGCGGTCCATGCGCTGCGTCGCCTCCAGAATGTAGCGCATAAAATCGGTGCCGTCGGAATCCAGCTTCCCCTGATAACGCCGGTCCAGCAACTGGGTGTAGCTGACGATCATGCGAATCGGCTCACGCAGATCGTGAGAAACTGCGTACGCAAACTGACGGAATTCTTCGTGATGGCGCTTCTGCTCGGCCAGCAGGCGAGCCTCAAACTCGTCCTTGATGTCATCGCCCGCTTCCGCCGGGTTCCCGCCCGCTGGGGAGGGTTCACTCTGGGGGCTCATAATCCCGTGCATTTCTATTCTACGCGCCGCGGGAATTCCGCGGGGCCTCTGTTATCCTGATCGTTGGCACGCATCTTCCCTTTTCAACCCTATCGATACAGCCCGCAGGCCGGTCCCATCCAGAACCTTGTTACGCAGCCTTATGACAAGATCTCGCCTGACATGCGGGTGCGGTATCTATCTCTAAGCCCCTACAATCTGGTTCGCATCATCCTGGGCGAGCGGACACCCCAGGACAACGACACCAACAGTGTCTACACCCGAGCGGCTGGGCTGCTCAAAGATTGGATCGGCGGCGGCATTCTGCAACAGGAGCCAGAACCCAGCGTTTACGCCTATTTTCAGACGTTCACAGCGCCCGATAGCGGCCAGACGATGGAACGCAAAGGCTTCATCGCTTTGGGCGCCGTGGAGGACTATGCCGCGGGCGTGGTTCATCGCCATGAACAGACGCTCTCCGGCCCCAAGAAGGATCGCATGGAACTGCTGCGCCATACACACGCGCATTTCGGCCAGATTTTCATGCTGTATCCCGATCCTGAACTGCGGATCGACCAGATTCTGCAAAAGGAGGCGGCGTCGGCGCCGGACACCGAGCTTACAGACGAAGATGGCGTGACGCATCGCGTGTGGAAGGTTTCAGACCCGGCGGTGGTGGCGCGCATTCAGGCGCTGATGGCGGACAAGAAGTTGTTGATCGCCGATGGGCATCATCGCTACGAAACGGCGCTGGCGTTCAGCAAAGAGAACCCGGGCCTGAAAGATGCGGAGAAAGTCATGATGACTTTCGTGAACATGCATTCGCCGGGCCTAGAGATTCTGGCGACGCATCGCGTGCTGAGTGGAATCTCACTGGAGCTGGCAAACAAAATCCCTGGCCGGCCGCTGTGTTCCATCGATGAACTCAAGCAAGTTTTTCAGACTCCGGCGCCAGGCCGGGTTCGCATTGGTCTGGCGCTGGCGTCCGGCGAAATTCGGCTGTACGAGCGCGATCGCAAGCCGGGCGAGCTAGACGTGAAGGTGCTGCACGAAGACTTACTGGGCACCGCGCTCGGCATCAGCGAGGATGCGGTGCGGGAACAGAAGCACATCGAATACATACGAGGGTTGGATGCGGCCTACGCTAAGATTCGCGACGGTGGAGCGCAGATCGCTTTCCTGCTGGAACCGGTGAGCGTGCAAGAGGTTGCCGACGTGGCATTTTCGGGCGGCGTGATGCCGCAGAAATCCACTGATTTCTATCCGAAGCTGCTCAGCGGTCTGACGATTTACAAGCTGGAGCAGTAAGGGCATCGACGGCGAAGACGAATTCTTCCACCGGCTGGCCCCCGATGAGATGCTCCTGGATGATGCGCTCGATCACTTCCGGCGTGGCCGAGTGATACCAAACGCCATCCGGATAAACCACGGCGATGGGGCCGCGCTCGCAAATACGCAGGCAATTGGCTTTGGTGCGATAGAGGCAGCCGGGTCCCTGCATCAGGCCGCATTCGGCCAGGCGCTTTTTCAAATAATCCCAGGAAGCATTGGTGACCTCTCGCTCCGCGCACTTCGGCTTGGTTTGATCGGCGCACAAAAAGATGTGGCGCGAAAGCGAACCGATTCCGTGATTGCGGGCGATAACGGCGAGGTCTGGTTTATCTGGCATCCTGCACTCGATCTTTCCACATGCCGCCGCGGCCCGTCCAGTAGGCACGCGCGGAATCGAAGGTGGCCGAGACATAGAACAGCGCCACCACAGGAAGAAATGGCGCCCAGGCAGCCGATCGTCCGTAGAAGCGCAAGGCGGGTGAGTACGCCATGCTCATCAGAATCCACGCGGCCAATCCGCAGAAAGCGGCCAGCGGATTTCGTGTGAGAAGCAGCAGCGGCGGAGCGATGTAGATGACGGCCATTCCGAGAATGGTTCCGGCCAGCAAGAGAATGGAGTGATGCAGCTGTGCGAAGGCGGTTCGTGAAATCATGGCGCGGATTTCCCCGAACGTGTCGTAATCGCGAATGCTGACGGTGTCATCCGTGAGGCCGAGCCAGATGGCGCCTCCGCTTCGTTTGACCGCGCGTGCCAGGGCGCAATCGTCGATGATGGCATCGCGAAAGCTTTCGATTCCACCTATGCGATCGAGAGCGCTGGGACGGATAAGAATGCAACCGCCGGCGGCGGCTGCGGTTCTACGGTCGCGCCGCGCTACCCAGGCGGGAGGATAGAGCATGAAAAAGAAAAAGACGAAGGCGGGGATCAGCAGAGTCTCGGCCAGCGACCGGCAGCGCAGCTTGACCATCAACGAAACAAGATCCAGTCCGTCAGATTCGGCGCGCGCCACCAGTTGCGCGATGTTGTCCGGCGCGTGGACGATGTCGGCATCGGTGAAGAGCAGATAGTCCGGGGCCAGCGGCCGCGCGTGTTTTAGGCCTTCGGAGATGGCCCAGAGTTTGCCGGACCAGCCAGGCGGAAGCGGTCCTGCCTGAATGACCGATGCGCCCGCTTGTGTTGCTACCGCGGCCGTTGCATCTGAACTGTGGTCATCCACCACAATCACGCGCCAGGGGCGCAGCGATGCGATGGCCGCTCCGATGACAGCCTCTTCGTTGCGCGCCGGAATGATCACGCACACAGATCTTGCGGGCGCGGGCTGCGCCGGTTTGGGCGAAGCCGCAATTTGCCAGAATCCGCCGCGAGCGGTGAAGAGATAGATCCACGCGCCCAACGATGCGGCAGCGGTTAATTCCAGGATCACACCGTGATGACAACCTTGCCGACAAAATCGCCGGCGGCCTGGCAGCGGAACGCGTCGGCCGCTTGGTCGAAGGAAAACACTTTGTCGACCACCGGCTTGATCTTGTTCACATCGATGGCGCGATTCATGTTTTCGAACATCTCGCGGCTGCCGACGCCGATGCCGATCATGGCGCCGCTCTTCAGCATGAGGATGGCCGGATTGATATCGCCTTTCATGCCGGCCAGGAAGCCGATCAAAGCGACTTTTCCGCCAAACGCGGCCGCTTCGAAGGACAGGTTGAGAGAGCCCGCGCCGCCGTTCTCAAGAATGTGATCGGCGCCGTGCCCCGCGGTGAGAT
>DATHNM010000435.1:0-6728 GCA_035486095.1 Bryobacteraceae bacterium
TCCCACGCTTTACTTCATCCGTTGCCGGCTGGCCAGCGGCGGCTACGAGTGCCCACCGGATATCCGGCGAATTGCGTTCAATACCGTGAACGCAGAACACGCCGCGAACATTGCCCAACCGGAAGACCTCGGCATCAGCAACGGGCGTGCGCAGCAGAGCTTTCCGTTGCAGCACAAGCCAGTGGTGGCGCACAGTTCGAAACTCACGGTGCGCGCCGCGGGTAGCCTCACGAAGTCGCCGTGGACCGAGGAAATTTACTGGGATTCCGTGGGCCCGCACGCGAACTCCTATGTTCTGACTCCGGAGACCGGGCAGATCACCTTTGGCGATGGCCGCGCCGGCCGCGTCCCGCAAGCCGGCGCGGATATCGAGGTTCAATATCAAGTGGGCGGCGGTGTGGCGGGAAATGCGCCGGCATGCACATTGAAGGTTCCCGCTCCCTGGTCCGCGTGGCCCATTCCGGTCGCCGATTTTGCTGTCAGCCAGCCGTTCGCGGCCACGGGCGGAGCGGATGCGGAGCTTCTTTCTTCGGCGCTGGGCCGAGCGTACGCGGAGTTGAATGAGGTGTCGCGCGCGGTCACGCTGTCCGATTTTCAGACGCTGGCTGAAGCGGTACCCGGTGTTCCGGTGGCGCGCGCGTTTGCGCTCGCCGATTACGATCCGGATTTCCCGTGCTTCCCTGCCGCCGGTTGCGTGACGGTGGTGGCCTTGCCGCCTTGTCCCGATGCACAGCCGCAACCGACGACCGGTTTTCTGGAAGCCGTGGCGCGCTATCTCGAACGGCGCCGGCCGATCACCACGGAAGTCCGCGTGGTTGGTGCGAGCTATACCGTGGTTTCCGTGAGCGCCCGCTTGAACGTGGCTTCGGGTGTGGCATCGCCAGCGCTGGCGCAGCAGGCCCAGGCGGCGCTGGCCGCGTTTCTCAATCCGTTGCATGGCGGGCCGCAGCAAGCTGGCTGGCCGGTGGGCCGCGGGGTGTTTAGCGCGGAAATTCTGGCGCTGCTGAATGGACTCCCCGGCGTGGTGTACGTCGATGCTTTGACGCTGCAGGCGGACCAAGGGCCAAAGCTGGGCTGCGCCAACCTGACGATTTGTCCGCACGGTCTTGTGGCCTCCGGGCAGCACCAAATCACCGTGGCCACCTATCGAGGAAAAACATGAGTGAGAAACCGCTCGATCGTCTCAATTACTATAATGGCCAGCGCCTGGAAGCCAGCGACTTGAAGCTCGAACAGCAGTACCACATTCGCGTACGCCGCTGGCTGAACAAATCGCTTTACACCACCGGCATCGCTAGCGGCTTGGAAGTCACGCAAGACCCCGCAAATGCCATGAACGTGATCGTGAGCCCCGGGCTCGCGCTGGATTCCCAAGGGCGGGAAATCATTCTCTTAGATCAGGTCTCTATTGGCGTCGTCGGTAAGCCAAGCAGCCTAGCCGGCATTGTAGACGGCAACTATCTGACCATTCAATACAGCGAACTGGTTACGGAGGATGTGCAGGACGGATGTAACCCGATCGCAGGCAAAAAGAGCTGCTGCGGAAACGGCGGCTCGACCCTGGCGTGGGGCGGGCCTGCGCTGGTGCGCGCGCAGGCGCTTCTGGGCTGGACCGATGCGCTGCCGAGCGACACCAGCGGGAAAATTGTGCTGGCACAGGTGGAATTAAAGAGCGATTGCACAGTGAACAGCGTGCATCCCGAAGTGCGCAGATATGTCGGCGCGGCGTCGGAAGCGCTGGTGCACCAGTTTGCCTTGGAGGGCGAGCGGGAAATCACTTCTGGAGACGGTGTCACGGCAGGTACGGAGAATTCCACCACTCTTTATTTCCATATTCGCGGCCGGCAACCCAACGCGGTGACGCTCTATTTGCACGCGGATTCATTTACGACATTTCATTACACGGAAATGGGCGACCACACACACGCTCTGTCCCAGACCGGAAATGTTAAGACTTCTCCCCCTACCTACTATCCGAATGGTGGGAACCCCGATAAGTATAAGCACCAACATAGCTTCGGTCCACTATTTACTGGGGACGGGGTTCACACCGACGGCGATCACACTGGGGCGCACGGGCTCTTTTTGAAATTTGCGGAAGAGGGTGTGCAAGATGGATGGCTTCCAGTTGTGGGCACCGATGCTTTTTTTATTCCCGGTGGCGTAGGGGTTGACGACAGATGGGACAATCTCTTAGCACCGGACCCGGCCACCGGCGGCTCGAAATGGTTTAGCAAAGATAAAGACGGCAATGGTAACCCTCGAATTGCACAGATAACGGGTGGTGGTCACGGTCACACAATTCGCCAGGCTCAAACCTCGAATGTCGATCCTTTCACGAATGATGACCATACGCATACGTTTGCGGCGACCGCCATGGCCAACGCCGGTGTCACCGACCCGGCATTTCCGAACGGGCCTTACTCCGCCCGCAGTGGAGCGCCCCTTACCTACTTCAACGACTTGCGGATTTTCATCGACAAGGTCGATCAGACCGCGGAAATCGTGAGCCAGTTGAACGACACCACCCAAACTGGCACGGTCTGGGCAAAATTAGGCGACGGCACCGCCAATCATCCCATCGTGGTCAACGGTACGGGCGAGGTCAAACTCGATTTTCTTCCCGGTGTGAGTTTTGACGAGGGCGAACACACCATCGAATTTCACTGCAAGGTGGGGACCGACCCTGCTACCAGGGCGTCGATTCCGACGGGCGGGCGCATTCTGTACAACCTTTATGTGGAGTAGTTGATGACGACGTATCCAATCCATTACGCCACGCTGCGGTATCAACACGAGTGGGACAGCGTGAACTTGACGGGGCTCGAGCAGCAACCGGGAGGCGCGCTGGCGCTGGCTCGCGTGCCTGCCCCGGCCGATGGAATTCCCGTTCTACTCCCCGGGCCGTTTGCCGCCGACCTTTCCGGGGTGGTTATTACACCTGACAGATTTCTCTGCTCTTCGAATCCGCAGGAGAACAGGTTGACGCTCATGGACGAGCGGTGCGGCGAAAACGTGGTCCTGCAAACAAAAAACGCCTCGAACGGTTTCCCCTGGCAGTTGCAGGCTCCACGGGGGCTGTTGGTTGGAACGCACCAGCGGTTGTACGTCGCCGACAGCGAGAGCGCCCAGGTACAAATTTTACGGCTGCCCAGCCTGGAGCTGCGCGCCATCTGGGAAAACTACTTTCAGCAGCCGACCGGGCTGGCGAGCGATTCCAAGCAGCGCGTCTACGTCCTCGACCGCGGCCTGCAGCGCATCCTTCGATTCGACGCGGCTGGCGCGCCAGACATTGCCTACAACACGGCGATGTCTCAGCATCCGGAACTGACCTCGCCCTTTTCACTGGCCATCGACGAGCAAGACGTCCTGTACGTCTCCGATGACCTTGCCAACAGCGTTCTTCGCTTCGACGATTCGGGGGCGCTACTGCCCGCGATTGCGCCAACGGCAGCGGGGCTTCCCGCGCAACCCCGAACACTTACTGCTTGGGGAAGCCGGGCCTTCGCCGCGGACGCGGCCGCCGGGGGAATTTGGGTCTTCGATTGCGACTCGGTGGCTTTTCTGGGCACCGTTGCGAATTTTGCTGGGCCGGTCTCGGCCATGACCATCGATCAGGCCTCCGGGGACTTGCTGGTCAAGCCAGACGCCGGCGAAACTATCGACCGCTTCCAAAACAACGGGGCCTATATTCCCTCCGGATTACTGGCCACTACACAGTTGGATGCAGGACAGGATTGCGAATGGGAAAGTGTTCACGTTGTGGCTGACGTGCCTGCTTCAGCCTCGGTGAACTTGCAAACCTTTACGACCAACGATCCCGCAAGAGTTCCGACAGCCGGCGACTGGACTCCTCAGCCCACGCTCGATTGTCTGCTGCTCCCCTTCTCGGGAACCTGCAATGACGTGCCCGTTCCCAAGCGCTTCCTGTGGCTGCAAGTGCAGACGGGCACTGCGGACGCGTCGGCGACGCCGGTATTGCATCAAGTCGTAGCTTCCACCATCGCAGAGAGTTACCTGGAGCATTTGCCGGCGATTTATCGCAAGGAGGATCTGCCCGCGCGCTTCCTGGAACGCTGGCTGGCTTTGTTCCGTTCGGAACTGGGCGGCCTTGAATTGAAGCTCGATGACATGCCGCGCCTTTGTAACCCCGCCACTACTCCGGGGGATTTCTTGCCGTGGTTGGCAAGCTGGCTGGCTTTCGATCTACCCAAGAGACTGAGCGTTTCGCAACAGCGCGATCTGCTTCTCAAAGTCCAGGAACTTTACGAGCGCAGAGGCACGCCGCTGGGGCTTCGCGAATTCGTCGAGCTGAATCTGGGAGCGAAAGTGCACCTGTTCGAAGCCTTTCGCGAACGGCGCGTCTGGCAGTTGGGAATCTCCTCGACCCTCGGCTTCAACACCGCCCTGGCGGCCAACGCACCCGATGGGATGATCGTCGCCGGCGTGGCGCCGCCCGATCCCCGGTATTTTGGCGTGCAGGGAAATTATTACGACGGCGCTAATTTTGACGTGCTGAAGGCGACACACGCGGTAGGCCAGCCTACTCCACCGGATGGAGTCGTCAATTTCGAATGGGGGAATAGTGCACCCGATCCTGCGATTGATCCATCTCTCTTCTCGATTCAGTGGACGGGACAGATCCAGGCGCGGTATGCGGAGAAGATTACGTTTCACGTGGCCAGCAATGACGTGGTGCGCCTGCGCGTGAATGACGAACTGATCCTGGACAGCACCGCCCACGCTCCCGTGCAAGGCAACGAGTACACCGGTACGATGGCCATGACTCTCGGCCGGTGGTACAAGCTGGAGCTGGAATTCTCCCGAAAAGCTTCGGTCTCCACAGGAGACGCGGTGGTGCAACTGTCCTGGTCCAGCCGCAGCCAGGCCAAAGAGATTGTCCCGCAATCCCAGCTGTATTCCATTCTAGATGACACCGCCGATCTGACCGTGCCGCCACAGTCGCCGGGTTGTGGAACTCTTCTTGTCGGACAAACGGTGGTGGGCGAGAGCGGCCCTCTGCAAGCCTCGCAGTTCGGAACTCCGCTGTTCAGCGACACGGCTCATCTGTTTACGGTGTCTTTGCCGGCGGCCCGGCTTCATGGCGCGGCGGACAGGCAAGAGTTGCGGCAGTTGATCGAGGCGGAGAAGCCGGCGCACACCGATTTCCATCTGTGTTTTGTGGAAGCGCGCATGCGCGTCGGCTTTCAGTCCCGCGTTGGTATCGATGCCATCGTCGGCGGGCCTCCCAAGCCGATGTCCATGGTGGGGACAGTACTGGGGCTGGATTCGTTCCTGGGTTCCGAAGTGGAAGAAGACGAATTAGGTCGCATTGGCAAGCGGAGTCGCATCGGTCAAAACACGCTGTTGGGTTGAGGAGAGACGAACATGAACGGAACTGTTACCACGAGCCGGCTGAGCGAATTGAACGCTCCCCGCCGCAACCACTATTTTTACGGCAAATTGCTGGACGTCCCTCATTTCGACATGGAGCAAGTCTATGTGATCCAGCAACGCTGGCTGCTCAATCGCCTGAGCCTGGGCGAGGGAGTCTTGTGCGGGTTGGGCGTGACAGTCCAGGCGAATCAGGTGTGCATCAGCCCCGGTGTGGCCATCGATGGTTTGGGCCGCGAGATTATCGTTCCGATTTCCGCCTGCCTGAATCCCTGGCAATTGACCGACGGTTGCGGCACAGCCACCACGGTGCTCAGCAATAACCAGGCACATCAAGTCTATATTTGCCTGGCGTACAGCCAGTGCACCACCGATTACCAACCGACGCTGGTCACCGATTGCAACACCCGGGAACAGTGTTCTCCTGGAACGATTGTGGAGACTTTCTGTTTGCAAGTTCACTCTGTGGTTCCCGATCCGAATCAACCGGCGCCTCCACCACCGGCCCCGGCCCCAGAGCCACCGGTCATTCCCGATCCCAACCCACGGGCTTGCCTGGCGCTGTCGACCGGCACGGAGGCCAAGGATCGCCGACAATTGTTGAGCATTGCTTATTCCGGGCCTTGCCTGCCGCAAGGAGACATTTGCGTCCCGCTGGCCGCCGTGGATTTGATGGCGGATGGAACGATTGGCAAAATCGACGCCGCTACCGACCGTCCGAGAATATATAGCAACGCGGTGTTGCTGGATTTGATTCTCTGCCTGGCGGCGCGGGTCGAGCAGTGCTGCGGCGCGGCCAAACCCTGCAAAGCCTTCCCGGCCGGATACATTCCCTTCGATAAGACCTCTTCCACCGCTGGCCCGGACGCTTTCGGAGATTTTGTTGTCGTCGGGATTATGAATGGACCGATGTGGACGGAATTCCAGACCGCGATTACCTTACCGGACCTTGTGAACCAGTTGTACTGCGACACGGTGACCCTGGCGCCCAATCTTTCGGTGATTGCCTACGTGCCGTCCGCCGCCGAAAGGAACGGAGATTTTTCGCATTTCGCCAAACCGTTGATCGACCCGAGAACCGGCAACCCATTCGCAAATAATACGATTCCCCCGAGTGAGCTGCCGACCGGCGCGACTCCCGGGATATTTGCCTGGCGGATTCGTTCGGTCGCGCCGCGGCCGTGAACATGGAGAACACGCAAGGCAGGTCCGCGATTTTGTTACTGTCGGCCATTGCTCGCCGCGTTTCTCGCGGCCGGCGTTCGAATGACGATTTGCGTTGCCTGGAAATTGCTTGCTAAAGGAGCCTCGCGATGTGCACTACCACGAATGGT
>DATHNM010000436.1:0-20456 GCA_035486095.1 Bryobacteraceae bacterium
GTTGACGAGGCATTCCTTGGCTTGCTGAAGCCCATCCAGGAAGATGAAGACGAGATGCTGAACACAACGGCATCCGAACGGCGTCCGAACAGCCGGCTGGGTTGCCAGATACCGGTGACCAAGGAACTCGACGGCCTCATCGTGAGAACGCCACCAACTCAGCAATGACCTCGGACGGCGTGGTCATCGTAGGAGCCGGACAGGCCGGCTTCCAAGTTGCCGCGTCGCTGCGCATGGAGGGTTATGAAGGGCCCATCGCCTTGATTGGCGACGAGCCCGGGCTCCCCTATCAGCGGCCGCCGCTTTCCAAAGGGTTCATGGCCGGCAAGCAGGCTATCGCCGATACCGCGCTACGGCCTGCGCTGTTCTATCAGAACCATCGCATCGACCTGATTACGGGCGCCAGGGTAACCGCGATCGACCGGGTGAGCCGCTCTGTTCGCCTGGCATCGGGCCGCGATCATCATTATGAAGCGCTGGTGCTGGCGGTGGGGGCGCGTAATCGAACGCTGCGGGTAGAAGGCGCCGATTTGGACGGTGTCCGCTACCTGCGCAGCGATACCGAGGCCGTCGATATCCAGCAACGGCTGGAGCATGCCCGCAATATCGTGGTAATCGGTGGAGGATTTATCGGCCTGGAGCTTGCCGCCGCCGCTCGCACGCTCGGAAAATCGGTACACGTGCTGGAGTCCCAGCCCAGGTTGATGCCTAGGGTGGTCTCGCCTATCCTCTCCGACTTTTATCGCGACCTTCACATCGGCCAGGGCGTGCAGATCTCCCTGGGCGCGGCGCTGTCCGAGATCAAGGGCAATCAAGGCAAGGCGAGCCAGGTGGTGCTCAGCGATGGCTCCGTTTACCCAGCCGACCTGGTGCTGGTTGGGATTGGCGTTGTTCCGAATATCGAACTGGCTGGCGAAGCCGGGCTCGGCGTCTTGAATGGCATCGTGGTCGATCAGTATCTGCGAACAGCAGACGAAAGCATCTACGCCATCGGCGATTGTGCCGATCACCCGAATCCGTTCGCCAACCCGCTAACCGGCGGGCGCGCGCGAATCGAATCCGTGCAGAATGCCGTCGACCAGGCAAAATGCATCGCGGCGGCTATCGTGGGGCGCCCGGAACAGTACCGCGCAGTGCCCTGGTTTTGGACGGACCAGTTCGATATCAAGCTTCAAATGGCCGGCCTGTCGGGTGGTTTTGGCCAGGTGGTCACGCGCGGTGAACTGGAGAGCCGCAAATTTTCAGTCTTCTACTTCAGGGATGGCCGTTTAGCCGCTGTGGATTCGGTGAATCGTCCGGGGGACCACCTGGCGGGGCGAAAGTTGATCGGCGCAGGCACCGGAATATCTCCAGAGCAGGCTGCGGATGCAAGCGTGGACTTAAAGTCGCTGCGCTAAGATCCTTGGCTTGCTTATTCTTGGCTGCCTGTGACAACATGTGCGTCAGTAGAACGCTACGAAGCGAAATCATTTGGAGGAATAAATGCT
Source organism: Bryobacteraceae bacterium (assembly GCA_035486095.1). Classification (GTDB taxonomy): domain Bacteria; phylum Acidobacteriota; class Terriglobia; order Bryobacterales; family Bryobacteraceae; genus Palsa-89. The sequence continues at coordinate 1,488 of DATHNM010000436.1, forward strand.
GAAGCACTTCAGTAGAACAGTTGCCGGGTGTGCCATCGCACTGGCAGGTCTGGTGAACGTCGCCAGTGCACAGGCTCCGCCGGCGGCTGGGTCGGGCGCCCCGGCCAGCACCGTGGTGGCGAACCCGACCTACACTTTCATTCCCATGGAAATCACGGTCAACCGTCCCGCGGCCGAAGTGTGGAAGCGCGTCGGCAAGTATTGCGATATTGGCGAATGGCTGCAGATCCCCTGCACCATCACTTCAGGCAAGGACGGTGAATTCGGAGTCACGCGCTCGGTGGGCAGCGAGATTCTGGTAGGGAAGACGGAGCTTTCCTATACCTACACGCAGCCGGTGCGGGAAGGCCGACCCTACAATCTCTATCACGGAACGCTGGAAGCGAGACCGGTGACGGCCACCACGTCGAAGCTGGTTTACACGCTGCTCTTCGACAATTCGATGCTGCCCGACGACGCCGCGCGCGAGAAGGACAGGGCACAAAGAACCATGCGGTTCACACAGGCTCTGGAGAACATGAAGATCCTGGCAGAAGGCGGCACGCTGCCTCCGCCGCCGGCACGCAAATAAGATACATATGCGCAACGCGATCCTATTGCTCTTAATGGCCTCGGCGCTGGGCGCTCAGCAAGCGCAGCGGGTGGACGATACCGTTCTAAGAAACGCGGCCAAGAGCGGGGACGAATGGCTCAGCTACGGCCAGAATCCCGCCGAGACACGCTATAGCCCGCTCAAGCAAATTGATGCGACGAACATCGGCCGCTTGGGTCTCGCCTGGTCCTACGATGTGGGCCCCGGCGGGGGCAACCAGGAGGCCACTCCTCTGGTATGGAACGGAACGCTCTACGGCATCACGAACTGGAGCGTCGTTTTCGCATTGGATGCGCGCACCGGTAAGGAGCGCTGGCGATGGGATCCGGAAGTGAACCAGACAGCGGTCTTCCCCAGAATTTGCTGCGGCGTTGTGAATCGCGGCTTGGCGATATATCAGAACCTGATCATCGCGCCCATTATCGATGGAAGGCTGGAAGCGCTGGATGCGGAGACTGGAAAAGTGGTGTGGGAGTCGCGCGTGGCTTACCCGCAGGACGACTATACGATAACGATGGCTCCCCGCATCGCCAAGGGAAAAGTAATTGTCGGCGTGAGCGGCTCTGAATATCCCGTGCGCGGATTTTTCTCCGCCTTCGACGCCAGCACCGGCCGCTTCGCCTGGAAGTTTTATACCGTCCCGGGCGACCCATCCAAACCCTTCGAGAATCCGGCCATGAAAAAAGCATCTGCCACGTGGTCCCCAGAGGCCTGGAAGATGGGCGGCGGCGGCACCGTTTGGGACGGAATGGCTTGGGATCCAGAAGCCGATTTGGTTTACGTCGGCACCGGCAACGCGGGACCGTGGCCCGAACAGCTTCGAAAATCCAAGGGCAAGGATAATCTATACGCCTGCTCCGTTCTTGCGGTGCGGCCCGATACGGGCGAATTGAAATGGTATTTCCAGATGGTCCCCGGCGATTCCTGGGACTATGACAGCGTGCAGCAGCTAATGCTGGCCGATCTGACCATTAAGGGGCGGCAACGGAAAGTCTTGATGCAGGCCAACAAAGACGGCTTTTACTACGTGTTGGATCGCGTGACGGGAGAGTTCATCTCAGGCCAGCCATGGGTGCAGGTGAGTTGGGCGAAGGGTTTGGACGAAGTAACCGGGCGGCCCATCATCAATGAAGAAGCGCACTACGGCGCCGATACGGTAATGCTAACGCCGGGGCCGGGCGGAGGCCACAACTGGTCACCCATGTCTTTCAATCCAGCCACGGGCTTGGTGTACGTGCCCACTTCCAATGGCGGCCAGAACGGATACACAGCGGATGAAAACTTTGTCTACAAGCCCGGCGAGAAGAACCTGGGTATCATCCGGCCCAAGGCACAGACCGCGACTCCCGATACGGCCGGCGCCTCCGCACCAGCCACGCCGGTAAAAACCAGGCCGTCTCCGCCGACGATTGGCCCGGCGCCGCCGGAAGGTCAGCGCAATATTCTGGTGGCCTGGGATCCTGCAACGCAACAGGAACGCTGGCATGCATCGGGCGGCGGCGCGCTGGGCGGCGGTACCGTTTCCACTGCGGGAAATCTGGTGTTGGAAGTGATTCCCGACGGGCGACTGGTGGCTTATCGCGCCGACACGGGAGAGAAACTTCTGGATATTAAGACCGGCCTGCGAGGCGGCATGGGACCACCAGTCACATACCTGATTGACGGCAAGCAGTACATCTCTCTGATGGGAGGCACGGGCCCAGTCATTCCATCCATCGGGCTCGCTCCGCCCCCTGGAACCACCACGGAGAAACCTGGATTGCCAAAGCTGTTGACGTTCGTCCTGGACGGCACGCCATTGCCGGGCGTGAGCAAATAAATGACCATAAGCCGCCGCAGACTGCTGACTGGCGCAATCGCGACCGCGCTTCCGAGTGTTTTACGGGCGGCCGATCACGCTGATCAATCTCGCATGACCGTACTGTCGCCCCGGCCGGAAGATCTGGAAATGCCGTTGGACGGTTTCACCGATTGGATTACGCCTATCGATCGGTTCTTCGTCCGTTGTCATACCTATACGCCTCAGGTAAACCTGGCTGACTGGAGCCTGAAGGTGGATGGAGTTGTGGAGCAACCGATGACATTCACGCTGGCGGATCTAAAAAAACTGCCGCGCGTGGAACTGGTGGGCGTGTTGGAGTGCGCCGGGAACGGAAGAATATTTTATGAGCCGCATCTTCCGGGCGCGCAGTGGACGTTCGGATCTGTTGGCAATGGCCGTTGGGCCGGAGTGCGGCTGCGGGATGTCTTACAGAAAGCCGGCATCAAAAGTTCCGCCACGGAAATTCTGTGCGATGGCGCCGATGTCCCGCTGGGCAAGATGCCCGATTTCCAGCGCACCATCCCGGTTGCCAAGGCGCTCCATCCGGATACCTTGCTGGCTTACGAAATGAACGGCCAGGCTTTGCCGATTGAACATGGGTTTCCACTCCGGGTCATCGCGCCCGGGTGGGCCGGTGATTCATGGGTGAAATGGTTGCAGCACATCGAGGTGCTGGATCACGAGTTCGAGGGCTTCTGGATGAAGTCGGCTTATCGTCATCCTACGCATCCGGTTCCTCCGGGAACAGCCGTCGATTTATCGGAGATGATACCGGTCACGGATCTGAACGTGAAGTCGGTGATCGCAAGTCCGGCTGGTTGGGCCAAGCCAGGAGCGGTTCGTATTCAAGGCACGGCATGGTCCAACACATCGCCTGTCGCCAAGGTGGATGTTTCCACAGACGGTGGCCAGAGCTGGAAACCCGCCAAGTTATCGGGTCAGCAGACCAAATATGGATGGCGCATCTGGCACCACGATTGGAAGCCTGTCGAGGGAAAATACACATTGATTTCTCGCGCCACGAACATGGCGGGGCAGATGCAGCCGCTGGCTCAGGAGTGGAACCCGAATGGCTATTTGTGGAATGTGGCCCAGCCAATGACGGTTTCCATTTCGCAGGCTAAGTCCGACGCGGTCATTGAGCAGCCTGCGGAGCCTACTTATCCGGATGGTTACAAGGCCGCCTGCTTCGGTTGCCACGATGAGCACATGATGCGGCAACAACACCTGACCGGCGCACAGTGGGATCGCGAGATAAACAAGATGACCGGCTGGGGCGCTCCGGTGAAAGCCGAAGACCGGCAGGCGATTCTAGACTATCTGTCCAAGCGCTTTAAACAATAACTCCTACTTGCGGCCGCTAATGCCGGCCCAGGAATTTCAGAACTACTCGATTGAATTGTTCCGGCTGCTCCCAGTAAGTGGAATGGCCGGCTTCGGGGATCACGGAAATCTCAGAACCTTTAATCCGCGCCGCGAATAGCTTCAATAACGGTGGCGGCGCATAGAGGTCGGCGTCGCCGGTCAGCAGAAGGGTGGGCGTCTTGATGCTTTCGAGCAACGCAAAAGTCATGCGGTTGCGCAGTGGCTGCGCCGGCGCCGGTGGTCCGGGCGGGCGGCTGATCTTCTCCAGTTCCACCCAACGCGCGGTTCCCGCGGCGTTCCCTGCCCGGTATGAGGGACCCAATTCGCGAAAGTCCGGCGGCAGTGCATTAAACTCCGGCGGACGAATCCGGCGGCCCAATTCGACGTAGTCTGCATCCTCCACGCCTCCGATTGAGTTGGCGAATACCAGGCTGCGCACGCGCTGCGGATACGAGAGGGTGAAATCGAGCGCAACGAACCCACCCGCCGCCGTACCAACCACGTGGGCCCGATCGATCCCCAGTTGATCGAGCAAGGCCAGCAGATCTTCGGCCGCAGTGCCCGGCGGCGAATCCGCGGAATTGATAGTGGTGCGTCCCCAGCCGCGCCGGTCGAAAGCGATCACACGGTATCCGGCAGCCACGAAAACCGGAATCTGGTATTCCCACACCCGGCTACTGCCAGTGGCCGCGTGCAGCAGGATCACCGGCACCCCGTTCCCCCCGGAATCGCGGTAAAAGATTCGCGCCCCCGGGACGGGTGCGAACGCTTCGCGAATGGCCGGTTCCGAGGAGGCCGGAGTTTGCGCCGGCAGCATCAGGATTGGCAACGCGCCCAACCCCAAAACCGTCCAGGCTGTGAAGCTTGATCCGAGTAACATAGGCGATTTCTACTTGGTTTGAATACTGCTTCGCTGCTCCACGTGCTTGTCGATCCAGGCCAGAATCAGATCGGCAATCTGCAGATTGTTCCGATCCTGCATAAGCATGTGGCTGTTCCCTTTTATACCTAGCTTGGGCAGGTGCATCATTTCCGCATCGCTTCCGGCGGCCTTCATCTGAGCCACAAACTTCTGGCAACCTTCAAAAGCCGCTCCCCACACTCCCGGCACATCCGTCAGATGATCGCCGAAGATGATCAGCGTTGGGATCTTGGCGATACTGGAAATCTGCGCCGGCGTCAGCTCCGTACAAGGCATTTCAATGGAGATGTTGGCTTTGATGCCGCTGGGGTCAAGCAGCGCGGCCTGCTCAGGGAAGAAGCCCGATTCAGAGTGTCCAATCAACACCGCGCCTTTCAGTTGCACCGCTAGCGCCCCCATGGCCTTCCAGGTGGGATTTGGCGTGGGGAGCATGGCGTTCAGATCCGGAATCATTTGCTTGTACAGTTCGTCTGCTGCCTGCACTGGAAACTGCTCGTCCTCGAATGGCTTGTTGAAGCTGGGCCCAAAACGAAAAATTGCCCAGGCCGTTTGATGCGACGCCGCACGGATGGTGGGCAGTTCGCTTGGCGGTAGAGTTCCGGCCTTCACCGCCGCAATCGTGCTGGCGTCGAATCCCGAACGGGCGCGCGACACCTGATCCGCCAGGTACACGGAACGATTCTTGCGCACGAAGTACTCATTCCATCCCATGCGTCCGTCGGGCGTGGTTTCCCACGTTTTGCTGCTCAGACAGCAACCATGGACCATGACCACGGGCACGTGCCGCGCGCCGGCCGGCGGAATCTGATACTGCACGTACATCTGATTGATGGTGACTTCACCTGGAACCGCTGGCGCTCCAGGGCCGCGTCCGGGTGAATTGACGGTCTTCGATTCGCCACCGACAAAGAAACTGCCCTGGCTTGCCAATATTAAGGGCTTGTCCTTTTCCTGGGCGGAAAGCGACGCGGCCATCGCAGCCGCTACAAGTACAAACGCAATTAGCTTCATCAGGCGCCTCCTGCGGACTACCGACCTGCCAAGTATAATCGTTGGGACCTGAATGGGAAAGGCAAAATGAGCACGTTTGTATTGGTTCACGGAGCATGGCACGGCGGATGGTGTTGGAAGCGGGTCCGGAAAGCGCTCCAGGCGCTCGGCCATGAAGTCTTCACACCCACTCTGACGGGCGTGGCGGATCGCTCGCATTTGTTATCTCCGCAGGTGGATCTTGAGACGCACATCGCCGACGTTGTGAATCTGATCCAGTGGGAGGAGCTCTCCGAGGTAGTGCTGTGTGGTCATTCTTACGGCGGCTGTGTGATTAGTGGCGTGGCCGATCGCATTCCCGAACGAATTGGAGCGTTGGTTTATCTGGATGCATTTGTACTGGAGAACGGACAAAGCCTGCACGACACTCTGCCGCAGCCGATGAGAGACGGACAACTGGAACTTGCGTCGCAGGGTGAGGGCTGGAAGGTTCCGCCGATTCCGGCCGAAGCGTTCCACGTCAATGATCAGGATCTCGACTGGGTGAACCGGCAGTGCACCGTGCAACCACTGGCTACCTTTCAACAGCCACTCCGTTTGTCGCGAGAAATCGACCGGATCAAGAAAGTCACGTTCATTGTGGCCAGCGGCTGGACACCCTCACCGTTCGCGTTTTTCTACGATCAGGCAAAGGCCAGGGGCTGGAGAACGGTAAGCGTGGAGTGCGGCCATGATGTAATGCTCGACCGGCCGGAAGAACTCACGCAACAGCTGCTGGCGGCTGCTCACTGACACATCCGTAACATGATAAAGTGACGGCCTAGAGCGACAAATCGCGGAGGCATATTTATCCATGGCAAAATCCAAAGACACCCCACTCGCCCGGCGAGGCTTCCTGAAAGGCGCGGCTGCCGGAGCCGCTGCGGGAGCTGCCGCATTGGTGGCTCCCGCCAAGACCGAGGCTCAGGAATCCACGCAGCGCGCCGTCGCCGTACCGCCCACTGCCGCGCAGAGAGCCGCTGAAAATAGCACTGCATCCGTTGCGGTGCAAGATATCCAGATCGTGGAACGCCCTGGCGCCGATTACATGGTGGATGTCTTCAAGTCGCTTGGTTTCGAATATCTGTTCGCCACGCCCGGCTCCAGCTTCCGCGGCATTCACGAATCGGTGATCAATCACGGGGGGAACAGCAACCCTGAATTCATCACCTTCACGCACGAAGAATGCTCGGCGGCGGCCGCCAATGGCTACGCGAAGATCGAAGGCAAGCCTGCGCTGGTTTGCGCACACGGCACGGTTGGCATCCAGCACGCCGCCATGGCCATTTACAACGCCTATTGCGACCAGGCACCGCTGTACGTGGTTGCGGGCAATATCTCCGATGCAGCCGAACGGCGCGGACGCGTGGAATGGCTGCACGCCGCTCAGGACGTAGCCGCCACGGTGCGCGATTACACCAAGTGGGACGACAACCCCGCCTCTCTGACGCATTTCGGCGAATCGGCCGTGCGTGGTTACCAGATCGCCATGACGGCGCCCATGATGCCCGTGGTTTTGGCGGCCGACGGCGTGCTGCAGGAAGGCGAAGCGCCCAAGGAGTTCGACTGGCGCATTCCAAAACTCCCCAGGATCTCCCAACCGGCGGGCGATTCCGCCGCGGTGGCCGAACTGGCGCAGATGCTGGTCTCCGCCGAAAATCCCGTGATCGTAACCAGCCGCTCCGCGCGGACGCCCGCCGGACTGAAGCTGCTGGTCGAACTCGCTGAAACGCTGGGCGCCGGAGTGATCGATCAACAGCGCCGCATGAACTTTCCTTCCCGCCATCCGCTGAATCAAACGCAGCGCTCGCGCGCGTTGATCACCAGTGCCGATGTGATCCTGGGCCTGGAAGTTTACGATTTCTTCGGCGTCGTGCACACCCTGGGCGGCCAGGTGTCGGTAGTGCCGCGCTCGCTCATCAAGCCCGGAACCAAGCTGGTGAGTATCAGTTCTTCGGACCTGTTCTACAAGAGCAATTATCAGAACTTCCAGCGCTACGAGGATGTCGATCTATCCATCGCCGCCGATGCGGAAGCCACCATGCCGGCGCTGATCGAAGCCGTGAAACGCCTGCTCACCGACGATCGTAAGCAGGCCATTCAGGCCCGCGCCGCCAAGCTGGCTCAAGGCAGCCATCAGGCGTTGGAGCAAACCCGAACCGCCGCGTCCTACGCCTGGGATGCCAGCCCCGTTTCCACCGCGCGACTCTCGGCTGAACTATGGGCGCAGATAAAGAACGAAGATTGGTCTCTGGTGTCGGATCCTTTCTGGGTGAGCAACTGGCCCTTGCGGCTTTGGGATTTCAACAAGCACTATCAGTTCATCGGCGGCGCGGGCGGCGAAGGCGTCGGTTACCTGGCGCCGGCCGCGCTGGGAGCGGCTATCGCCAATAAAAAACATGGCCGCCTCAGCGTTTCCATTCAGTCCGATGGCGACCTGATGATGGCCAACGGAGTCTTGTGGACCGCGGCGCATCATCGCGTTCCCTTGCTCACCGTGATGCATAACAACCGCGCGTATCATCAGGAAATTATGCAATTGCAGCGCGTGGCGAACCAGCACAATCGCGGCGTCGACGTGGACAAATGCAAAATCGGGACCGAAATCGCGAACCCCAACATCGATTACACGATGCTGGCCAAGAGCATGGGTGTGCAAGCCGAAGGGCCAATTTCCGATCCAAAAGATCTGAGCGCGGCCATTCAGCGTGGAATCCGCGTGGTGAAGGGCGGCGATCCGTATCTCATCGACGTGATCACGCAGCCGCGCTAACCGGGGGACACATGATTCGGAACTCGATCGCAATCGTAGTGCTGGCCGCCGCGACACTCGCCGCGCAATCGGCGGGCAATGCCGAAAACGGCAAGAAGCAATTCGTGAAGCTCGGCTGTTACACCTGCCACGGTTATCAAGGGCAAGGCGGCGGCGCCGGAGCTAAACTGGCGCCGAATCCGCTGGCCGCCGCCGCACTGATCGCCTACGTGCGGCATCCAGCCGGAAGCATGCCGCCCTTCACCAAAAAGGTTGTTTCGGACGAAGTGCTCACCGATATCCAGGCGTATCTGGCCAGCGTTCCCGCGCCGCCGCCGGCCAAAGACATTCCGCTCTTGAACCAATAGCGCGGGCGATCCTCCAGATTTGTCTTGACCGTTACGACCGGTCGTGCTATTCTTGCGCGTATGGGAAATGCAGTTTCCACACGCGAGCGAATTCTCGATCGGGGCCTGGCCTTGATGAGCCAATCGGGCCTGGAAGGCGTGACCCTGGGCGTGCTGGCCGATCAAGTGGGGATGTCCAAGAGCGGCCTCTTCGCTCACTTTCGATCCAAGGAAGAAGTGCAGATCAGCCTGCTGGAGCACACCGCCGCGGTGGGAGCGGCGCACATCATCGCGCCATCGATGAAGGAGCCAGAGGGGCTGCCTCGTCTAAAGGCGCTGGTGAAGAATTGGTTCGGCTGGGCCCCGCGCGCCGGCCTGCCGGGCGGATGCCCCGTGGCTGCGGGGTTGTTTGAATTTGACGACGTCCAAAGCCCGGTGCGCGACAAGATTTTGCAGATGGAAGCCGAGTGGCGCGGCCTGCTGACGAAGACCGTGGCAGAGGCGCGCTCCCTGGGGCACCTTAGAGCTGATCTGGACATCGCCCAGTTCGTTTGGGAACTGTGCGGCATTTATCTCAGCCACCACGCAGCACAACGATTTCTGAAATCGCCCGATGCGGACCGGCGTGCACAAACAGCGTTCCAGGCGCTCTTGGAACGCGCAGCGCCGGCGCCCCGGAAGAAAAGGCCCAAGCCAGCCAGCCGCTGAAATAATTCCAGTTCCCTGAAATGACGAACGCAGGCGTTCGTGCAGCGCCCACGGGTGGAGTGTGTCCGTTGTCAACAACCGAAGAAAGGACGGTTATAGAACCATGAGCGAAGGAGAAGACGAAGCTATGAAGCGAAGAGATTTTGGCAAGGAAATGGCCGCGGCGTTGGTTTCCGCGGCTCTACTGGCAGACAAGATACAAGGGGGCGAGACCCCACCGCAAGCCAGCCAGCTTGAAGTGGGCATGCTGCTCTATCCGCATCTCACATTGCTGGATCTGCTGGGCCCTCAGACCGTGCTCTCAGGGCATGCCAACATTCATCTGGTCTGGAAAACGCGCGACACGATCCGCACTGATACGGGCATCGGCATCCAGCCGACAACCACGTTCAGCGAATGCCCGCAGGATCTGGATGTGCTTTTCGTTCCGGGCGGCCCGGGCATGATTCCGGCGATGTTAGATCCAGAGGTCCTGGCATTTCTTGCGGCCCGCGGCGCGAAAGCGAAATACGTAACTTCTGTTTGCTCCGGATCGGTCATCCTCGGCGCGGCCGGCCTGCTGCGCGGCTACCGGGCGACATCGCATTGGGCGGCCACCGATTTACTCCCGCTCTTCGGAGCGGAAATAACGGAAGGGCGGGTAGTCACCGATCGCAACCGGATCACCGGAGGTGGCGTGACGGCGGGCATAGATTTCGGCTTGGTGCTGCTGGCAAAATTGCGCGGAGAAGAAGTCGCGAAGATGTCTCAGCTGGCCATGGAATACGATCCTCAGCCTCCGTTTCACGCCGGATCGCCCAAAGGCGCCGGACCGGTACTCACACAACGATTGCTGGCGGCGATGGAGCCACTCAACCGCGAGACCAGAGAGATCGCGGCCGGCATCGCAGCACGACAAGGCGCTTAGTCAATCTGCTTTCGCGAGGAAGGCGGATGCGGGACGTAGTCTTTCTGAAGTTTGGCTTTGGCTGCGTCCCGATCCACTACCGCCTGCTTAAACTTCACTTGCAGCGTCTGTCGATCGAGCTTGGCCCCCGCAAGATAAACACTATCGATCTCCCGCGTGTTGCGGATGTTCTCCAGCGGGTTGGCATTCAGCACTATAAAATCGGCCCGCTTGCCTTTGGCGAGCAGCCCGGTGTCTTGGATGCGCAGCACTTCGGTCGGCCGGGATGTGGAAGCGATAACCGTTTCCGCCGGAGTTAGCCCCAGCCTCACGTACATTCCCATCTCATGATGCTCCGCGAAACCGTACGAATATTTGGCGGAAACTCCAGCATCGGTGCCCAGCACGATGCGCGCGCCGGCCGCGATATATTTTGGAAAATTGTAGCGGAGGTTTTCTTCGCGCTGTGCAAACTGCGTGGTAGGCGGCGCGGAGCAAGGGGGCGACGGGAGCCAGGTCTTTCCGGCCTTGATATCGGCGACCACCCCCTCCGGCAGCGTCTGCCCGATGAACGTATTGTCTTCGTCGCAAAGCTCGGAGCGATCGCCCAAGCCCATTACCGGCGTCCAGTATGGCCGCTTCGCTTTCAGGATCGCAACGAACTCGTCATCGATCTTTTCGTTCATCACCGTGTGCACCAGCACATCCACGCCGGCTTTCACCACACCTTTTTGATCCGCCAGATTCGTGGCGTGAGCGTGCACCAGCATGCCGTGTTTGTGTGCCTCTTCAATCACAGCTGAGTAGATTTCGGGAGACATTTTTTTCATGCCGCCGCGCGAGTTGTCGCGATTGTCCACCCAGAACTTGAGCTCCTTAATTCTCTTCGCTGCAATTTTCCGCACGGTGGCCACGGCTTCATCCGGAGTGGAGACTTCATATACCGCGTGCAATGGACCCGTTCCCTGGATCAAAAGCGCATCCGGACCGCCTCCTGGGGGCGCCATACCAGCCGCGAAAAAGAAGCGGGCAGCGGGCGGAAACTTCCCAGCCAACTGGTCCTGCTGGAACCGCATAGCGAAGTCAGTGGGCTGTTCACCCATTGACAGAGCGGCGCCCACGCCATAAAACGCCTCGCGTTCCAGATGATCCAGAACATTTTCCGGCGTGTGGTTCTCAACACTCCAACTCACAAAACCTTCGTACCCGATATGAATGTGTACGTTGTTCAGGGTGGGCATCACCGTCTTGCCGCTGAGATCCACGCGCGTGGCTCCGGCAGGCGCTTTGATGGAGCCTTTCAATCCGATCGCGGCAATGCGTCCGTTGCGGACCACAAATGCTCCGTTCTCAATGGGCTCACTCGCGTTACCGATGATCAAACGGGCGCCTTCATAGAGCACCACGCCCGGCTGCGAATATGCCACGGCCGATCCCATGATCGATAAAATTGCCGCAACCACCAAGCCGCTCGCCGGCATCCGCTGCATGTGCATTTTGACCTCCCCGGGAAAGTAGCAGTATATATCCGTCAGCCAGCCTGGCAAGCCCGTTCCAACGCGGCATCCAGTTCCGCGGCATCCGGCAATCGCAGGCCGAGGTCTGTTTCGAGACACAACCGCAGCTCCCTGGCGTTAGCCAGCGTGCGCTTCTCCGTTCCATCCTTCCGATGGATTGAGAGCGCATTGTTGCGCAGCGCGAAGCGGCTTCCGGGGATAACGCGCGCGGCCATCAGTGTGTATCGAAAAAAAGAACTCTGGTGATGGCAAAGATACCAGCTGGAGACCTCGTAGTCGGCTGGGAACTGCGGCTCCAGCGTGAAGCGATAAAATTGCATCCATTCGCCGCCCACCAGAGCTTCCAGCACGAAGCCGTTGTCCAGCGGCAACAAGCGATGCGGCTCATGCGGCGTGACCTGCGTGATGTGCGGTTCCAACCGCAAGGGACTCGTGAGGACATTACCGCCGAACCCGACATCGGCGACATAGCGCATGCCGTCCAAATCCACCAGCAACAGCATGTGGCTACGCGGGCCCACGGTGCTATCGGGCGCGTGCCACAAGACGCGCGCCGCCAGGCTGCTTACCGAAAATCCCAACGCCTCCAGCGCATGGCGAAACAGGGTGTTGTGTTCGAAGCACCAGCCGCCGCGGCCGCCGGCGACAAGCTTGGCCTGCAATGACTCCACATCCAATGCCACCGGCCAACCTAACAACGGATTCAGATTCTCGAACGGAATCGCGGCCGGATGAAGGGCGTGCAGGGCCTGCAAAGTTTCGAGCGTCGGGGCGCGCGGGCCTCCAAAGCCGATGCGTTCCAGATAGGCATCCAAGTTGAACGAAGAGGACACGCACCTAGGATAAACGGTTGCGCCGGCATGTTTCGAAAGGCTGCCGCCCGTGCAAAAGGTATATGATGTGAAGCGGCCTTCGCCAAATAAAATGAGATTCAGCGCCATCGTCAACCCACTGATCCTTGCAGGCCTGTGCCCGGTGCTGCTTTCCATTCCCGCCCACGCGTTAGGAGTGTGCGCGGACCCCGATTACCTGCCCTATTCGAATCGCGCCGGCGCCGGCTTTGAAAACAAAATTGCCGATGCAGTAGCCAAGGCGCTTGGTGAAACGGTCGAGTACACTTATGCCAGCCATCGTGGTCATGGCGGATTTCCGCAATTCCTGGCAAGTACGCTGGACGCGAAAAAGTGCGATGTGGTGATGAGCCTGCCCTACGCCAGCCGCGAAGAACTGACCACGCGGCCTTACTACATTTCGTCCTATGTTTTTGTTTTCGACAAGAGCAAGAAGTACGACATTACGAGCATGGATTCGCCGGTGCTGAAACGGGTGAAGGTGGGCTTTGAACGTGAGACGCCGGCCGAGGATGCGCTCAAAATGCGCGGCATGGTCCAGGCGGCGGTGGCCTTCGACGTGGCCACCGATAACGATACGTCCCCGTCCCTGCTGCTGGACGCGCTCAAGAGCGGAAAGATCGACGTCCTGATCACCTGGCAGCCCGCCATTGGCATCTTCCTGCGCGACGCGCCGAATCTGGAAGTGGTGCCGGTTCCGAACGAGCGCGCCTTGGGGCCGCCCGAGCAATATACCTTTCCGATGTCCATGGCCGTTCGCGCCGGCAACGAAGCGTTAAAGAAAAGGCTGGACGATGTGATCGTCAATCATCAGGCGGAACTTACCAGTATCCTTACCGAGAGCGGCGTGATGTCGACTGCGCCGCGGCAGGGGGACCAGCAGCGTTGAAAATTGCCATAATCTTCGTCCTTGCGCTGTCAGCAGGAGCTCAGGATGCCGAGAAGCTCATTAAAGATAGCGATTGTTCCTCTTGCCATGCGCTGGATCACGAGATAGTGGGACCCGCCTACGCGGCCATTGCCAAGAGCCACTCCGGCCAGGCGGATGGAGTGGAAAAACTGTCCGCCAAAATCCGTGACGGCGGCAACGGCATGACGCCGCATCCGGATTTGACGGACGCGCAACGCAGCACCATCGCCAAGTGGATTCTTTCCCAAACCGGACCAGCCGCCACTGGCCAGAACGAAACAAAAACGTACCCCTACAAGCTCAAAGACGGCACCACGGTGAATCTGGACTTTCCGCTTTTTCTAGATGGACAGGGGCCCAAGGTAACCAAGGAAGTCTTCCACGGCTATCAGCTCTACAACTCGTACTGCTATCGCTGCCATGGCACGGATGCCAGCGGCAGCCAACTGGCGCCCGATCTTCGTCACTCGCTCAGCGTTGGAATGAAGCAGCGAGATTTCCTGTCGATTGCCATGGCGGGGAAAAAGGAGCAAGGCATGCCCGCCTGGGCCGGCTTCCTTACCGAGGATGATGTTGTTGGCATTTTCAGATACGTAAAAGGACGGAGCCTCGACCTGGTGTCTTCGGGCAGGCCACCGTCCGCGCAGGATTAAAGAAAAGGAGTTCTTGAAATGAACCCGATGAAGCATTGCTCTTCCCTGGTGATCGCATGCATGACGTGCGCAGCGCTCGCCCCCTTGTCCGCCTTGGCCGACGATACGCTGCAGAAAGAGTCTCAGGATCCCAACCAGTGGGTAATTCCGCTGGGCAGCTACGGCGGAAACCGCCACAGCAAATTGACCCAGATCAACAACAAGAACGCCGCAAAACTGAAGGTCGCCTGGACCATGTCCACCGGCACGCTGCGCGGGCAGGAAGGCCAGCCGCTGGTGGTGGGCAACATGATGTACTTCGAAAGTTCGTATCCCAATTTCGTGTACGCCGTCGATCTGGACAAAGTTGGCCAGATGGTTTGGAAATTCGCTCCCGAGCAGGATAAGTTCTCGCCCTCAGTGGCCTGCTGCGATCTGGTGAACAAGGGCGTGGCCTATGCCGACGGAAAGATTCTCATTTCCACGTTGGACACGCATGTCTACGCGCTCGACGCCAAGACGGGCAAGGTGCTGTGGAGCGCTCAGAATGGCGATCCCCAGCTTGGCCAGACCATGACCATCGCTCCGCTGGTGGTGCACGACAAAGTGATTGTGGGAATTTCTGGCGGAGAGTATGGCGTGCGCGGGCATCTCACCGCGTACGATCTGAACACCGGCAAGATGGTGTGGCGCGCCAACAGCGTGGGCCCCGATTCGGACATTCTCTTCGATCCCGAAAAGACCCTCGATGCGGCCACCCAACAACCGGTGGGCAAGGATTCCAGTCTCAAGACCTGGAGCGAAGACGGCTGGAAATTAGGCGGCGGCACGACATGGGGCTGGTACACCTACGATCCGCAGCTGAATCTGGTCTATTACGGGAGCGGAAATCCTGGAACATGGAATCCCGGCCAGCGGCCCGGCGACAACAAATGGTCCACCAGTTTATTCGCGCGCAACCCGGATACCGGAGTGGCGGCGTGGGTGTATCAGATGACGCCGCACGACGCTTGGGATTATGACGGCATCAACGAGAGCGTTCTTACCGACAGCGTGATCGACGGCCAGACTATCCCCACCATGACGCATTTCGATCGCAATGGTTTCGCCTACGTGCTGGACCGCCGCAATGGCAAGCTTCTGAGAGCCAACAAGTTCGATCCCTCCACCAACTGGGCTGAGAAGATCGATCTGCAAACCGGCCGCCCGGTGCTCAACGAAGCCAAGATGACCAAGGAAGACGTCAACGTCAAAGACATTTGCCCGGCCGCGCAGGGCGCCAAGAATCATCAGCCCGCCTCTTACGATCCCAAGAGCAAGCTGTTCTATCTGGGCACGAATCATATTTGCATGGACTACCAGGCATTCAGCGTCAAATACCGCGGCGGATTCCCGTATGTCGGCGCAACGCTGAGTATGTTCCCGGCCGATCACGGCGACGTCCGCGGACGGTTAATCGCTTTTGACCAGGTTACCGGCCAGACCAAATGGTCGGTGAATGAAATGTTCCAGGTTTACAGCGGACCGCTGACCACCGATGGCGGCGTGCTCTTCTACGGCACTTTGGATGGCTGGTTCAAAGCCGCCGATCAAGCCACGGGTAAAGTACTGTATCAATTCCACGCGCCTTCCGGCATCATCGGCAATCCCATTACTTATACGCACAAAGGCAAGCAGTATGTCGCTGTGCTGACCGGAGTGGGAGGATGGGCGGCTATCGGTCTCGCCGAAGGCCTCACCAAAGGGACTGAAGGGCTGGGCGCGGTGGGCTTGACAGCATCGCTTGCCGACTACACCAACCTTGGTGGAACGTTGATCGTTTTCTCGCTGGAATAACAGGAGCTGACATGCGACAGAAGCTTTTGACCACTTTTCTATTGAGCGCTTCCATAGCCACGTTTGCCGGAGCGCCGGCGTTTGCAGCGGAATCTGGCCCTGCAAACGGGGTTCGTCTCACCAAGTACATCCTGGGCGTGGCGGATCTGGACAAGAGCTTCGCCTTTTATCATGCATTGGGCGCGGAATTGCAAGGGGCCACTGCCCTGAAGCCACCCGCGCCTTTACCCGATATGCTTCTGAAGCTGGTGGATGTTCCGCCAGGAACCAAATTTCGCAACGCGATGCTCAAGCTCCCCGGCGCCGATTTCGGTGTGGAGATGACGGAGTTTACCAACATGGACTTGCATCCGGGCAAGCCACAATCCTATGATCCCGGGGCTGCCTTGCTGATCCTGACCGTGCGCGACGTGGATGCGGCGCTCGCCACTGCAAAGAAAGCGGGGGCGCAAGTGGTGACATCGGGCGGCGCGCCGTTGGGCATAGGGCGCAACAACACTGCGCGCGCTGTTCTGGTAAGAGATCCCGACAGCTACTACGTCGAGTTCGTCCAGCCCAGTCCGCTGCCGGCAACCACTGCGCCGGCTGGTTCCAACGTGATCGGCGCTCGCTTCGCGGCGGTAGTCGCGGACGCCGAAAAGGCAGCCCAGTTCTATCACGATCAGTTCGGTCTGGAAGCGAAAGTGAACCCCTGGGCGCAAAATGCAAACGCGCTCAAGCTCTCCGGACTCGCCAGCGGGCAGTTACGCAGCGCCACTGTGACGGTTCCCGGCAGCACGCTGGCTTGGACTTTCCTTGAGTTCAAGACCACCGGTGCCACTCCGTATAAATTGCGCATCCCCGATCCCGGCGCGGGAGCGGTGGGCCTGGAAGTACGTGACCTGGATGCGGCCAGCGCGGCTATGAAAGTGGCCGGCGGATCGGTGATCACCATCGGCGGGCGCATGAAGAGCCCCGACGGCGGAGGTGTCGCTTTTACACGCGATCCCAACGGGATCCTGGTGGAACTCGCGCAAAGCTCGCCCAAGAAATGAAGCAGTTTAGAGCCATCGCGCCATTAATCTCCGGACTCGGCTTGGCCTTCACCCTGCAATGCGCGCTAGCGCAAAAGCCGGCGCAGCCCGTGAAATCACTGCGCGTGTATATATTCGATTGCGGCACCATCAAGGGTTTCGATCCAACCTTGTTCCAATTCAAGAAGGAAGACTTGAAGGACGCGAACATGGTGGTGCCGTGTTATCTGATTGTCCATCCCAAAGGAACATTGATGTGGGATGTTGGCGTGATCCCGGATAGTGCGTTCAAAGGGAGCGGTCCAGCCAGCCAGCCCTTGCTGATGGCGACCGCCAGTTCCCCGAAGCCCCTATTGCCGCAACTGGCGGCGCTGGGCTATCGGCCGGCGGATATTACTTATGTCGCTTTTTCGCATTATCACAGCGATCACGTCGCCAACGCGAACGCATTCGCCGCGTCCACCTGGCTGGTCCACCCATCTGAACGCGCGGCCATGTTCGCCGTGAAGCCCGCGGACCAAACCGCGTACAGCCTGCTCCAGAACAGCAAGACCGTGAGCCTTCCCAATTCGGATTACGATGTCTTCGGCGATGGAACGGTGATCATCAAATACGCTCCGGGCCATACACCCGGCCACCAGGTTCTCGCGTTAACGCTGCCAAAAACGGGCCCGGTTTTGATCGCGGGCGATCTCTGGCATTATCCCGAAGAACGGATTGCGAACAAGGCGCCACAGATAGAATCCAACCGCGAACAGACGTTCGCCAGCCGCGCGGCAATGGAAGCTTATCTCAAGCAGAGCGGCGCGCAATTGTGGATTGAGCATAATCCGGAGACCTTCAATCGCCTCAAGAAGGCTCCCGACTACATCGAGTAGCCGCGGCGGATCAAAGATGCAGCTTTAGAAACTGAATTAAGCGCCGCGTTGCATCGTTGGCAGCATCCGCATCGTACCCCGCGCCCATTGCCCCTCCCAGCAAACGCACCAGCCAGTTTGCAGGACCATTCATGAAACTGTGGCCTGCCTCCGGGTAGATCTTCATGTCATAGGCGATTCCCAGGGTTGGCAATTCTTTCTCCAGCCTTTGGGCATCTTTGACCAGCATCTTGTCGCGCCCGCCATAACTGGCCACAACCGGGCATATTCCCTGCAGCTTCTCCGGCACCTGGCCATAGAAGGGCGCGCTGACTTGAAACAGACCCGTCTTGCCAAGCAGCAGAGCAAATCCGCCGCCCATACATAACCCCATGACGGCAATCTTTTCGGGATCCACATATTCCTGTTGCGCCAGCCAGTTCCGAGCTTGGATCAGGTCCTGCACGCCCTGTCCGCTGCCCGCCTTCAGATCCTTCAAAATTTGCCGGATACAGGAGAACCAGGATCCCCGGTCGAACAGATTAGGCAGCAGCACCGCATAACCCTCGGCGGCCAGTTCGTCGGCAATGCGAGTCATTTCGCCGTTCATCCCAAAAGCCTCGTAGATGAATAGGATTCCCGGTGTGCGGATCGGGGATGCCGGGCGGGTAAGATAAGCGGTCATCGCGAATCCATCGGCACAGCGGAATGTTTCGCGCGATCGTTTTAATTCCGTGCCGGCGTGGGCGCTCAAGCTTTATCTCCCGGGCGCCTCAGGCGCGCTCCATTGAAATCGTATAGTCGTACCATTCGACGATCTTGCCGTCCTTCAGAAAGAACACTCCCACGCCGTGCCACATCTTCAACGGGCCTCCCATGAAATGGTCATGCCGCTCGTTAAACACCATCGGCCCTTTGGCGAATGTCTCG
>DATHNM010000437.1:0-2758 GCA_035486095.1 Bryobacteraceae bacterium
GAGGCCGAGGCAAAGCGAAGTGGGGCGGCTACGCCGGGGATTTCCATCGCCGCGTTCTGCAATTCGTATTCGCCCGACCAAACACCAGGATGGTCGCCTAAGCGGTCAAACGCGAGCCAGCCTTTCCAGGTGCCCTGCCGAAGTTTGTCCAGCAGGGGAATCGGAGGCGCGGAGATGACGTGCTCGGCGCGCAATTGCACCTCCGCGATGGTCAACTGGCGCGTGGAAATTTTCAACCCGGCGTGGCTGTTGTCGAGCGCATACTCGCCCTCAATCTCGGCAGTCTGGCCATTGTCCATCTGGACCGCGGCTGGTCCCAATGAAATACTGTTGTTGGTGATCAGGATAGCGGCTGAAGCAAATTCAGCGGACGCGGCTGGTGGAACTTTCATGGATGCGTTCTCCAGCAGCAGCTTGCCCTGCAAGCCGTCGTTCGAATAGCCGATTGCACCCTGCACCTTGCCCTCAACCTGCACGCCTTGTGGAAATGGAGCGCCCATGTGCCGCGCGGTTTCGACCAGCGGAGCCGCGGGAAGATCGTGAAACGTAATGCTGGCGGCCCACTTCGGCGCGGCCAGATAATCGGCCAGGCGCAGCTTTACAGAGACCGGCGACACCTGACCTTCGGCTGGCACTGTCTCAACTTCTAGATGATGCGCGCGCATATCCAATTGGCCGCGATAGTTGAGCGTCCAACCTTCGCCCTTGGGTGGCATCAGATCCCAGCGATGAATGTCGGTGATGTTGAGGTCGCCCGAGACCACGATCTTCGACAGCGGACCCTCAAGTTGGGCATTGGCGACGGCGAAACCGTGCACTCCGAGATCGCGGCCGTTGAACAATCGCGCCACTTCGATAATCGCCGTACGGTCCAGACGGAGCCCCATGTGGAGCCGATCTTCTCCGTCGGGGCCAGAGCGCAATAAACCGCGGGCGCTAAGTTGGCCAAGCCCCATGGAGCCGCGGTCGGTGCGGGCCGGCGCGCCGGAGAAACGGATCACCACGTCGCCGTTCTCATCCGGATAAATGTCCACATCGGCGCCGTTGATGTAGAAGACCGATTTGGTGTCACCGAACTTAAGGTTCAACCGGCCATCGCGAATCTTGATATCCGGAACGGTGTGCTGATGCGGAGAATTGGACGCCGAGCCGTGTTCCAGCATCGGTTGAATGTTCCATCCTCCGGCCGGCATTTTGACCAGATTTACGCTGGGCGAGTCCAGATAGAGACTGGAGAACGCCAGCTTGCCTCGGAGCAAGCTGGTAAGCCGTACGCGAGCCCGCAAGGATTCGACGTGGGCGAAGGGTTCGATACCAGCCGCCGGATCGTCGTCGATCAGGACATCGTCGACAGTGAAGCCGGGGCCTGTAAAGAGATTGAGGTGAACAGCGCTGGTAATGTGCACTGGACGATTTAGCGCCGCTTCGAGCGCCGCTTGAATGCGGGGGCGCAGCCGGTCCGCGCGAAGGAATGGCGCCAGCAAACCAGCCGCGATCACGAATGCCAGCGCGATGAAGACGGTGCGGCGCAGGTACTTCATGGGCGGCGAGCTAGCAACTCAGCGTAGGCGGCGCGATCGTCAATGTCGGTGGTTACGGCGGCGTCGTCGACTTCGATGTACGCGGTCTGGCTTCGATATCGGTGGATGACGTCGCTCGCTTGCGCCGTGGTGGGCAGCGCCAGGAGTTCCGCGACGAGCGGGCGTGCGATGAGAACCGGGTGGCCGTGTACGCCTTGAAAAGTAGGTACGGTAACGGCGGCGCGGTGGCCTTCGAAATGGCGCGTCAGTTTTTCGAGCGTGGAGCCTTCGAGGTTGGGGTGGTCGACTGGCGTGAACATCACAGCTTCCGATTCCTGAGGGATCGCTCGGAGTCCGCACTGCAGCGAGCTGAGCATACCGCGCTCAGGATCAGGATTCACCACAAACATAGCCTCGGCACTGCGCCGGATGCCGGATCGAATCTGGGCAGCTTGGTGGCCCAGCACGACGATCGGCGTTACGGCAACTTCGGAGAAAACGCGGATGAGGCGATCCAGAAAAGTTTCGCCATCCAAGGGAAGCAGCGCTTTCGGGGTCCCCATGC
Organism: Bryobacteraceae bacterium; assembly: GCA_035486095.1. GTDB lineage: Bacteria > Acidobacteriota > Terriglobia > Bryobacterales > Bryobacteraceae > Palsa-89. The sequence continues at coordinate 2,086 of DATHNM010000437.1, forward strand.
GGCGGGAGGCGCCAGCGGACAGAATGATGCCGGCGATCGGACAGCACGGCTTCACTTGAGGAGAGCTCGCAGAGAATCGCTCGAGAAGACCGATTTCGACAAAGCGCGCCAATCCGACTCCGGCGCGCGCCGCATGGCGATCATTTCAGCCACGATGGAAACGGCGATTTCTTCGGGCGTGATGGCGCCGATATCCAGACCCATGGGCGCAAAGCTGCGCTCAAAAGCCTCGCGCGGAATGCCTTCTTTCTCGAGTTCCTTCACCACGCCGATCACTTTGCGCTTGCTGCCGATCATGGCGATGTACTTGGCGTTGGTGCCAACCGCCCAGCGCATCACACGCATGTCGTCGCGGTGGCCGCGCGTGACGATAACCACGTAACTGGTGTCGCGGATGGGGAGCTTGGGAAAAACTTCTTCGTATTCTTCGGCGAAGACTTCGTCGGCTTCGGGAAACCGTTCGTGATTGGCAAAGGCTTCACGATTGTCGATGATGACAGTGGCGAATCCGGCGAGTGTCGCGATTTTCGAAATGCTTTTGGATATATGGCCGGCGCCGAAGATATAGAGGCGCGGCTGCGGCACCACGGGCTCGATGAATACGCTCAACTGGCCTCCGCAGATCAGGCCGTTATCGTACGCGGCGTCTTGTCCGAGGCTGAAGTTCATGTGA
>DATHNM010000438.1:0-9431 GCA_035486095.1 Bryobacteraceae bacterium
TTCCGCGCGATGATTCTGGAACGTAGATTGCAGCCGGGCCAGCAGATTCCCTCGACGCGCGCCTTGGCCGATCAGTTGGGAGTTTCGCGCATTCCCGTACTCGGCGCCTATGCTCAACTGCTGGCCGAAGGCTACATTGAAAGCCGTTCCGGCGCGGGCACGTTTGTTACCAGTTCGCTTTCCGATCAATTCCTGGACGCGCGTCCGGCAGCGGCGAGTGCGGTGGACCCGGCAGCGTCGGACGCCATTTCACGCGTCTCCCGTCTTCTGCCCGTGGAGGGAACACCGTGGTTTCTGGGCTCCGGCGCTTTCAGCGTGGGGCAGATTGCGTACGATCATTTTCCGTTCCGGGTCTGGTCTGACCTGGTAACCTACCACGCACGCAGAGTGCGCGCCAGTTCGATGAACTATGCCGACCCGATGGGATCGGAAGAATTTCGCGAGGTGATCGCAGCTTATCTGCGAACGGCCCGGGCGGTGCATTGTCAAGCCTCTCAGATTATGGTGGTAAACGGTTCGCAGCATGCGCTGGATCTGTCGGCCCGCGTTCTGCTGGACCCCGACAGCCCGGTTTGGATAGAGGAGCCCGGCTACCAATTTCTGCGCCACACGCTGATGTTGTCCGGCTGCCGCCTTGTTCCGGTTCCAGTGGACGGTGAGGGATTGGATGTCGCGTCCGGGATTCAGCTTTGTCCAAACGCGCGTGTAGCGTATGTGACGCCCTCACATCAATATCCGCTGGGGGCCACCATGAGCGCCGCGCGCCGCCTGCAGTTGCTGGAATGGGCGCATAGTTCCGGCTCCTGGATCGTGGAAGACGATTATGACAGCGAGTACCGCTACGAAAGCATGCCGGTGGCATCCATGCAGGGGCTGGATCCCGGCGCTCGCGTCATCTATATCGGAACCTTCAGTAAAGTGCTTTTTCCTTCGCTTCGACTGGGATATATGGTGCTTCCCCCCACGCTGGTAAACCGCTTTCTCGCGGTGCGGCAGGCCAACGATCTGTGCCCGTCGCACCTCTATCAGGCGGCGCTTGCAGATTTTATCAGCGCCGGCCATTTCACGCGGCACATCCGCAAGACCAGACAGTTGTACGCGGAGCGCCGCAATGCGCTGGCGCAAGCACTGCGAAAAGAGTTCGAGTCCGAAATAGATGGCTTGGAGATGGAAATCCTGGGAGCGGAAGCAGGCATGCATCTTGTGATCACGCTCCCTCCGGGATTATCTGACCAGAAGATTTCGGCCCGCGCCGCGCAGGAAGGTCTTTGGCTGTGGCCCCTTTCCGCCGCCTACGCCGGTGCCAACATCCGGCAAGGCTTCATTCTTGGCTTTGGCGGCACCAAGGCAGATGAGATGCTGCATCAAGTGCGTCGCTTGCGAAAGGCCATTCGAAATGAAAGTGGCTATCGCGGACGTGCGCAGAGTGGTCATTGAGTCTGGATACTTCCCACCGTACGATTAGAAACGATTCAAGCCAAACTGCTTGCTAACGCCCAACACAGGCAAGTTGGCTGTGTAATTCAACGGGCAATTTTGAGCCGCACCGCTACGTAAGCTCTGCACCTGGCTCCCCGGCCCCCTGCACTAACTCGCAAAGTCTGCGAATTCCGGACGTCACGATCACACGATCCAACGATCGAGGAGAACAACTATGGCCATGCGACACACCCGAGCCCTTTGCGCGCGCTGCGCGTTTTTGGCGTACCTGCTCTTACCGGTGATCGGTTATGCACAATCCACTTTTGGAGATATTCGGGGAACCACTCGCGACCCGGCCGGCCTGGCGCTTCCGCAAGCGTTAGTCACTCTCCACAATCTTGATGACAACACCAACCGCGCCACGCTCAGCGACGACAATGCCAGTTTTCTGTTCGAGAACCTGAAACCGGGGCGCTACAACATAGTGGGCGCCAAGGAAGGTTTCGCTAGTTCTCCGACGGTTGAGGTGCAACTGGTTGCTCGCCAGAGTGCGCGCGTGGATCTGCCGTTATCTCTGGCCCAGGTGGTGCAAAACGTCAAAGTGGAAGCTGCGGCAGATCAGATTAACACCGAGAACGCCACTGTGGGGGACACCAGGGGGACGGATCAAGTGGGCCAGATGCCGCTGAATTTCCGAGCCCAAACCACCAGCCCGCTGGCGGCCTTGGCGCTTTCTCCCAGCGTGATCACGGATAGTCAGGGCAACATACAAGTTGGTGGCGCCACCTATTCGATGACCGGTTATTCGGTGGACGGAATTTCCACTGCTAACGTGGCCGCCAATGGCTCCCTGCAGAACGCCTATCCATCGTCGGAAGGGCTGTCTGAACTCAAAGTAACGGCCTTCAACAACAGCGCTGAATTTTCTCAAGTGGCCGACGTGACGTTCATCACGAAAAGTGGAACCAACCAGTTTCATGGCAGCCTGTTCGAATATTTGCAAAATGACGTGCTGGACGCGACCATTCTGAACTTCACCAGCAAGGCGCCCAAGCGATTCAACACCTTTGGCGGCAGCCTGGGCGGCCCGGTGACCATACCGCATCTTTATAGCGGCAAGGACAAGACCTTCTTCTTCATCGATTACGAGGGCAATCGGCGAAGAACGGCGACGCCGGAACAATACCTCGTGCCGACGCTGGCGGAACGCAACGGGAATCTCAGCGGGCTTCCGATCATCAATCCCCAAACGGGTCAACCGGGCAGCGTCGCGATCGATCCGATGAGCGGATCGCCTTTCCCGAATAACACCATTCCAATTTCGAGATTGAATCCCACCGCGCTCGCTTTGCTCAATGGCTATTACCCACTGCCGAACACCGGTTCCGCCGGAGGCAGCTACAACTACGAAACCCTGCAGCCCACGCCTTCCAACACCAACGGTATTGACGCCAGGCTGGATCATTACATCACCGCCAACCAGCAGATCTATGCCCGCTTCAGTTGGAAAAACCTGTTGTCGGACACCGGCCAGTCCGGCCTGGCGAATCCTCTGCTGCCGAGTGACATCGCCACCGAGCATGACCGCAGCCTCATCGTCTCGTACAACTTCACCATCAGCCCCAAGATGGTGAACGAGTTTCGTTTCGGTTTCACGAACAGCCTGATTAACACCAGCTTTCCAATTCAGGGCGCCGCCGCCGACAACCAACTCGGGCTCACCGGCATCAGCTTCGCGAATCATCCCACCACCGGCGCGTTTCCAACGTTCAATTTTTCCGACGGAACCGGCTTCACGCCTATTGGCCATGACAAGGATGGACCAGGTGCCTCGCGAACCATGCAGTTCACCGATAATCTGAGCCGCACCATGGGAAAGCACACCATCCGAGTGGGCCTGGACGCCCGCCGGGTGTTTTACGAAACCGTCGTCCGGTGGGGTCAATCGGACGATTTCGGCGCTTTTACGTTCAACCAGGGAGTGTTCACGGGTAGTTCCTACGGAGATTTTCTGCTGGGCGCGCCAAACACGGATTTTATCGTGGCCAGCAGTCCCAACACCAACGAGCCGAGCCTGCAATGGGGAGTTTACGCCCAGGATCAATGGCAGGTGAACGATCGTTTGACCGTGAACTTCGGTATGCGCTGGGAGGTTCTGCCCGAATTCACGGAGAACCAGGGCGATATCGCCAACTTCGATCCGAAGAACGGCGATATCGTGGTTCCCGATATTCTGCTGAACAAAACCGTTTCGTCCAGTCCGCTGCTGCAGGCGAACTACAACGCCTTTCTGGTCTCATTCAATGCCTGCCAGCTGCCCACCAGAAACATGTCGCTGCCTTGCTCGAATGTGGTTACCGCGAGTCAGGACCATTTATCGCAGAGCCTGCGGAACACGTATTGGCACGATTTCGATCCGCGCGTCGGCATCGCATTCCGCCCCTTTCGCGATAACAAGACCGTCTTTCGCGCCGGGTTTGGCATTTTCACTCAAACCCCGCTGGGGCAGTTGGCGTACGATTTTCTGGGCATCCCTCTCGGCGCCCCGTACACCTACTCAAATAACAACGGCGGTGTGCCCTTGTTCACTTTTCCGCAAACCTCCCCCGCCTCCACCACCGCGCAATACGGAGGAACAGGATTCTACGACGGCATGAGTCCCAATTTCAGAGATCCTCAAACCGCGCAGTGGAATGTGACCATCGAACGACAGTTGACCTCCAACCTGGCGGCGCGAATCACCTATTCGGGAATGAATTCGTACCGCATGAACGTAAAGGAGGATTACAATGCCATTCCCCCGAGCAAGCAGCCCTATGTGCCCAGTCCCTATGTCGATCCGCGCGCTCCCTATCAGAATTGGGATGAAATCAACTACAGCGCCAACGCCGGGTTTTCCAACTACCAGGGTCTTTCGCTCGATGCCACCCAGCGGCTGTCCCATGGACTGTACTTTCAGGCCAACTATACCTGGGCCCATAACATTAGCGACGCTCAAGGCGACGCTCCCGGCGGCTTCACTTCGGAGAACCTCTTGTTTACCCCTTCCTATGATCAGTTCGACCTGCGGGCGGCTCGAGGAAATGTGGCGGGCATGCCCAGGCAGAGGTTTTTACTGACTGGGACTTATGAGCTGCCCTATGGCGCCGGCCGCCAGTGGTCCAGCAAATCACGCTTCGTAAATGGCGCATTGGGTGGTTGGAATCTGAACACGGTGACGCTGATCCAGACCGGGCCTTTTCTCACGCCCACCATCAGCCCCACCGAGGATCAGTCGAACACCAACATTATTGGACGCGGCGGCATCACCGCGCGGCCCGATGCCGTAGGGAATCCGGCCTCGCCCGGCGGCGACCTCCTTTGGAACCTCAATGCGTTCGCTCCGACGCCGGCCGGCGCGGGAAGAATTGGTAACGCCGGGGTGGGCATTCTGGAAGGCCCGGGAACGATTGCCGTGTCGGCGGGAATGTCCAAAACTTTCGTGGTTCAGGAACGGCTTCGATTCCGGTTTGAAGCCACGTTCACCAACGCGTTGAACCACACTAACTTTGCCCCGCCGGCCAGCGATGTCAGCAGTCCGGCCACGTTCGGCGTTCTGCAGTCGGCGCAGACCGCCGGCCAGGGTGGCAACCGAACAGGACAGCTGGCGCTCCGCATGGATTTTTGAGCATCACGATTCAACATTTCACAGCGAAGGAGATGGGATGGCTATTTATCAAAGCATGCAAAGAGTTCGCTTCTCCAGCCCGGACGGCTATGAGAAATTCAAATTGCTCTTTGGAGAAACGCGCAATCAATTAAAGACATTACCGGGATTCTTGCACCTCACCTGGTGGGTTCATCCCAAGGATCCTTCCTGGTACAACGAGATCAGCATCTGGACCAGCTTTGAAGCCCTCAAGGATTGGCACATGAACACCTACCACAAGGCAGCCAAGGAGTGGGCGGTGCGCAGCGGCGCCATCATGGAAGACATCATCACCAACTTCGAGTTGAAGAACACGCGCCTGATCCGGGTGTGTCCGTGCTGCGCCCTGATCACGGACAAGGCTTACGACCTGCATTACGAACAGCAAGCCCTGGCGGAGCGCTGTCCCAAATGCGGGTTCCAGTTTCCGGTGATGGCGGAAACATCGGACAGCACGGCGGTATTCAAGGACGCTGAAGCGCCGCAGTTAGCTCCGCTGGCGACATTGGGCGATTAGTTTTGTGGCGCACGTACATAAGGACTGCATAATTTATTTATGCGGTCCTTATTTCTAGCGCGTCCTGAACCTGCCCCGGACGCTTAACCTCCCAATAGTTTGCGAGTATTTGTAGGGCTTTATGCCTTTTTTATTGTTGGCGCCCTACACTCGATCATGCTCCTCCCTCAAGCGTTGCGTTTTTCTTGCGTTGCGGGCCTGCTCCTGTGCTGCGGATTAAACATTCAGAGTGCGCCGATGCCGGCGGCATTTCGCACCAACGCCCAAATGGTGTTGGTGCCTTGCACTGTCATCGATCACAACGGGAAGACCATAGAAGGTCTGCGCGCGGACAATTTCAAGGTTTTAGAGGATCAGGTAGCGCAGCAGATCGTATCCTTTACCGCCGAGGATGCCCCCTCTTCGATTGGTCTGGTGCTGGACATCAGCGGCAGCATGCGGAATACGCTTGGGTCCGCCAAGGAGGTTGCCCATCATTTCCTGCAGACCGCGAATTCAGAAGATGAATTTCTATTGCTGACTGTCTCGACGCAACCGGACACGGTCTCGCGCTTCACAACCGACATTGCAGACCTGGAACAAAACATCGAACGCACCAGCTCAGGCGGGATGACGTCGCTGATCGACACGGTCTACCTGGGCTTGAACGGCATGCGCAAGGCACGGCAGCCGCGGCGAGCGTTGCTGGTGCTCTCTGATGGAATAGACAACTACAGCCGATATTCGAAAAGCGAGTTGATGCGGGTGGCGCTGGAAGCCGACGTGCAGATCTACGCCATTGTGGTGGGCGACGGCTCAGGCGGCAGCCAATCCGGCGTTCCATACCGTCCCAGCATGATCGCGAAACCAATCGACCAGGCGCGAGAACGCGAGGGGCCCCTGCTGCTGGAAGAGCTGGCGGAAAAAACCGGTGGGCTGCACTTCCGTGTACGAAATGATGCCGAAGCGAAGGAAGCCGCTATCAAAGCGGGCCGGGCTCTCCGCAACGAGTATGTAATCGGATACCAGCCTTCCAGCTCCGGAGACACTGGAAAATATCACCGGGTGCATGTCAAGGCGAATGTGCCGAAAGTGAAGGTTTACGCTCGTAACGGGTACTATGCACCCTAGCCCAACAGGGCCTGCGGATGCCCCTTCCGGCTTTGCTAAACGAGTAATTCTATTGCAGTAAGGGCTGGTCACAAGGGCCAATAGATAATTTCGATTGATCTCATAACGGGTCATCTCGGCCGTGTCCGCTGCGTGATACTAAATCTTGACCTTTTCACGCTGAACACTTCCATGGAACCGATGGCCCAAAGAATGGCGGACGCGAGCGGGCGAAGCTTGCCGAAATTGCAGGCCAGCGCGGCGTGGCGTAACGCGGAAGAAGAATTTTTCAAAACCGGGCGCGCCTCCGATGTTCAGACTGCCTTGGCGCGCATCATCGATTCCATCGCCGTGGACGCGTACCGCGCCACGATTGAGCTCATTCTTCCGCAAGGCGCGGTGATGCTGGCGGCGGGAGGGTATGGAAAGCGGGAACTGTTTCCGTATGCCACCGTCGACATCCTGGTTCTGCTGGAAGGCGAATCGCCCTGGGTTTCGCTGCGCGAACCTCTGGCCGAATGCGTGCGTTTATTGTGGGACGCCGGACTACGGCTCAACCATACGGTGCGCACGGTCTCGGAATGTCTGGAGTTTCGCGAACAGAATATAGACCTGGATATCAATCTGCTGGATTTGCGTTATCTGGCGGGCGATCAGGCGCTGCATGCGCGCTTCGAGAATAAGTGGCCGGCATTTCTGGAGAAGAACGGGGCCAAGCTGGGCCAGCATCTGGCGCAGCACACACGCGTACGGCACGCCAAGTTTCAGAACACCGTCCACCATCGTGAGCCTGACATCAAGGAAGCGCCGGGTGGGCTGCGCGATTGGAATTTGATTGGCTGGCTGGCGCGCCTGGCTCCCGAAGGCGTTCACGCCAGCGATCAATTAAGCCAGGCCGGCGAATTCCTCTCCACGGTGCGCTGCTTTCTGCAGTACCGTTCGCAGAGCGATCGCAACTTGTTGGACGTCGAGGCGCAAGAACGAATCCTGGAGCAGCCATTCAGCCACGCCCAGACGACATCTGAATGGATGCGCGAATACTTCCGGCACGCCTGGGTGATCTTCAACGAAGCGCGCCGTGCCCTGGGCGCACTGGAGAAGACCGAGAGTACCCTGGTGGGAAATTTTCGCGATTGGCGTGCGCGCCTCTCCAACAGCGAATTCACGGTTTCGCGCGAACGAATTTTTCTGCGCACTCCCGCACAGCTGGAGAGCGATCCAGCGGTGGTGTTGCGCTTGCTCGAATTTATCGGGCGTCATGGCATAGCTCCGGCTCCGGAAACGGAGCGGCGTTTGGAAACGGCGCGGCCTGCCTTTGCGGCATACTGTGCCCAACCGCGGCCCTTGTGGGCTACGCTCGAAAGCATTCTTTCGCTGCCGCGCGCTGCGATGGCCTTCCGAACTCTGCAGCGCGTGGGTTTGCTCGCGGCGCTGTTTTCCGAGTGGGCCTGGATGGTGGATCTGGTGGATGCGGAGCCCGAGCATCGCTACACCATCGACGAACATACGCTGCTGACCGTAGAGCGTGCCACCGAGCTGGGATACAATTCCGATCCCGCGCTGCAGCGCTTCGCGCAGCTTCTTTCCGAAATCGAAAATCCGGCTGTGCTGGCGTTCGCATTGTTGTTTCACAGCGCCGGCAAGGGCGCCGGGCCGGGCGATCGCGCTCAGCTTTCCATGCCGCTGGCTCGCCAGGCCATGGAGCGCATCCGCATGCCGGGCGAGGAACAGCGTGAAGTTAATTTTCTGATCGAGCATCAGTTGGATCTGGCCGAGGTAATGAGCGGCCGCGACGTGGACGATCCCGCCACCGCGCGCCAGTTGGCCGAGCGCGTGGGAACCATTGAGCGGCTGAAGTTGCTCACCGTGATGACCTATGGCGTTCTGTCCGCCATGAGTTCCGACGCCATGACGCCCTGGAGACTGGAGCGGCTGTGGCGCGCTTACGAAGTAACCCAGCGCGAGCTGACCCGTGAGCTGGAAACGGATCGCATCCAGGAGGTCCCCGACAGCCTTCCGGGCCGCCCCGCCTTTTTGAAAGGCTTTCCTGTGCGCTATCTGCGCGCCCATGCGCCCGCCGAGGTAGAAGAGCACATACGGCTGTATGAAGAGAGCCGTCCCACCGGCGTGGCCGTTCAACTGGATCGCATTGAAGGCGCTTACCGGCTTACCGTAATCGCGCGCGATATGCCGGCGCTGTTCGCTTCCTTCGCCGGAGCTATTTCGAGCTTCGGACTGGACATCCTCAAGGCGGAGGCCTTCTCCAATGCTCGCGGCACGGTTCTGGATACCTTTGTTTTCGCCGATCCGCAGCGCACGCTGGAACTGAATCCGCCCGAATCGGAGCGGCTGCTGGATTTAATCCGGCGGGTAGCTCTAGGCAAGACCGACGGCCAGCGTCTGTTGCGAAGCCGCGCCCAGGCCGATCCCAAGAAACGCTCCGCGCCTCCACAAGTGCAATTCGATTCCGATGCCTGCGACACCGCGACACTGGTGGAGATTATCGCCGAGGACCGGCCCGGTTTGTTGTACAACCTGGCCACCGTGTTCTCTTCCACCGCCTGCAATATCGATGTGGTGCTGATCGACACCAAGGGGCATCGCGCCATCGACGTGTTTTACGTCGCGCACGACGGACAGAAATTGTCCCCCGAGCTGCAAGCGGCGTTGAAGGAAAAATTGCTGGCGGTTTGCTGAGATGGGTGTGGTCGAGCG
>DATHNM010000439.1:0-11444 GCA_035486095.1 Bryobacteraceae bacterium
AACGAAATGGCATTCGTATTCCGTGTTCGGTTCGAGATTGAGAAGACTACCCGCGAACATGTTGGGCGCGACGTAACTATAGAAATGCCGGCCGCCGTCGCGTGGCGCGCCGCCAGAGACCTGTTCGCCCTGGAGGCGAAGCAGCGGAAGACCGTTTTTCCATTGCGCGTCGCCTTTCTTGCGGTAAGTGACGTCCACCCGCGCGTTGCGATTGTCGTCGCCGGCGATGTTCCAGGCGAAGCCAAGCGAGACCAAAGTGGGCGGGTCGACGATGAATTCGCCCGGGACGGTCTTGGTCTGGCACCAGGCGGTTGCCGGCCAGATCGCAAGCAGGATCATCGAAACAAGAAGGCTGGTGTCACGCACGGTTATCCATTCTATCCGGCTAACGCAGGTTCAGAGAAAACGCTTGCTCACGTGAACGATTGAGGGACGCGCCGGCGAACAGACTTCCGAAGAGCAGGACCTGGGTGACGAGAGAGGTGAAGAACGATTCCAGATAACGGGAGTTTTCGAATGAATCGGCCAGCAACCGCAACAACCATGGCAGATTAATGGGCAGGAGCCCGAAGTTCCACACGGCCAGCAGTGCGGCAAAAATCAGCACATCCCATCGGTTCCAGCGGCCGACGATCCAACCGGTGGCGGCCAGCGCGATGCAGGCCAACCCCAATTGGGCTGTTGGGAGCCAACTCGCGCCGAGCAGAGGGGCGGTGCGTGCCAGCAGCGGGCGCTCCACCAGATAAGTGAAGGCCAAGAGCGCGGCCCACCCCAGCAGGATGGAACGCGCCGCGATCCACAGTCGATGCCGCATGCTGGCCGTAATCTAACAGTTTCGCTGGGTGTTATGGGATACTCTCTGCGTAATGACTGCTGCGGATTTTCGGCGGCTGGCGTTGAGCCTGCCCGGCGCGGAGGAGGGCTCGCACATGGGTTCGGCCGACTTTCGCGTGGGCGGAAGGATCTTCGCTACGCTGGCATCGCAAAGCAAGGGCTTCGGCAACCTGATGCTGACAGCGGAACTGCAGGCCGATTTCGTTGCCGAGCAGCCGGAAGTTTTCCTGCCGGTCGCAGGCGGTTGGGGACGAAACGGCGCCACGCACATCGTTCTGGCGCGAGCGAATGAGGATCTGTTGGCCGGGGCGCTCAGATCCGCCTGGAAGCTGCGGACGGAAAAGAACGCCAAGACAGGCAAGAAAAAGAAACGCGCATGAACAGGGAGATCCACGATTGAGTTTCTTACCGAAAGACGAGAAGTTCTTTGAATACTTTTTCCAGCAATCCGAACTTCTTTGCCAGGCGGGGCACCTGCTGCATACCGGACTGGAAGGCGGGTACCAGGGCATGTGCCAGCTTTCACAAAAGATGGAAACGCTGGAGCGGAGCGGCGATGAGGTAACCCACAAACTGTTCGCCCGCCTGCGCCAGACATTCATTACTCCCTTCGATCCGGAGGACATTCAGTCGCTGGCCAGCGCGCTGGACGATGTGCTGGACACCATGGAGGACGCGGCATTTCGGATCGTGGCGTATAAGATTGACCCCATCCCTCCGGCGGCCGTGGAACTGGGCGGGATGATCGCAAATTCGTGCCGCGCGCTGGACAAAGCTTTGCGAGCGCTGCAGGACAAGAAGCCTGTGATGGAGGCGTGCATCGAAGTAAACCGGTTGGAAGAAGAGGCGGACAAAGTGGAGCGGAACATGCTGACCAAGCTGTTCAGCTCCGACATCGACGCGATTACCCTGATGAAGCTGAAGGAACTTTATGAGCTTCTGGAGAGTGCCACCGATCGTTGCGAGGACGTGGCCGACGTGATTCAGAATATCGCGGTTAAAAACCTCTAGCGCATGGCGTTCATCTGGCTGGTCGTTTTTATAATTCTGGTTGCGCTGGTTTTCGATTTCGTAAACGGATTTCATGACGCGGCCAACTCGATCGCCACCGTGATTGCCACGCGCGTGCTTACTCCCACGCAGGCCGTCTCACTGGCAGCCGTATTCAACTTCATCGCGGCGTTCTTTCTGGGAACCAGCGTGGCAGCCACCATTGGGCTGGGATTCGTAAATACCAAGATCGTCACGCCCTACGTAATTCTGGCCGGCCTGATCGGCGCTATCGTATGGAATTTATTGACCTGGTATTGGAAATTGCCGGTCAGCTCTTCACACGCGCTGATTGGCGGCTATGCCGGCGCGGCCGTGGCCAAGGCGGGAATGGGCGGCCTGGTGGAAGGAAAATGGCCCGCTACGTTGGCCTTCATCGTGGTGGCGCCCTTCATCGGGTTCGCGCTCGGCTACATCTTAATGGTGATGGTCTACTGGATCTTTCGCGGCTTTTCTCCCCGGCGGCTGGATCGCTGGTTCCGCCATCTGCAGATCCTGTCGGCTTCGCTGTTGAGCTGCGCGCATGGCACCAACGATGCGCAAAAATCCATGGGAATTATTACCGCGGTGCTTTTTGCGGCGGGTTTTGAAAAGACTTTTCGGGTTCCAGGCTGGGTGATCCTGGCCTGCGCGGCCGCCATGGGCCTGGGCACCCTAAGCGGCGGGTGGCGGATCGTCCACACCATGGGGACGCGTTTGACGCGGCTGAAACCGCGCAGTGGTTTCTGCGCCGAGACCGGAGCGGCGATCTCTATTCTGTTCGCCACCTGGCTTGGCCTGCCGGTTTCGACCACCCACGTGGTTACCGGCGCGATCGCCGGCGTAGGATCCATCCAGCGCGTCCGGGCGGTTAGATGGAACGTTGCCAGCGATATCGTGACGGCCTGGATTCTTACCATTCCGGCGGCGGCGCTGGTTGCGGCAATCACATTTTTCGCCATCCGCTTGTTTGCGCCGCAGGCATAAGCGGGAGACCGCTACTTTCGAAGCGGTGGTGATTCTGAAAAGGCGTCCGCGGCATGTACCATGGGATGGTGGCACGGGCGGCAGCACCTCGCAAAGCGTTCGGCAAAAAACCGGCGTCCAAGGAATCGTTCTCCTTCGTCCTGTTTCTAATTGGCCTGTTTAAGCTGTTTAAGGCGCTGCTGCTGATCGCGATCGGTATCGGCGTCGTAAAGTTGCTTCACAAGGATCTTTCCGGCACCGTGCTGCACTGGGCGCAGGTGCTGCGCGTGGATACGGACAATCGCTACATTCACGGCCTTCTGGTCAGAATTTTCCGCGTGACGCCCAAGCAACTGCGAGAGCTGAGCGCCGGGACATTTATCTATGCCGGCCTGTTTCTGACCGAAGGGCTGGGCCTGCTGCTGCGCAAGCACTGGGCGGAATATTTCACCATCGTTACTACCGGGCTGTTCATCCCACTGGAGGTTTATGAACTGGCGCGGCATTTCACGATAGCGAAACTGGTGATCACCGTGCTCAACGTGCTGATTGTCTGGTACCTGGTGGCACGGGTGCGATCGCGCTCGAAAAAATCTTTCCGGTAGTGTCGATTCCTCGCTCCGCCGTTCGACTATCTGGTGAAAGGTCAAGGAGGGCATATGCAGTATCTTTTACTGATTTATGACAACGAAGCGAACTTCGCGAATATGAGCCAGGCCGACTTCGCGACGATGCTTCAGGACTATGGGCGCTTTACTCAAAGCATCCAACAATCGGGGCATCACAGGGCCGGCCAGCAACTACAGCCGGTGGCAACCGCCAGCACGGTGCGCGTGCGCGATGGAAAGCGGCAGGTGACCGACGGTCCGTTCGCCGAGACCCGGGAGCAGCTGGGCGGATTCTATTTGATTGAGGCCAAGGACCTGGACGAGGCGCTGGCGATTGCCGAGCAGGTGCCGTCGGCGCGCATTGGATCCATCGAAGTGCGGCCGCTGGTGCCACCGCGTTCCTAGACGGCTGGGGCTAAAACCTGGATGAATCTGGAATCGCTCTATCGCGAGGAGTGGAGGCGTGTGCTGGCCACCACTGTGCGCCTGACGGGCGATTTCGATTTGTCCGAGGAAGCGGTGCAGGATGCGTTTGTGGCGGCGCTGGAACAGTGGCCGCGCGATGGAGCACCCGCCAATCCTTACGCGTGGCTGGTATCGGCGGCCCGCAATCGCGTGGTGGATCAGATTCGCAGACGGGCGCGACTGGCGGACCAAGGGATGGAGATCGAGCGGATGGCTGCGCTCGAAACATCCGAGATCGATTTATCGGAGGCCGCCATGGTGGACGATCAATTGCGGCTGATTTTCACCTGCTGTCATCCGGCGCTGGCAGTGGAGGCGCAGGTGGCGCTCACGCTGCGAACGGTGTGCGGTCTGACTACCGACGAGATCGCACGCGGCTTTCTGGTGCCGGTGGCCACCATGGCTCAGCGCATAGTTCGAGTGAAGCGCAAGATACGTGATGCGCGCCTGCCCTTCGCCATGCCTCCGAAAGAGCGGCTGGCGGAACGGTTGGACGGCGTGATGCTGGTGGTGTACCTGGTTTTTACGGAAGGCTACGCCGCAACCTCGGGCAAGATCTGGATCAGGCGGCAGCTCTGTGATGAGGCCATACGCCTGGGGCGATTGCTCTGCGAATTAATTCCACGCAATCCTGAATTGCGGGCGCTGCTGGCGTTGATGCTGTTGCACGATTCGCGGCGGGCGGCTCGCGCGTCGGCGGACGAGCAGATTATCACGCTGGAAGAGCAGGATCGCGAACTATGGGATCGGCGGGAAATCGCGGAAGGCGTGCCGTTGCTGGAAGCCGCTTTGCGCGAAGGCGCGCAGGGTGAATATGCTTTGCAGGCGGCCATCGCGGCGCTGCATGCGCGGGCGCGGCGGCCGGAGGATACGGATTGGGCACAGATCGCGCGCTTGTACGATACTTTGCTGCAGCGGCGGCCGTCGCCGGTGGTGGAATTGAATCGCGCGGCGGCGATTGCAATGGCAGAGGGTCCCGCCAGCGGGTTGGCGTTGATCGATGCGCTGGAGGCGAAGGGCGAGCTGGCCGGGTATCATTTGCTGCCGGCCGCGCGTGCGGACCTGTTGCGGCGCGAGGGTCGCTGGAGAGAGGCGGCGGAAGCCTACCGGCAAGCCCTGGCGCTGGTGGCGAACGATCCCGAGCGGCAGTATTTGAACCGCCGTCTGGCGGAGGTGGAAGGGCTACAATCGGCTGGTGGGGCACTTGGAGCACCCGGAATTATCTATTGAACCGATGCGGTCCGAGGATTGGCCGGCCGTGCGGGCAATCTATCTGGAAGGCATCGCCACTGGAAATGCTACCTTCGCCGGGACCGCGCCGGAGTGGGAAAGATGGGACGCGGATCATTTGGCGCGCGCGAGAATTGTGGCGCGATCGGGCGGCGACCTTTTAGGATGGGCCGCCCTGAGCGCTGTATCCAGCCGGTGCGTTTATGCAGGCGTGGCTGAAGTCAGCATTTATGTTACGGAACGAGCGCGCGGACGCGGCGTGGGAGCGAAGCTGCTGTCAAGCCTGATAGCCGATTCGGAAGCCGCCGGCATCTGGACGCTGCAAGCCGGCATCTTCCCGGAGAATATCGCGAGCATCGCGCTGCACGAGCGCGCTGGATTTCGCAGGCTGGGAACGCGAGAACGGCTGGGACAGATGCAGGGGCGCTGGCGCGACGTGGTGCTGCTGGAACGCAGAAGCGCGGTTGCCGGTCGCTAAGCCCGAGCGAGCTGCTGCCGCTTGGTTTCCAAATTGGGCAGGAATGCGGTGAGCAAGCCGATAGCCGGCAGGAACGAGCATATTCTGTAAACGAAAGTGATGCTGGTGTGATCGGCTAAGTTGCCGAGCAACGCCGCGCCAACGCCGGCGATGCCAAAGGCAAATCCAAAGAAAAGTCCCGAGATCATCCCGATCTTGCCCGGCATTAGCTCCTGCGCGTAAACCAGGATGGCAGAGAAAGCCGATGCGAGAATCACGCCGATCACAATGCTTAGAACGCCGGTCCAGAACAGGTTTGCAAAGGGCAGCGTCAGGGTAAACGGCAGCACACCGAGAATGGAGCACCAGATCACGTATTTGCGGCCAATACGATCGCCGATCGGTCCGCCGATAATGGTGCCCGCGGCAATGGCGCCCGCGAACATGAATAAGTGGATTTGGGCATCCCGGACGGACAGGTGGAACTTGTTGATCAGAAAGAATGTGTAGTAACTATTCAGACTCGAAAGGTACAAGAACTTGGAAAACATCAAGGCGATCAACACCACCAGCGACAGATAGACTTTGCGCGGTGATAACTCGGGATGATATTCGATTTTCCCGGAGCGGGATTTCGGAACCGGCCTATTCTTCTTCGACCAGGAGCCCACGCGCGCCAGAACGATGATACCGAGCAGCGCGACCGCCGAAAACCACGCCAGGCTGCGCTGGCCGTTGGGCAGGACGATGAAAGCCGCGAGCAGCGGACCCAGCGACGAGCCGGCGTTGCCCCCTACCTGAAACAACGCTTGGGCGAAGCCGTGCTGTCCGCCTGAAACCATGCGGACCACCCGGGACGACTCAGGGTGAAACACCGCCGAGCCGACGCCCACCAGCGCCGCGCCCATTAGCAGCGTGGGGTAAGTGGACACGCGCGAAAGCGCCACCAAGCCAACCAGCGTAAAGCCCATGCCGATCGCGAGTGAATACGGCCGCGGGTGGCGATCGTTGAAGTGACCGATCAAGGGCTGCAGCAGCGAAGCTGTGATCTGGTAGGTGAGCGTGATCATCCCGATCTGGCCGAAGTCGAGATGGAAGGATTTCTTAAGAATGGGATAAATCGCCGGGATCAGCGATTGAACCATGTCGTTCAGGAAGTGGCAGAAGGCGGCGGCCAGCAGAATGGACAAAACCAGTTTCTCGGCGGTTTGTTTCGGCGCTTCGGTCTGAACCGGATTGGCGGTGGACTGCATGAAGTACCAGGGTAACAAGAGAAAGCGCGGCCATGGGCACCTGCCCTAGATGCCTAAGCGCTCTTTGAGAGCACGCACGCGGTCTCGCGAGACCTTTAACTCGGTATGCTTGGGATCTTTCAAGCGCACCATCATCCCTCCCGCGAACCAGGAATGCAGTTCTTGAACGTGGGCCACGTTGACCAGCGTGGCGCGATGCACCCGGATGAACCGGCTCGGGTCGAGTTTTTCCTCTAACTCCTGGATGGTGTAATCCACCGCGTGATTCTTGGCGGGCGTGGCCGCGTAAGTGAGTTTGTCGGCTGCGAAGAAATGCGTTACTTGTTCCAGATCCACGAATTCAATCTTCTCGCCGACCTTGGAGGCCACACGATCCGGATAGGACGGCAAGGTCAAGCGCCGGATCAGCTCGGTCATTTCCGGAGGCGCGGCGGAATTGCCGCGCAGCCGCTCAATCTTATCCAGAGCGCGATCCAGGTCCGCGGCCTCGATGGGTTTGAGCAGGTAAGCCAGCGAATTTACGCCGAAGGCTTCCACCGCATAGCGATCATAGGCGGTGGTGAACACCACCCAGGGCTGCGGTTGAAGATGCGCCAGCATCTGAAAGCCAGTCATGCCGGGCATTTCGATATCCAGGAACAGAATGTCGGGCTTGGCATCCAGGATGGCCGGGACAGCGCTTACCGGATCGGTGCTGCTGCCGATCACCTTCACCCGCCTGGTGGCGGCCAGCATCCTTTGCAAGCGCTTCAGCGCGAGCGCTTCGTCGTCAACCAGGAATGCCCGCATGTCCGTTAGCAACTTGAGGAAGCGACAAAATCAGGTTGTTGCGGCCGCCCACACGCTCTAAAAGCAGCGCCGCCTTATCTCCGAACAGCGTCGACAAGCGGCCTTGCAGATTATCCAGGCCGTGGCCGGCAGGCGCCGATTCCAACTGGAATGCCGGGCCGGGGTCAGACACCTGCACGTGGAAGACGCCATTCGAGTGAGCGCCGGTGATACGGATTTCGCCGCCCGCACGCTGCGGCGCGATGGCGTATTTGACGCTGTTCTCCACCAGCGTCTGCAGCGCCAGCGGCGGGACGGAGGCATTCAAGTCGGCTGGAACATCGATTTGATAGCGCAGCCGGTCGCCAAAACGGGCGCGTTCAATTTCCAGATAATCGGCCACGATTTTGAGTTCGCTGGCAAGCGGCACCAGTCCGGATTGATTGGCGTCCAGCGAGAAGCGCAGCAGCGCGGCCATTTGCTCCACCAGGCGTTCGGCGCGCGCCGGATCTTCTGGAATCAGCGAAGAGATGGAGTTCAGCGTGTTGAACAAAAAGTGTGGATGGATGCGCGATTCAAGCGAAGCCAGCTGCGCTTCGGTGGCCAATTTGAGAGCGCGCTCGCGCTCCAGTTCCTTGGTGCGAAGTTGCAGTGTGGTTTCATCCAGGCGATCGTTGAGGGAGCTGAAGATGCCGATGGCGAGCCCGACGCTGATAGTTAATAAAGCGGCTAACTTCAGCGAGCCCAGAAACTGCGGCCAATAGTCGCCGATGGGCTGCCATTGGAGGGCGACGAATAACAAGCCGGCGATCAAAGAGCCCGCTACACAGGCGGCAAACATCCCAGCCACGCGGGAGCTCCAGCGAAACCATTGCGGCTGGGTGCTGGTTGCTATCCACACCATGGGGATGAAGAAGAATGCAAGACCGCCGATGCAATTGGAATACAGCAACGAGAAACGGAAATCGTCCAGCAGACGAGCCCACGTTATCCCGGGATTCACCGTGAAAAGCAGAATGGGGGGAACCAGCCCAAAGGCCGAATCCCAGAGCACGGCGTTCAGAATAGTTCTGCCACACGTTGACGCGTTCATGCCACGGCCTGTTGTTTCCATCTTACTTGCTCTCAGCCACGGCGCCCGAATGACAGGACAAGCAGGCAGCTTTTTGGGGCGCCAGGGTTTTGGTCTCAAGCCAGGTGGAGGCCGAAGCGGCGTAGGGCGTGCCCGGCAGATCCTTTTGGATCCGCTGGAACCACTGCTCCGCTTTATCTTGTTGGCCCAGCCTGGCGTACGCGTCGGCCATGCCGATCATCAATTCGCCGCTTTTGTGTGGGCCCAGACGGGTGAGGTCGGGACCTTGAACAGAGTAAGCTTTTTCGTAGTCACTCAGGCCCTTTTGGATAATAGGCTGGGCCGCTTCAGTCGGCAAATATTGAGAGGCAATCAAGAGCACTGAGCCTCGAACGATGCGGACGCCTAGATCGTTGGGGGCCATCGCCTCGGCTTGATCCATTTCGTCCAGACCGCGCTGCCAGAGGGCCGCGCCGTTCTGTTGATCGCCTTTTTGAAAAGCTTCCCGGGATTCCTGGATCAGACCGGTGCCATGCCAGACCAGGGCTTCGGGCTGCTTGGGATCCTTTGCCAGGATTTCTTCGCAGATCTTCATTCCCTTCTGAAGCGAAGCGGCGTCTCCCGCCATACCTGCGAAAAAGTAGTTGCGGACCTTGAAATCGAAACGGTCCTGGCTCAAGAGAGCGCCGGAGGTGAGGATGATCACGGCGGCGATAGTTGTTTTTTGCAGTTTCATTTGGAACTCCTTGCGAGTTCAGAATAGGCGGGAAGGGGCGGATTCCGAGCCGGTTTCCGATGAAAGGTCCAAGAAGCGGATGAGCCGTAGGAAACCGGCGACGGCGGTTTTGGAGGTAAAATCAATGCCCGGAGCAAAAAACAGAATACGGAGGAGAGACTAGTGGGATTTGCCATGAAATACAGCCTGGGACCTGCCATGCTCACGGTCGTGCTAGTGTTCAGCAGCGCAGCTTTTAGCCAAACAATTACCCTTTCACCCAAAGCGGGGCCGCCCACCGGATCGATAACCGTGTCGGGAAGCGGGTTTTCCGCGCATGCGGCTGTCGACCTCTATTTCGATACTGCGGATCAAGCACTGGCCATTGCCAGTGGCTCAGGCGCATTTTCCAGCATCGCCATCGAAGTGCCGGCCTCGGCCTTACCTGGAACGCACTGGGTGAGCGCCGTTCAGCGGTCAAATGATACCGGAGCGCAGGTAGCATTCACGGTCTTTTCTAACTGGACCCAATTCCATTTCGCGCCTAGCCACAAGGCGTTCGATGTCTATGAAAACGTATTGAGCCCCAGTACCGTCAGCGGCATGGACATCAAGTGGAGCTACCCGACCAAGGGCTATGTATATTCATCGCCCGCGATTGTGAATGGAACACTATACGCTGGGTCGATCGATAACAATATGTACGCAATCAAGACCAGCACCGGCGCTCTGCTCTGGCAACGCGCCACTGGCAGCCAGGTGTACTCTTCACCAACCGTGATAAATGGAGTGGTTTATTTCGGGTCGGACGACAACAAGATTTACGCCCTGAATGCCAGCACCGGCGCCACGGTCTGGACCTACACAACCGGAGCCGCCGTGCAATCGTCGCCGACGGTGGTAAATGGAGTGCTCTATGTCGGGTCGTTCGATAATAATATTTACGCCATCGAGACCAGCAATGGCTCCCTGCTGTGGACCGTCCCCACGGGCGCCCTGGTGTTTTCCTCGCCGGCTGTGGTCAACGGAGTAATTTATGTGGGTTCCAACGATGGCAAGGTTTACGCTTTGGGACTGGATGGCACCAAGCTGTGGACCTATACCGCCGATGCAGCGGTTTCGTCCTCGCCGGTGGTGGCGAACGGGGTAGTCTATGTCGGGTCGATGGATAGCAATCTGTACGCTCTGAATGCGAACTCAGGCGCTCTGCTGTGGAGCTTCCATACCGGCAATCCGGTGCTCAGCTCGCCCGCAGTGGCAAACGGGGTAGTTTACATCGGCGCGTACAACAACAACGTCTACGCGCTGAACGGCCGCAACGGTAACGTGCTGTGGAGTTACGCGACCGGAGGTGCGGTGGAAAGTTCTCCGGCCTATGCCAATGGCGTGCTCTATGTTGCGTCCCTGGACAACAACGTTTACGCTCTGGACGCAACCAGCGGCACCCCGCTTTGGAGCTACTCCACCGGCTTCATGGTGGAAGGCTCTCCAGCGATAGCCAGTGGGACGGTCTACATCGGCTCCGACGATAACAAGATCTACGCCTTCGGCTTGACCAACGGGATGGGACCCATGCAGCCATCCGGGGCTCCGGATATGAGGACTTTGCATCCCAATTTCGGCCTCGCGCCTTCGCTACCGGGCGCGACGCTCGCGGGTAGCGACGATCAGTAACCGTACGCGCTATTCTTCCCGCAGGGCGGTCATGGGATCGAGGCGAGAAGCGCGAATGGCCGGAATCAGGCTGGCAGGCAGGGCTACCAGCGCCAGCAGCAGCACCGAGAGGACGATGGTCAACGGATCGTTCGGGCTCAGCCCATAGAGCAGCTTCGTAATGGCTTGCGATGCGGCTATGGCCAAACCAATCCCCAGCACCAGACCGGCCAGCAGAAGTTTTCCGCATTCGCCGCCAATCAGCTTGAGCACATTCGCGCGGCCGGCGCCGAGGGCGATGCGAATGCCGATCTCGCTTCTACGCCGGGCCACGATATACGCCATCACGCCATACAATCCGATGGATGCCAGCAGCGCTGCCAGGAATCCGAAG